>JAFRNK010000077.1 GCA_017430225.1 Clostridia bacterium | reverse complement strand
CCGAGTATTATTGCTGAGAATTTGTTCGATGACTGGTTCGATTTCCCGTCTTTCCGGAACATGGATCGTCAGCTCTACGGCAGGCACTTTGCCCGTGAGATGAAGACCGATGTACATGAGCATGATGACCATTACGATGTGGACATTGACCTGCCCGGCTTCCAGAAGGACCAGATTCAGCTGAACCTTGAGAATGGTTATCTGACCATCACGGCCGCGAAAGAGGTCGAGAAAGATAAGACGAAGAAGGGCAAGACCATACGCCAGGAGCGTTACGACGGAACGTTGCAGCGGAGTTTCTATGTAGGCGAGGCGCTTACGGAGGAAGATATTACCGCAAAACTGGAGCATGGTGTGCTGAGCCTGAACATCCCGAAGAAGACAGAGAAGAAACTTCCTGAAAAGAAGCGGATTGCCATCGAAGGATAAAGACGCGCATCCCAAGCAAACTGAACCAATCGAGGGGCTCATCACCAACCATGGTGAGCCCCTTTTATTAGTTCCTTATGAATACAAATTCTAAATCTTTGATCAATTGGAATCAAAATCAAGATTCAAAGGATCATATCCATTATCAGTCAGGAACTTCTGTACTTCATTAATGGTGTCCATATAAAAGCAATCCAGAATAGTACCATAATACCCGTAAGGGCCGTAACGTTTGACGGTCAAACCTGCTTTATCAAGCAGAATCTGCGACAGCCAGGATGGCAGGTTCAAGCCAACACATATAGCGATGATCTGGTCAAGATTGTACTTTTTCTTCTCCTCGGTACGCAAACGAAGCAGGGTTCTCCGTGAAATGGGAATTCGATTTACCAGTTCATCAACCGTGACACGTCCTTTCATGATATAAGAGAGAGCACCATGAAAAGACATTGGCATGCCGTATGACATCCAGTCGAACCCCCATCCCCTGCCCTATATCCGGGTCAATTTCACCGTGCAGCACTTTGATGAATTCTACCAGACCTATCCGTCCGTCACGGAGGGTACGCCGATGTACCTGGCGCCGGAAGACAGGCTCCTGATCTGGTGATCCGGTTTGCATTGAACATCTGACACTGTCGTTATCCTGTATGGCGGCGGCAAAAGGGCTCAGGAAAACGCCCTTCTGTCGCCGCCATTCTTGTATGCGGTTTGCGCGCAATTCAATACAGAGCAACCGGAGCGGAAGCGAAGACGGCGACAATGACGAATTGAGCCCAGGAGTGTTTTGCGGCTTCTAAAAAGTCTGTAGCAGCTGGCATTTAGTGAGGCTTTGTGTTTCGCGGGAGGAACATCATCCGCCGCCGTCCACCAGCGACAACTGACGCCGCCACACAAAAAACTATCACAAGGCAACCCCTGCTTGTCATCCTGTTATGAAGCGGCAAAATTAGTGTACGAATAAAACATTATCCTTAGGAGCAACAGCATCGGGAAGATCAGGAATTTAACAGTTCACGGCAGGTGGCCTGTCTGTTATTCGTAGATTGGTTACCAGCAGGCTGATGGCTGCGCCGGAAACGCCCGATTCTGAGCACATGGATCACATAAAGTGCCACACAAATAGAAAGGGAGGTGCCCGCAAAGAACGGCGACACCTCCCAAATATTTGCTCAATCTGCTCGTACCGAATCAGTTCCGGCAGCGCTGCTGCCTGACGGTCATGGATCGGCCTTCCCGGGGCGCTGGCTGAAGAGATCCTGTTTCCCCCAATAGAAGTCATAAGCGGTCCGGCAGTTGTCCATGTCCTGCCCGGTCAGGATGCTGTCCAGGGCATCCAGCAGGGCTTTTTCCGTCAGGAAAGCAGCGGCTTGGGGAGAAAAGCGGCTTTTCTGCCGGATACCTTTGGCCCAAGCGGCTACCCCTTCCGTTTCGTTTTCCATGAGGTCGGATACCAGGGCGGTCAGGTCTGTCATCTGCCGGTACGGGGATTCCATGCGTACATAGCCCGAAGGGTCGCTTTCGCCTGTGTAGCTGCTGTGATGCCCCCGGGCAATATCAGCGAAAGGCTGGGTGCTCTCCCGCTGACGCAGATCGTCATAGCCTGAAACAGTATGCAGCCGGTACATGGCGTCTTCGTTCTCAAACAGTTGCCGGGTATGCTGGATGCGCTCCATATTCATTTTGAACAGGCCGAAATCGTGGTACAATCCGCAGTCCCGCGCGACGCGCAGCAGGGTTTCCCGGCGTTCGTTTGTATCCTCTATGCCGGCAAGAACGGGCAGCTGGGAGAAATATTTGGGATCCCGGTTCCAAATGAAATCACAGATACAGGACAGCAGATTGCTCGCTTTCAGGGATTGCAGGTACAGCCGGCCGGCGAAACGCTGCATGAGCCGGGCGGTCACTTCCTGGTAGGACAGCAGGCCATCCATTTCGAAAAAATCGGAGATGACCATGACGAGCGCATGGTGAAAATTCTCATCGCACATGGCGGGCGGGATCGTCATCAGCATCCGCAGCATTTTGCGGTACGCTTCTCCCAGAAAACGGCGAAGCTCCGCATCCCGCTGCAGTTTCTCATTCTTGCGCATATACCGGCCCAGGTAGATGGGCAGCTGCACGCAGCCGTACAGGCCGGACTCGTCGTATTTGTCCTCCGGTGCCTCCCGGATCAGCGTTTCCAACCGCTCCACAGTGGTTTCCAGGCTAACGTAGCCGCAGTGGAATTCCATTTCATAATAAGGCCACAGCCACCGCAGGCTGGGCTCGGCAGACTGGGACTCGGGCTTGAATACCTCGTAGCAGGAATCCATCACCGCGGCCACTTCGGCCTGGGTGATTTCCTCGTTGGATAATTGGCTGCGGGAAGTGCTGAGCTGCTGATGGGCCCGGCGCAGGTAGGTATTCCAGGGCAGCGAAGGCGCCATGGCGCGGTATTCGGGCGATTTGACCACCTGGATAAAGTTCATGCTGGCGTCGATGCGGCGCTTGAAATCGGTGGTACAGATGCTGACGTTGGCCATGGCCCGAAGAATATAAGCCCTGGTATCATCATCCTGAATGGTTTGAAAATACCGGAAATAGGAGCCCGCTTCCGTAAACAGCATTTCGTTCTGGAAGTGCATGGATTCCGTTTCCCGACACTCCACCCCTGTCACGCTGCGGTGCAGATAATACAGGCCCATCCCTAACATATATAATTCCCGGATCACGCCTGCCCGGTCCTTCCGGACGCGGTAGAGGCTCAGCAATGCGTCGTGAATGGCCACGTATACGCCGCAGTCCAGGTTGGTTTTCCAATCCATCAGCCGACCGGCAAAGCGCACCAATGCATCGGTTTCCTCTTTGTCTGCGCTGTGCAGGGTATCCAGCGCCGGGAAAAGGTTATCGGAAAGCAGACAGTTGTTTTCCTCCCGCAGGGCTTTGATGCGCGCTTCCGCGGCCAGATGGCCGGCATACCAGGTATCAAAATCGTTTTTTTCCATTCCGAACAAAGGCAGGATTTCTTTGATCTCCTGCACATTGCGGATATATTGGTCCTGCCATTCATGCATGCCGCTACCTCCCCAGGGCAGTGCGCAGCACCTGCATCAGGGCGTTGATGTCGATCGGCTTGGCAATGTGGCCGTTCATACCGGCGGACCGGGCCCTGGCGATATCCTCAGCAAAGGTATTGGCCGTCATGGCGTAAATGGGCACGGTGGCAGCGTCCGTTCGGCCGCTGCTGCGGATCTGCTCGGTCGCCTGGTATCCGTTCATCACGGGCATCTGCACGTCCATCAGGATCAACGCGTAACCGTTCTCCGGGGAGGCGAGGAAGCGCTCCACCGCCTGGCTGCCGTTTTCCGCCACGTCGATCTGGGCGCCTGTCGCGCCCAGAATCTCCAGGGCAATCTCCTGATTGATGAAATTATCTTCTACCAGCAGCAGTTTTTTACCTTTCAGATCGGGATAAGCTGAGGCTTCCTTTCTTTCGACAGGTTTTCCAGCACCGCCTCCAACCCCTGAATGAGGCTTTTGCGGAACAGCGGCAGCGGCAGGAACGATACGATCCCGCTGTGCTCCGCCTGGTAGCGGATCTGCTCCCAATCGTCGTTGCTGGACAGGAGCAGGGGCAGTGCGGGGGCGTATTTATGCAGATATGCGGCAAAATCCAGCTTATCTTCTTTCTCGCCGCAGGATTGGCCGATAATCACCGCGTGGAAGGGCCGGCTGCCGATATCGGCGTCGGCCAGCGCATCCAGTGCTGCTTGAACAGAATCGGTGATCGTATGCTCGATCCGAAACTCATTCAGGTAAGCGTCGTACTGGGTGCGCAAAGCGGGGTCGCTTTCCACCACCAGAACACGTTTATCCTTCAACGCGTCCGTATGCACGGGGATGATCTGATATTCCAGGGGAATGCGGATTTGAACGGTGGTGCCTTCCTGGGGCTTTGATTGAATGGAAATGACCCCGTTCATGGCTTCCGTCAGCTTTTTTACGATGCTCATTCCCAGGCCGGTGCCCTCGATCCGGGACACGGTGGAGGAGTGAACGCGCTCGAACGGCTCGAAGATGCGCTGCAAAAATTCCTCGGACATACCAATCCCGTTATCCTGACATGTGAAAAGCAGCGTGCACCGGTCCTGCGTCATTTCCTCGGAGAAGCGTACGGAGATTTCTCCCTTTTCGGGCGTATATTTCACGGCGTTTGAGATGATATTCACAAAAATCTGGCGCAGGCGCAGGCTGTCGCCGATCAGCGATTCCACAGCAATGTCCTCCGTGGCCAGCTGCAGCGACTGTTTTTTCTTGAGCGCCTGAGGCCGGACGAACATCAGGGTTTCGTGGATCAGGTCGTTCAGGAAAAAAGCCTCGGGAGTGAACTGCATCCGGCCTGAATTGATCCGGGACATATCCAGAACATCGTTGATCAGGCTCAGCAAATGACTGCTGGCTGTTTCGATCTTGTTCAGCGCGTCGGCTACGCGGGGCGTTTCGTCCAGGTGCATTTTGGCCAGCAGCGTCAAGCCCACGATAGCGTTCATGGGCGTGCGGATATCGTGGGACATGTTGCTCAGGAATATGTCCTTGGCGGCAATGGCCTCTTCAGCTTCCTGCAGCCTCTGCTCCAGGATCTTCTGATCGTGATAGCAGATCAGCAGTGTTTTCCCTTCCGACAGGCTGACCGTATTGGTGACCTGTTCCGGCTGAAAGCCTTCGGTCTGATAAAGGATCCTTTTCCCGTCCGAAACAGCGAATTCATCATGCATACTCGTTGCTCCTCTTGTTCGCATGCGCAGACAACCATATATATCAGTATACCATATTTCCGGCCGTTGTTCAATGCTCGATTGGCCGCGGAGCTTAGAACACAGTTTACAAGCGATATTATGCAAATCGTTGACGCGAACGGTAATCTGGCAGCAGAACCAAATATGGTGCGTGGGGGCAATAACATAACTGATGAAATATCAATATTCGGTTTATCTATACTCTATGTCAATCACGTCAATTTTTTCAATAAAGCTGGATAAATCTGACGGGTTGATACGTATATACTGTGGAAGGATCAAACAGCCTTCCCGGGAAAGGAGTGCTAAAATGAAGAGAGTCATTGCCTGGATATTGAGTCTGATGCTGATGCTGTCTGCCGCAGGGGCAGTGGCGGAAACAACGGAAAACATTTTTGATGTACTGGCCGGCCTGGAATGGAGTTTCAGCAGCGGTGCGGGCGCCTGGTCCACCGACCTCCGGATTCAGGCGGACGGGTCCTTCAGCGGCGAATATCACGACAGCGAAATGGGGGAAACCGGCGAGGGTTACCCTGACGGCACGATTTACGGCTGCGCTTTCAGCGGTCGAATGAGCCTTGCGGAGCGCATGGACGACAACGCCTGGAAGATCCGTGTTGACGCGCTGGCACCGGACGAAGGACAGGTCCCGGAAGCGATCGATGACGGCATCCGTTTCGTGACGGCGGATCCCTACGGACTCAGCGAGGGGGACGAAATGGTGCTGTACGGCCCTGGCACGCCCCTGGACGCCTTTTCGGAGGACATGCTGCTGTGGACCCACGTGTGGGATCAGGACGAACTTCCGGCTGAACTGGACACCTGGTTTCTGTACAGTGAGAAGAACGACAGCGGGTTTGTGGGTGATTCGTATGCACCGGACATGGTCAATCCGTGGAAAGAACTGACCGCGGAGCAGCTGGCTGAAGCGTCCGGGCTGAGCTTCGGTGTTCCGGAGGGCGCGGAAAATGTTATTTATCGCTTTCTGCCGGGCGAGAATCTCGCGGAGATGCAGTTCTCCCTGGGACCTGACGATTTCTGCGCACGCATCCAGCCCACGGCGTTGCAGGAAGGCCAGCTGATGAACATCTCCGGGATGTATTTCGGCTGGGAAAACGAAGAAACCATCACCGTCGGCCGCTGCTATGGCACTATCGGACAGGCCCAGACCGGCAGCGAGGACTGGGTCGAGCTGTGCCTCTGGTATGACGCCGCGCCCGGTCTGATGTATTCCCTCTCTGTGTATACGACGGATCCGGACGGACTGGATCTGACGGCAGTCGCCGAGCAGGTCTACATTCCTGTACAAGAAGATGACTGACCCGGCCTGGCAGACCCAATTTAAAAGGGGCGTTCCCGCGAATTTGACGCGGGAACGCCCTTTTTTCAGTGATATGCAATAACAGGTTCAATAAACATTGTTCAGGAAGTCCGGATGCTTACAAAGCCAAGTCCAACCAGGCGTATTCCTGCTCTGGTAATTTGATGTCTGCTGCGGCGGCGTTTTCCTTGATCCTTGCCGGGCTTGACGCGCTGATAATGGGAAAGACGTTGATGGGCCCTGACAGCATCCAGGTCAGAGCGATCTGTGCTACGGTTACGCCCTTTTCGGCCGCGATTTTCTCGCAGCGGGAAAGCCGTTCCCGGTTGTCTCGGCATCCATAGGCCCATTTGCTGTTGATACCAAAGTACTTTTGCAGCTTTCCCCATTCGCGGCTGGTCAGTTTTCCTGAGAATACGCTGTTGCACAAGCTCGACCAGGCCAAGACGGGCATCCGCGTTTCACGGTAGTATTCACGCTCCTTTGCGTGCTTTTCACCTGTAATGGTTTTGCATCCGTTGCCCCAGGGATCGTGGCGTTGACGGCCAAGGCTGTAATGGGGGCTGGAAACGGTAAAGCCTTTGAGCCCGTGCTGTGCGGCGTACGCATTGGCCTGGGCGATGCGGTCCGCCGTCCAGTTGGATCCGCCGAACGCCCCGATCCGGCCTTCTTCATGATGCCGGTTCAGGAAATCAACGATTTTTCCGACCGGAACGGATTCGTCGTCCCGGTGAAGCAGATAAATATCGATCCGGTCCGTATTCAGAGCGTCCAAAGAGCGTTTCAGGTCGTCGGCGGCCGCGTTGGCGCTGATCCGCTTATGAAAGGCCATGCTGGGGTGGCAGCCCTTGGAGATCAGTACGATTTTATTCCGTCTGTCCCCGGCTTTCAGCCAACGGCCGATGGCGTTTTCGCTCTCCCCGTATACCCGTGCCGTGTCGAACGCGTTGATCCCGCAGGCCAGGGCGCCTTCTATCAGGTCTGTCACGTCTGAACCGGAGTTGAATCGGGCGCTCGATCCGCCCAGGATCATTTGCGAAACGGGCTGCACGACATTGGGGATCTGAACATATCTCATAAGTGTTTCTCCGTTTTTGCCGTGGGCGGATTCGTTCTGTGCAAAGGGGAAAGGTTATCGCCCCTGATAAGAATCTTTTGTGTGACAAGCCGTTTGAATTGTAACGTAAAACCGGGTTCAAGTCAAATTCAAACATGTGGCATTGAATGATCCTGAGAGCAGCTGATTCATCTCAGAAGAACTCAGGGCCAAGCGTATATCCAAATAACAAATTTAATTGTTTATAAATTATTAAAAACCTATTGACAAATATTAAATTTGTGTTACAATGCATTCAGATCATGAAATTACCTGTGAGGGAGGAAGTGCTCATGGCAAGGAGTCGGCCTGTTGTGGACATGGCCCGGCGGATGAGGATGGCCAACCTGATCCGTCAGAAGCGCCTGCAGGCGGGCCTGGAGCAAGCCGAACTGGCGGAGAGGATCGGCGTTACGCCCGCCGCTGTTGGCAACTGGGAGCGCTGTATCGCACGGCCTGACTTTGACACGGTTCCCAAGCTGTGCAGCGTGCTCCGTATTTCCGCGACCGAGCTGCTGAATATGGAGCCCGAGATGGGACTGAACGGCGACGAGCGCGACGTGCTGTCGTCTTACCGGAGAATGAATCCCGCCAACAAGCGGATGGTCCGGACGCTTATCTCCGAGCTGGAGCAGAACGAGCAGGAGCGCAAGTTTGAGTACCTGAGGAATTCCGCTTACAGAATGCCCGCCATCCTGGCAGCGTCAGCCGGTTTCGGACCCACCATGGACGACGAACTGCCCACCGAACAGCTGTATGTGCGGACGAACCCGTATCAGCAGCAGAGCACCGTTCTGGTCAAGGTGAACGGGAAGAGCATGGAACCCGTGTACATGGACGGCTCTTTCGTGTATGTGGACGAAAAGCGTACGCCACGCGTCGGCGACGACGTGGTGGTCATCTACGAGGATACCCTGTACATCAAGCAGTTTACGCCCAGGGGCCTCGAATCCTATAACCCGGACAAGGAAACCTATCCCCTGATCAAAGTGCAGGGCTGGCAGGACGTCCGCTGCCTCGGTGTCGTGAGGGGCAGGGTCAACGAATACGATATTCTGGCCGGCCAGGAGCTCAAAGAAGTCGAGCAAGCCTACGCCGCCATTGAGGAATGAACCGATTGCGTCTGTTTCCCGGAACGAACGAAGAATAACAGGAGGAAGAGTTATGTTTCAACCTGAACATCTGCGTTATGTCAGCAGCAATAACGGCATTGAAGTATTCAATTATGACGGGATCCGTGTGGATACGATGACGTCCGCGGAGAAAGACGGTCAGTACGTCTACGTGGGTGTGGACAGGAACGTCCCGCCGCAGATGCTGAACGAAATGCTCACGTGGTTCGGGATCGACCAGCTGCGCAATTATACCAGCCGTGTCTTTCCGGACAAGAGCCGGTTTTTCTATCAGAAAAAAGCTGCCTGATCGGCCGAACCCGCTGGAGGCAGCTCAACATGGACGAAGAACAGTTTTCCGATCCGAAAGGATCTTATTTCACCGCGACGGGATTCCTGATGGATGAGGCTGGAACCCCGGGTGAAACTGGCGATTCTGCTTTTTCTTCAACCGTCGCGAATATGGACAGGTACGATTACATGAACATGCTGGCAGAGTCCAGAATCGTGGATATCGCCTGGATACGGTGAGTGCTTTGTAACAAAAGGTCAGGGACAGATTCGAAAGCGAGAACGGGCTGTTGTGCAGACTGTTGAATGCCCTCATCTGTCATGCCTGCGGCGTGCCACCTTCCCCCGAGATCGGGGGAAGGCTCCTGCCTGATATGCATCAGAATATATGATTCTTCAGACACTTCTTTAGTTTGGTTAGAGCGCCCGATCTCGGGGGAAGATGGCCGAACGCAGTGAGGTCGAATGAGGGCTGTTTGGATGTTGTCCAGCAGCCCGTTTATCGTTTTCTGGCTTATTCTCCTGCACCGTCTCTATCGCTTCCGAGCCGGTGTGGGCATTGGCGGCAGGGGGCCAGGAGCACGGCTTCATCCATCGCGTACTGCTGTTCGGACCATCGGCAGATGCTCTGCAGCAGCGGCAGGATGTTTTTTCCCTTTTCTGTCAGGCGGTATTCCACGCGGGGCGGCACTTCGTTGTACGCTTCCCGCTGGATAGCCTGATCCAGCATCAATTCACGCAGCGCGCCTGAAAGGACGGCGTCTGTGATATCGCTCAGCTCGTCCCGGATCTGATGAAAGCGCAAGGGCTTATCCCGGCTGAGTAGGCAGAGGATCCTGGAATTCCATTTGCCGCCGAACACCTGAAGCCCGTACTCAAACGGGCAGCGTTTCACCTGTTCGATTTTCTTTTTGTAAGCCATAAGCAGCCTCCCGGACGATCTGTTCCATACGATTATACACAACAGCACGATGGAAAGCAATCCATTACTATTAAATTTATTAGCTGCTATGATTATTCATAGAAACATTGACTCCGAGCAAATAATCCGTACAATAAAAGATGCTGGTTTATCACTGGTAAAACAACATAAAGGAGAGAATCATATGGAGAAAATGAAGGAAATGAACCGCCGTGATTTCCTGCGCACTGCCGGTAAAGCCGCGCTGGGTGCGGTCGCTGTCAGCAGCCTGCCGATTTCCGCCGTGGCAGAAGCTCAGGAAGCCCCCGTATGGCCTTGGAAATATGTGCCCATCGACAAGGACGCTCTGCTGGAACTCTGCTATAAGAAATTCTATGAGTACGGCGGCTGCGGTGGCGGATGCTTTGGCGGCATCATCGACCTCTTCAGCGAAGTGACCGGCTATCCTTACAACCAGATAGCTCCCGGCCGCGTATGCTCCCTGATGGCGGGCGGCTTCGGCACCGGCACGCTGTGCGGCTCTCTGGGCGGCGCGTTGGTTTTCGTGGGCCTGGTGTGCGAACCCAAAGACGCGAACACCGTCCGCGACCAGCTCTTTGCCTGGTACCGCGAGCACAGCTTCCCGCAGTATCAGCCGGAATTCAAATCCATCACGACAGTGGCGCATTCCGTCAACTGCGCGGACTCCGTTGGCACCTATATGGCGGCCACCGGCTACAAAATGGCCGACCCGGAGCGCAAAGCCCGCTGCGCGGCTGTGACGGCTGAAGTGGCTGTCCAGACCATCACCCTGCTAAACGTGCTGTACGGCTACGAAGAGGCGGCGCCGGTGGAAGAACCCGCTCCCGCGGATGAAACTCTGGCGGACAACCAGTACATCGGCACCGGCATCAGCGATATCGGCGGCGAAGTCAAGGTCAAGGTCACAATGGACGGTGACAAGATCGCCAAGATCGAAGTGCTGAGCCACAACGAGACGCCCGGCATCAGTGACGCGGCGTTCAACACGATTCCCGACGCGATCATTGCGGCAAATTCGACCGAGGTCGACGCTGCGACTGGCGCGACCAAGACCAGCGAAGCGCTGATCGCCGCTGTGAACGACGCCCTTGCGCAGATCAAGAAATAATTCAAACAATATCAAAACTACAGGAAGCCGTCCGAATGACTGTATTCGGGCGGCTTCCGATTTATCAGAACACGGTGCTGGATAAAAGGCCCGGGATGTTTGCACATCCCGGGCGATTGTTCAGGATTCAGCTTCTTTTCTTCTTGATTTTGTGAGGCGGCTGACCTGCGTGCCGACTTCGTACAACAGGATCAGAGGGATGCCCAGGGCGATCTGGGAGACCACGTCCGGCGGCGTCAGGATCGCCGCGATGATGAACACGGCGAGGACCACGTATTTCCGCTTGGAAGACAGCATCTTGTAGTTGGTCAGCCCCATGCGGGTGGTCAGGTACAGGAATACCGGCAGCTGGAACGCGACGCCGAAGGGCAGGACAAAGCCGAACAGGAAGTTGACGTACTTGTCGATGGACAGCATGGGCGTGGCAAGATGTTCGCCGGCGACCAGGAAAAAGTCCACAGCCAGCAGATAAACGGCGGTATAGCAGAACACGATGCCGGTGAGAAACAGGATCAGCGCGATAAAGAACATCAGACGAAAGATCCTGATTTCCTTTTCGTACAGGGCCGGTTTGATAAAACGCCATATCTGCCAGATAATGACCGGGCTGGCCACCACGACCGCGGCAATCAGGGAGACCTTGAATTTGGTCACCAATGCTTCGGACATGGCGGTATAGATGATTTGGATCCCCCGCTGCTCGATCGGGCCGATGATCCAGGCCATCAGCGGTTCGATCGCCAGGTAATAAACAAGGAAAAAGGATACCGCGACCGCGATGGCGGACACGACGAACACCTGCCGCAGCGCCATCAGATGCTCCATCAGAGGCGCAGTGTTTCCGCCGGCTTTGACCGTGCTTTGCTCTGCCGTGGCGGGCGTGGTTTCGTTCCCGTCAGCCTGCGGGTTTTCCGGGGCTTTCAGCTCATGTGATTTCATATCATTCATCTGTCGTTGAGGGGCAGAAGATCAGTCCTTCTTTTCTTCTTTTGCCTCGTCCTTCTGCTCTCCGTCGTTGTCTTTGATTTCGTGCTTGAAATCCTTGATGCTCTTGCCCAGGGCCTTGCCAACGCCTGCCAGCTTGCCGCCGCCAAACAGGACCAGTGCCAATACGACGATCAGAATAATTTCAGTTGTGCCCAGACGCATAGGTGAGTCCTCCTTATGTTTTCAGCTCTTTTCAGTGCTTTGAATCTCCTGCTTTGCCTCGTTCAGTTCATGCTGAACGCTTTTCAGGCTTGTATCCAGTTCGGCGGAAGCGTCCTTCAGTTCCGAGGTGATGTCCGCTTCGTTTTTCAGGGCTTTCACTTCCGCTTTGGTATCGCGGATTTCCGTTTCGATTTCGTCCCAGCCCGTTTCCTGCTTCACTTCCCGGATGATGGCGCGAAGCTTTTTTACAGAGCGCCCCATCCAGCGCGCCACTTTTGGCAGGTCCTTGGGCCCGACGACCAGGAAAGCAATCAGAAGAACCAACACCACTTCTGAAAATCCAATATTGAAGATAGCGTTTTTCCTCCTTTCCAGATATGCCTCATTATACCCTATGCATGGAGAATTTGCAAGTGATCGGAGCGGATTGGATGATTTCAAACAACCTATTGACATAGTAGGTTAATTATGATATGATGCAGACACTTCAAAGAAAGGGGGGCGCAGGATATGCTGCACCAGGGTATGATGTGTTGTCGAATGCTTGACTCCCGGACATGTTCCGTGGCAGGTGTAATCAGCTGTATGTGCTGTGCCCACGCAAGAGCAGGATATGATCGGTGATCCTGCGTCTGACTGCCATTTGTCCGGGAGCTTGGTGGAAGAAGTCCCCGGTTTTTTGTATTCAGGGGGAGCCGATACCGTTGATTCAGCATTGCCGCACAAGAACTAAAAATGACGAAAGAAAGAAGGAAAAGAATCATGAAGCGCTATCAGAAAACCCTCTCCGTATTATTTGTGCTGATCCTGTCCCTCACCGTTGCTGCTCCGACTTTCGCGGACGAAGTCCAGCCCACGGCCATCGACAAAGCGGCGTTTGACGCCCTGCTGGCCACCGGTCCCGTCGCCAGCGATGAAGCAATCGCCGCGAGCGCCTGGGCGACCGCCGTCAAGAACGCCGGCATCCTGCGCGTCGGCGGCACCCGCACTTCCTTCCTGTTCAGCCAGCTGGACGAAACCGACAACGGCATCCGCGGTTTTGACGCCGGCCTTTATCAGCTGCTGGCCCGCTACATCCTGGGCGACGAAAGCAAGTACGAACTCACGCAGGTCACTTCGAGCACCCGTGAATCGGTGCTGACCAGCGATCAGGTGGATGCGGTGTTCGCCACCTATTCCATCACACCCTCCCGCCAGGAAGTGATTTCCTTCGCCGGCCCCTACTACACCTCCCAGCAGGCGGTGCTGGTCAAGTTTGGCAATACAGAAATCACGGGCATCGACAGCCTGGCTGACAAGATCGTGGCGACCCAGGCGGGTTCTACCGGCCCGAGCATCCTGGCCCAGTTCGCGCCGGACGCCATTGTGCAGGAATTCGAGGATGACATCCAGGCCCGTACCGCCGTGGAACTAAACCGCGCCGACGCTTATGTGACGGACTACACGCTGATTCTGAACTCCATCGTGAAGAATCCCGGCGCGTATGCTGTGGCGGGCGATGTGTTCGGCCCTGTTGATCCCTACGGTATCGGCCTGCCCAAGGATTCCGACGGTGTGGCGTTTGTGAACGAATTCCTCAAGGCGATTGAAGACAGCGGCCTGTGGGCGCAGCTGTGGCAGATCAGCCTGGGCGACCGCACCGGAATCGACACCGCTCCCGCGGCGCCTGCGATCGCTGAATAAAACCTGCTGTAACGTTCAGGCCTCAAGGCACATCGTCTTGAGGCCTTTTTCCGGGAGGCAGCTCATGACCTTATCACAGTTACTCACACAATACGGCGACCGGTACCTGCAGGCGCTGTTCACGACTTGGCAGCTGACGTTTTTTTCGTTTCTCGGAGCGCTTGCCGTCGGGATCCTGGTCACCGTTTTCCGGGTCAGTCCGATCAGGCCTCTGCGGCTGTTCGGGGATTTTTACGTGCAGATTTTCCGCAATATCCCCGGTGCTGCGCTGCTGATCCTGCTGGTATACGCGCTTCCCTATCTGAAGATCACGTTCCCGTACGACGCCTGCGTCCTGATTGCTACGATCCTGATTCCTTCCGCGTTCTGCTCCGAGCACCTGATGAGCGGCATGAACACCATATCTCCCGGTCAGATCGAAGCCGCGAGGGCCCTGGGCATGAACTTTTTCCAGCTGATAAGGCGCATCGTGATCCCCCAGTCGCTCCGCTCCGCGGTACTGCCCATGACCAACCTCATGGTGGCCACCATGCTGACGACTTCGCTTGGGTCGCAGGTGCCGCTCCGGCCCATGGAACTGACCGGCATCGTATCCTATATAAACACCCGCAGTGCGGGCGGCGTGATGGCGTTCGCCATTTCCGCCGCGCTGTATTGCATGACCGGGCTGCTGATCGGCGCTGCCGGGAGCTGGCTGGACAGGAAAGTGAGGATTCTCAGATGAAAAACGCCACGATCCGGGAATTCCTCTATGAAGCGCCGGGGCCGAAGACCCGCAAACGCGTCTTCTGGCTGACGGCGGCAGCGATGCTGCTGCTCATGGGGCTCCTGTTGATGGTCGTACATCGGTTTTATGTGACGGGCCAGCTGAGCGGGCGCTACTGGGCGTTCTTTGGCAAAGCCACGACCTGGCGCTTTCTGGGCCAGGGCCTGCTGGTCACGGTGGAGGCTGCGGTGACCGGCGCGCTGATTTCCTTCGCACTGGGCTTTCTGCTGATGCGGGGCAGACTGCAGAAAAATCTCCTGCTGCGGTGGATCAGCACAGGCGTCATCGAATTCACACGCGGGGTGCCTACGCTGCTGTTCATTTATTTCTTCTTTCTCGTCGTTCCGCAGACCGGCTGGAAACTGAGCGCGTTCTGGAAGATCACGCTTCCCTGTGCCATATCTGCCTGCGGCGTGGTGGCGGAAGCCCTGCGCGGGGGCGTCAATGCAGTGCCCAGGGGGCAGACGGAAGCGGCGCTCTGCCTAGGATACCGGGAAACGAAGCTGTTCTACCGGATCGTGTTTCCCCAGGCGATCCGTTTCGTAATCCCGTCCCTGATTGCGGAGCTGGTGATCGTGCTCAAGGACACTACTTTCGCTTCCATCGTGTCGTGTGCCGACTTGATGCAGAACGCCAAGGTGCTGATATCCAACTACGATGCGCTGCTGTCCATCTACCTGGTTGTGGCGGTGATTTATATCCTGATCAATTTCCTGCTAAACAGGCTGTCCGACCGCCTGGCAAAGCGGACGAGCCAGCCCGGGGCGGCGGAAAGGAGAGCGGCATGACGGAAAATAATCAACCTGTCATCGAACTGCGGCAAGTCAACAAGCATTTCGGTGACCTGCATGTACTGCAGGATATCTCCCTGACAGTGAAGAAAGGGGAAGTGGTGGTCATCATCGGCCCGTCCGGCTCGGGAAAATCCACTTTGTGCCGCGCCATCAACCGCCTCGAAACCATCGATTCCGGGGAGATTCTCTTTGAGGGGGAACCGCTTCCGCGGGAGGGAAAAGAACTGGCGCAGATGCGGGCGAAAATCGGCATGGTGTTCCAGTCGTTCAACCTGTTCGCCCACAGGACGATCCTGGACAATATCACTCTGGCTCCGTGCGACGTGATGAAAGCCAGCAAAAAAAACGCCCGGCAGGAAGCTATGCGTCTCCTGGAACGGGTGGGCGTGGCCGATCAGGCCGGCAAAGTACCGGCCCAGTTATCCGGCGGTCAACAGCAGCGGGCCGCGATCGCCCGGGCTCTCGCCATGCATCCGAAAGCGATGCTGTTTGACGAGCCTACCAGCGCACTCGACCCGGAAATGATCGGCGAGGTGCTCAACGTCATGACGGAACTGGCACAGGACGGCATGACCATGCTGGTGGTGACCCATGAAATGAACTTTGCCCGTCGGGTGGCTGACCGGGTGATCTTCATGGATGGCGGGAGGATCGTGGAGGAGAATACGCCGGAGGCGTTCTTCTCGAACCCGAAGACCCAGCGGGCAAAGGGTTTTTTATCGTCTGTCCGGATGCAGGACCGTGAGCTGTGATGAAGGAGATGAACGAGCGATGGAATCGATCCTGATCAAAGACACTACGCGGGAAGAACGCATCCGTATCGTGCACCAGGCGCTGTGGGGCGCCTGCGGGATCGACTGCGAATTCTGTTCTGGTTGTGACAACCGCGGCGGCGGGCGCATCGAGAACATATATCAGCCCTATATTGACGGCCTCAAGGAGATCCGGGAGATCAACGCGGAATACAGCGCGCCGTTTGTGCGGGGATGATGGGGGAGCGGAATATTCTGTAGAATCAGCGGATTATTCCTGCTGGACAGATGACCTGATACAGCCTGCCTGCCCTTGTAATACAAAACATATGCTTTCAGTAAACGCCCTTTGACCAGGGCGTTTTGCATTTACTAAGTCGAATCTGTGGGGGTTCCAGTTGTAAATCAATCGATTTTTTGCATTGATTTTGTTCATTTTTTCTTGCGTTTTTCATATTGTCATGATAGAATAGCAACATGATGGGGCAGCAAAACGGTTAAAAATGCTCCGAAAACCAAATATACCATACAGGAGGAAGAACCAATGAAAAAACGCATTCTGTCGCTGGCACTCATTGTCGTCATGACAATGATGCTCATCCCTTCCGCGCAGGCCTCATGGACCATGTTCGTTTGCCCCTCATCGGGCAGCACGGTGAACCTTCGCAGTACCCCGAACGCGGCCAAAAACGCCAAAAACCTGATCACCAAGATCGGATACGGTCAGCCCGTGACGGTGAAATATATTTCCGATGGTTGGGCTTGCGTTGAATATGAAGTCGGCGCGTATTCCGAAGGGTATATGATGGTGAAATACCTGACCTACGACTATAAGGCTCCTACTCCCGCGAACAAGAAAAAGAGCTCCAGCGGCGGCTCCCAGCAGCAGGCCGCTCCCGTTGATCTGTCAGCTCAGTTCACCAATATGAACAAACAGTTCCGCACCTTCCACAAGGTCGACAAGCCCTTCATCGTGTACGCCAAGCCGAAGCGTGCCACCGGCTGGGTCAATTTCCGTTACGCGCCTAATGAGAAAGCTGAGCGGGTTCGCCAGGTCCGTCAGAATGAAATCCTCACCGTAATCGGACAGACGGACAACTGGTATCAGGTCGAAGATCCGCAGACCGGCATCATCGGCTACATTAGCCGCACGTATGTGTCTACCAACCCGAACTGATGTGAAAACATCCAAAAATTCAGGAGGTAACCGATCATGAAAAAACTGTTTGCTCTGCTTCTCTCTCTGGCGTTATTGCTGGGTTGCTGCACAGCGCTGGCTGAAAATGCCCCCAAAACCGAGATTGGCACCATCAATATGAACGGCGCGTTCAAACTGCAGTGCTCTTTGCCGGAAAATTATGAAATCAAAATCGCCTCCAAGGACGATGAAGGCATGATCGCCGTGATCAGCACGGAAGACGAAACCAAGCCCATGATGTTCATGGTCATCGAATTCGATGAAACCTATTACGATGTGAAGCGCCTGAACGATATGAGCGAAGATCAGCTTCAGGAGATCATCGATACCTTCATTAGCGAAGGCGACGACGTCAACGTAACCTATCGTGAAACCTCCCACGGAACCAAGCTGATGATCGCGCAGGAAGCGGTTGAGAGCGTGGATTTCGTTTCTATCATTACCATTTACGAAGGCTACATGATCGAATTCGATATGCTGGCTGGTGCCGCCGCTGAAGGTGGCCTCACCGAAGAGCAGATCCAGATGTGCATTGATTTCCTCAGCGACCTGGACTTCATCCCTGAAGAAGCCTGATGATCCGGCTTTCGAACAAATCAGGAAAAGCTCTCATCTGAGCCGCTGAAAACAAAATACCTTCCTCCGAGACCGGGGGAAGGTGTTTTGTATTTTACATGAAACCGGTTTGAGACAGCTCAACGAAAGAATCCTGAATTCGTATGGAAAGCGAGGACTGAATGATCGCACGCCGCAAGTGCGGCGGATGAGGACGTTTTCATCATATGTGGACTTCCACCGGGGCCAGCGCTTTGTCGATATCCACGAAGAAGTTCTTTTCGTTGTTCCGGTCGATGTAGACGGGCACCTGTTGGGCGTTGATCAGCCCAGTGGGGTCGTAGTAGATGGCCGGGCTGTAATAGATGTGAGTCACGCCGGCAGGATCTTTGTAATGGCACTCTATCGTATAGTATTTACGGTGCCGGACGCCCTGGAATATATTATTGCTGGTTTCATCGTTGGTAGTGGTCAGATGTACGCCCACGATATCGGCCATGATGCAGCGGTTGTTCTCGTAGGCTTCACGCAGGCCGTCTACCCTCTTTTTATCCTTGCGGAATTTGCGTACCCCGATGGATACCAGCACAAAGCCCGGGGCAAGAAAGAGGAACAGGAAGAGGAGCAGCATCGCGCCTTTCAGCCCGATGTTTCCGGTCACCTGGTCCACAATGACCGCCGCCAGCCCCAGTACAGTGACCGCGCTGCCGGCGATTATCAGAATGCCACCCATGGCGCTGTCCATTTCCAATCCGAATTTTTTGAAGCTTTCAAATGTCGTCATCGTGCACGCCTGTCCTCTCTTCAGTTGCGCTGACCGGCCCAATTTTGCAATCATTCTCTGTGCCTGCGCAGGCCCGGTCTCTCCTGGATGATTGACCGCCTCCCTATTATACTCCGTGTTTCTTGCCGTATCAACTGTTTTCCGGGCAGCAGATATTCCGGCTTTTCAGACCATTTCCTGCCCGAACTCATAGATCTTCATGGCTGCACCGGCTCACACCTTTCGGATGCGAAAATCGCACCGGTCCGCGCCTTTGCCGAGGGTGCCCGTCCGCTCGAACGCGATGCCCGGCAGATTTCCATAGGTCCGCTCGTCGTTCTCACAGTAGATCCGGGTCAGTTCCGGGCAGCCCAGCTCGGTGAAATAACGGCAATAGGGGCAGGCCAGCACGTCCATCCGATATTCGCCCTTCTGCTTCGGGTAGAACGCGTTCCGGAAACCGTTGTCCGGACCGAAGACCTTCCGGACCAGGGGATCCCAGATCCGGACGAACAGGGAACGCATCCCCGGCAACCGCATCAGGCGCGCCAGCTTCTTTCCCAGGCGATTGGTCAGATCAATGGCGGCGTTTTCCACAATGCTGGCAGCCGCTTTCTCCCCAAGGCGCTCCTTCGCCGTGAGATAGACCGCGGCGGAAGGAAAGATGCGGGACTCTGTGTGGAACCGCATACTCCTGGGGAGATCAGCGTACTGTTTCAGAATGGCGGCCAGTTTCTTTGTCGCCTGCTGCCAGAGCACATCGGCCTGCTCCTTTGGCAGATGCTTCCCGACTTCCGCCCACATAGCTGCTTTTTTCTTCATGATCTGTTCAGCGGTTTTCATGTATTCTCCTCCGATTGCATTCGCCTTGCCGCCGCCAGCAGTCCGCCCATCATCCATAGATTGCCGGCGCTGATCCAGCCTGTTGCCAGTGCGTTCGTCAGCGCATAGTCTCCGATAAGCCGCATCAGGATCATCCAGACAAAGCCGAACAGCAGGGAGAACACCCAGCACCGGCGGGGCAGCGGCGTGTGCCCGGCCAGGAAGGCCCGGATCTGCACAAAAGCGATGAGAAAGAAGAAGACCGCGAAAATCAGGGTGGCCGGAAGCAGGAACCAGGCGAGCCAGGGCGTCATCCGCTGCACTGCCTGACCCGGGTCATCGGTATAATAGTGCTTGAGCAGATACGCCATCATGCAGCATGGCACATGCACGCCGCAGCCGCCAAAGGCCAGACAGCCGAGAATCCCCGCGCGATAGGCATGGGCGTCCTTTTCAGAAAAAGGCCTGATCATCCGATAGATGGCGAACCAGCACAGGCACTCGATGGGAATGCCGATGAGTCCTAACAGCGCGGAGGTGAAGATCCGCCCGTCCGATACGGACAGATAACGGGTGAACATGGCCGGAAGCTCTGCCACGGCCGGGTCGGACACGCCCCAACCCAGCAGCATATCGGCTGCCAGCACCATCAGTGAGGCGATCAGGCCGATCTTCAGCAAATGCCTGACACGGGGCCAGTCAATCCTGGCATCCACTTCTTTATCAATGCAGGATTTCATCGCATTCTGCCTCCTCATCGGATGACGGAGACCAGCAGCCCGACCAGCAGTGCGGGGATCAGCGCGAAGACGATCCCCGGAAACAGCATGCCCTTCACATGAAACCATTTCTGGTGATAGGCCCTGTCCATGTGCTCCGTACCCTCCAGACGGAACATGGGCAGGTTGGCGAACAGTACCCAGTCCAGGAAGAAGGTGTCATATGCGCCGATCCATACCATCAGGCCGAAGGCCAGCCAGAAACCCTGCCGGAAGGTCGAGGCGCCCGCCAGCAGCGCGCAGCCAAGCAGGACAGCGGTGAAGAACAGCAGGCCGAAGCCTTTGGTCAGCAGCACTTTCTTCGAGCGGTAGGAGACCACCACCCGCCCATGGGTTTTGAAGTACTCCTCCTGAATGTCGGGCGGATAATTATGGATCGCTCCGGCACTGTATTTTCCGTCGCCGCGGTACATGAACAGGATGATGGCGGTAAACAGCGCCGCAAAAACGACCATTTCGATCAGGATCACAGGAACGTTCATCTGCAGCTTCTCACTTTCTGCCCGTCAGCAAAGCGGAGCCGGCCAGACCCATCCACGCTGCCTCGGACTTCTTCATGAACCGGCCGTCGGTCGTGTCGATCAGCTCCACCTGCCGGTATCCCGTGTCCCGGAGCTTCCGGACAAACGCCTGCATATCGCCGTACTTGGCTTTTGAGAAGATGTCATGCAGGGCGAAGGTGCCGCCTTTCTTCAGTGTCCGCAGGGTTTCCAGCAGGTACCGCTGGCGGTCGCCGGGGATGTTGTGGTACACATAGTTGCTAACCACGGCGTCGAAGCTTTCATCCGGGAAATCCAGATGGGTGGCGTCGCCCTGCCGGAAGGAGATGCGGGTCACGCCCTCCGCTTTGGCGTTGCGTTCGCACAGCGCTTTGCTGAAAGAGGCATACTCCTTGCCCCAGCGGTCGATGCCGACGATCTCCGCCTTGGGGTTGCGCTTGCCCACGGCGATGGCCAGGGCGCTGCTGCCGCAGCCCACGTCCAGGCACTTGCCGCCCTCCGGGAGCTTCACCTGCGCCGCCACGCCCTCGATGATCTGCCGGGACATCTGACGCTTGCCGTTGTAATCAAAGGCGCGGTACATGAGCACAGCCCAGACCGTCATCCCGCAGAAGACCACGGCCAGCGCGATCAGAGCAACGGTCAGCACCGTCCGCAGGGTTCCGGCCGGCAGCAGGCGGACAGCCAGGGCGGCAGCGCCGCAGCCCAGCGCGGCGAGCAGGAAGGAATAAACCATGCCCTTGGGCATCCAGTTCTTATAATCAGGTTTCATAGTATGCTCCCTTCTTTTTCAGGCGCTGTGTCCGCGCCTTCTCCTCCGTGTCATCGTCCTCCACATAGCCGTCGTAAGGCGCTTCCGGGTCTGTGTAACGCCGGGTGAAGGGCCTGCAGATCTCCGATCTGTGCCGGAAGACGAAGTCCAGGTCGTCCGTCCAGCCGGTATGACCGGTGACCACCGCGACGGGTCGATGCCTGGCCCGGATGTTCTGCTCCAGCTTCTCCAGGCTTCGCACCGCCAGTCGGTTGTCTTCCGCCAGGGTGCTGATGAAGCTGTAGCCGCCGTCCGCGCCGAACCAGATGGTGTCTCCGGTGAACAGCCAGGCGTCGTCGATCAGATACACCATGTGGCCCCAGGTGTGGCCGGGCACCAGGATGCACTCGATTTTGATATCGCCGATGTGCAGCACCTGCCCGTCCTTCAGCAGGACGCGCCGGTTGCTGGTTTTCACCATGGGCAGTTTGTAGAAGCCGTGAAACACCTTCCGCCTCGTCTCCCCGGTGAGGTAGCGGTTTTCGATCTCCCCGATGTACACCGTGGCGTCTTTGAACAGCCGCTCGCTGTCATTTTCCAGCGCGCCGACGTGATCGGTGTCCTGGTGAGTGATCAGGATATGCCTGATGGAGGCGGAATCGATGTCCAGCCAGCCCATTTTCTCCTGAAGCCTTGCGTAGTTGTAGCCCGCGTCGATCATGATGGTGGTGCCGTTCTTCGTATAGAAGAAAATGTTGGCGACCCATTCCCGCACGCAGGCGACCCCGGTGTCGATCCAGCCGGTGTTCAGGGGTTTGAAGATCGCTTTGCCCCGGAACAGGGCGCTCATGGATTTCTTCTGATGGTCCGAATCCTTTCTCGCCATGAATGGCCTCCTCTATTTTACGCAATGAAAGCAGGCGATCCCCTCGACATTCTCCACCGCAGCGCTTTCATACATACTTGAAAGACGCGCCTGAAGGCTGTTCCGGGTCTCAAAGAGCGGGGTGAAAAAGCCTTTGGGAACGTACAGATGCTCAATCATCCAGTCTGTTCGCCCGCAGCAGCCCCGGATGTAGAAACAGCCGCAGAAGGTTCCGCCTTTTTTCAGCACACGGAAGGTCTCGCGGTAAGCGGCCTCCTTGTCCGGGAAGGCATGAAAACCGTTCAGCGAGAGCACGATGTCAAAGGTTTCATCCGCGAAGGGCAGCGCGCCTACATCACCCTGCCGGAACTGAATGTTCCTGATACCGAGCGCGTCCGCCCGTTTCTCCGCGGTTTTCATCATGTCCGGCGAGCAATCCAGGCAGGTGATGTCAGCATCGGGCAGCTCCCGGTAGACTGGGATGGTCAGCACCCCCGTGCCCACAGGGACCTCCAGCATTTTACCGCTGAAACCTTCCGGAATGCCGGACAGGGCTTTCTCCACGTAAGCCAGGTTCTTTTCCCCGTCCATGTTCCACACCAGGCGGCAGACGGCTTTCCCCAATACCGTGGAATAGGTCATCATCCCGTCGTAGAAGCCGGCGTTGCTGCCGGTCAGCCGGTAAGCGCTTCTGATCTGGTCACGGCGCGTCATGAGGATTCTCCTTCTTTCTTTTTCATTACAGCCACCGCGCAGGGAATCCGTCCTTCCGCCAGGGTGATCCGCACATCGCGGTACCCGGCGTCCAGAAAGAAACGCCGGTAGCTGTCTACAGTGAATTGCCGCTTGAAGTCCGCTCCGGCTTTGCCGACCGTCCGGGCAAACCCGCTGGTCCGGCCCTTCTGGTCACGGTTCATGTAGGTGGGAATGATCAGCGTCCCGTTCCTTCTGCACACCCGGTCCAATTCCTTCAGCGCCTTCAGCGGCTTGTCCAGCAGGTGAATGACATTGCCTGCCACGACCTTGTCGAAGGATTCGTCCGGATAGTGAAGCGCCGTGATATCGGCAAACTCAAAGGAGACATTCCGAAAGGCGGCGCAGTTCTTCCGGGCCTTTGCCAGCATCTTTTCTGAGAAGTCCGTGGCTGTGAGCTGTCTGCATTTGACAGCGATCACCGCGCTTAGCAGACCCGTTCCGCAGGCGCATTCCAGCACCTCGTCTTCCGATTCGACCAAATCAGCCACGATGCGCTTCAATTCCCGGTGCGTTTTCCGGTTGACGATATTGACGAACACGTCATATATGCCGGCCACACGATCCCAGAACATCAGGACGATCCTTTCACGCTTTCCTGGCCAGCACCGTGATCCACGGTTTGGAGGGATGTCGGTCGCTGATGATCTCCGTGAAGCTGGCTGTCCGGAGCGCCGCTTCGATCTCTTCCGCTGTGTAGCAGCGCATGCCGTCGATGATCTTCTCGTACTTCTTTCCGGTGGTGTCCAGGCCGTCCGATTCGTTGCAGATTAGGAAGTATCCGCCCGGCTTCAGCACCTTCGCCACCTGTGCGAAGCATTTCTCCAGCCCAGGCCAGAAGTAGACGGTTTCGAAAGCCGTAGCCAGGTCAAAAGTCTCTCCGGGGAGAAGCAGGTTGGACACGTCGCCCTGCTGTACGGTGCAGCGGCCTTCCGTGATGGCCGCCAGATTGAATACCTTTGCTTTCTCCACGGACAGTTCGGAATAATCGATAGCCGTCACATGCGCCTTCGGATACTTCTTCAGCAGCTCGCCGGCGTTGCGCCCGCCGCCGCAGCCAAGGTCAACGGCATGCTTCGGCACGATGGGCGGAAGGTGTGAAAAACCCCAGTCCGCCATCTCCGCGTGCCCCGAATTCATGCCGGACAGCATCATCTTTCCCAGAAAGCCTTCCGGCTTTCTCGTTTGGCTGACAAACTTTTTGAACAGTCCCACTCTGACACCTCATTTCCTGAATTGGATTTTCACGATCTTCATTTTGACCAGGCTGTCGCAGAAGCGGATCATCAGCCTGTGGAATAAACCGACCTCATGGTATATATCCCGGTACCCGCGCATATAGCTCCTGGAAGTCACCGATGCGAACCGGCTGTCCCACGCCTTCAGCTCATCCGGATCTTCCAGGGAGAAGAACGCACCGACGTCCCGGATTCCGGCTTCCTTCAGCCAGGTTTTCATCATCAGCTTGGCGCCGCGCCGGTTGCAGCTGTCAAATACCAGCACGGCACCGGAGAACCGCATGGCCATTTTCCGGAAGAGTGCCTTCACGTCCTCTGTCCTGAAATAGTAGAATACCCCTGTGGCGAAGAAGATGACGCCGTTGGCCGCGTCGATCCGGTCCATCCAGGCAGTGTCATTCAGATCATAACCGAGGTTTTCTTCCCTGTCCCGGGCGGGCAGGAGCCGGTCCCGGACGGCGATCACGTCCGGCATATCGATGTTGTACCCACGGCACAGGCCGTTGTCACATTTCCGGATCGTGTCATCCAGGCCGCAGCCCAGGTTCACCAGCGAGGCCCTCGGATGGCCCTGCAGATACGTTTTTACTTCACACGCCACGTCATACTGCCGCTGGGCAACTTCCAGAGCGCCGAACAGTCCTGCTTTGCTCTTCATCCGCTTTCCCTTTTCAGAAAAGTCATAGTCCAGCATCGCGCAGATGCGCTCCGCCTCCGGATCGCTGAACAGCTGCGGAAAGTGTTCCGAGCATACTTTCCGGCCGTATAACGGAATGACGAGCGTTTCCTGTACCGTGTTTTTCCCGATGTGGTATTTTTCCATTTTTGCCGCCTCGCTGTTCATCGAGTCGTTGACCCTGTCCCTATGTTAGTCTTATCTAACCACGACTCAAAAAATAACTGCCGTTCAGGCATGGTTAGAGGAGACTTACACAATTATTATATTCCAAAGCTGCCAGAATGCAAGCTTTTTTTGTGAGTGTTTTGTTCGTTTCCGGTTTTCCGCGCCTTTTGCGCATCTGAAAGCCCCGATCAACCCCCGGAATGTAATCTGTGGGAAACCAAAGCAATCCATGGATACAAAACAGTCTTCCCGCAGGTTTTATGCCTGCGGGAAGACTGTTTTCAGATCAATTGTTTATCATCGGTCAGTGAATGTCCATAATGCGCGCAGGGTTTCGCGTTTATTCCTGCGGCCTCGCTCTGTGTTCGCAGTACAGGCAGCGGTAGACAGGCGCGTCCTGGGGTCCGGTCAGGATAAACGCCGGCTCCAGTTCCTGCTCGGTGCGGGTCACGCAGCGCGGGTTGTTGCAGCGTAGGTGATGGTACAGCGTCCGGGGCTCGCGGACGTCAAACGGTTCACGCAGAAGTTTGAGGATCAGGGCCATGCGCATGTATTTGCCGTTTCTCACCTGCTTGAAGTAGCAGGCGCGCGGATCGCTGTCGATGGCGGTGCTGATCTCGTTGACGCGCGGCAGGGGGTGCATGACGCACATGTCCGCCTTAGCGAGCTTCATCTTTTCGGCCGTCAGGATATAGCTGTCCTTCAGGGCGTCGTACAGGGCGGGATCGTCGAAGCGCTCGCGCTGGATGCGGGTCATGTAGAGGATGTCGAGCCCGGGCAGGGACTCTTCGAGGGAATCCGTTTCCGTATAAGGGATCTGCTTCTCCTTGAGCCCGGCGGTGACATAGCCGGGCACTTTCAGTTCGCGGGGCGAGATCATGACGAACCGGACGCCGGCATAGCGGCTCAGGGCGCCGATCAGGCTGTGGACGGTGCGGCCGTATTTGAGGTCTCCGCAGACGCCGACGGTCAGGTTTTCAAAGGTGCCTTTTTCGCGGTGGATGGTCAGCAGATCCGCCAGTGTCTGGGTGGGATGGCAGTGCCCGCCGTCGCCCGCGTTGATGACGGGGATCGGCACGTTCTGCGACGCGACCAGCGCAGCGCCTTCCTGCGGGTGGCGCAGCGCGATGATATCGGCATAGCAGTTCACGGTCCGGGCGGTATCGGCGATGCTTTCTCCCTTGGCGACGGAAGAATCGCTGACGCCGGCGACTGACAGCACGTGGCCGCCCAGTTCGTACATCGCCGCTTCAAAGCTCAGGCGGGTACGGGTGGAAGGCTCAAAGAACAGCGTAGCGAGCTTCCGCCCCTCGCACTTGCGGCGGTAAGCGTCCGGATTCTCGATGATATCCGTCGCGGTGGCGATCAGTTCGTCAATTTCACTGGTGGAAAGATCCAGAATGTCGATCAGGCTTCTCATGGCGCACCGTCCTTATTTGATCCAGCTTTCGTCGGAGGGATTGTCGCGGAACGCGATCAGGCGGCGGATGTCCTCGGGCTTGATGTAGCCTTCCCCGGCGGCGACCCCCGCGATCACGTCAAAATTGGTGAGCGAAACGTTTTTGACCCCGGCCGCGGCAAGGCGCTCCAGGCCCTTCTTCATGCCGTAAGTGAAGATGGAGACGATGCCGAGCACTTCCGCGCCGGCTTCTCTCAGCACGTTTACGACTTCGATCACGCTGCCGCCGGTGGAAATCAGGTCTTCTACGACGACGACCTTCTGGCCGGGTTCGAGTCGGCCTTCGATCTGATTTTGCCGGCCGTGGTCCTTCGCGCCGGATCGGACATAGCCCATCGGCAGGTTCATCAGGTGGCCCGTGATGGCGGCATGGGCGATGCCGGCGGTGGATGTGCCCATCAGCACCTCGACTTCGGGATAGTGCTCACGGATCAGGGCAGCAAGGCCGTTTTCCACGTCGTTCCGCACTTCGGGAGCGGTCAGGGTGAGGCGGTTGTCGCAATAGACGGGGCTTTTGATGCCGCTGGCCCAGGTAAAGGGTTCGTCGGGACGGAAGAACACGGCATGGATGGACAAGAGATCGTGGGCGATCAGTTCGGCGGTTTTCATAGGTCAGAGCCTCCTTGTTTTACGGTCAGCCGACAAATTCCCTGACGCAGCGCTCGTAGGCGGCGACAGGATCGGCAGCGGCGGTGATGGGGCGGCCGACCACGATGTAGTCGGAGCCGATCTCCTTCGCCTTGGCCGGCGTGGTGACGCGCTTCTGGTCGCCGGTATCCCCGTCGGCGAAGCGGACGCCGGGCGTGACAGTGATAAAGTCCGCGCCGAGCTGCTCGTGGACCTTGCCGGCTTCGAGGGGCGAGCAGACCACACCGTCCAGGCCCGCGGCCTTCGCGGTGGCGGCATAGTGCATGACCACCTGGTCGATGGGTTCATGGATCAGCAGGTCGTTTTCCATGCTCTCCTGGTCCGTCGAAGTGAGCTGGGTGACGGCGATGAGCAGCGGCCGTGTTCCGTCCGGGCGGGTGAGGCCCGCCAGGGCCGCCTCCATCATGCGGCGGGTGCCGGCGGCGTGCAGGTTGCAGATGTCAACGTCCAGCTTCGAAAGCACGGTCATGGCCTTCTGCACCGTGTTGGGAATATCGTGAAGCTTGAGGTCGAGGAAGATCCTGTGTCTGCGGCGCTTGATTTCACGGACGATGGCCGGGCCTTCCGCGTAGAAGAGCTCCATGCCGATCTTCACAAAAGGTTTTACAGAAGTGAAGCGGTCCAGAAAAGCAAATGTGTCCTGTGCGCTGGCGAAATCGCAGGCGATGATGACGTCCTTACCCATTAATGTGCACCTCCGATGATGGATTCAAGGGTTTCGATATGATACTCGTCCATGACGGACGGCAGGTCGTTGATGATATCCCGGCAGGCATAGGGATTGACCAGGTTTTCCGCGCCGACTTCTACGGCGGTGGCCCCCGCCAGCATCATTTCGACGACGTCCCTGGCGCTGCGGACGCCGCCCATGCCCACCACGGGCACTTTGACCGCTTTGGAAACCTGGTAGACCATCCGGAGTGCCACCGGGAAGATGGCGGGACCGGAGAAGCCGCCCATGGTGTTGGCGATCACGGGACGCCGGGTTTTGAGACTGATGCGCATGCCCAGCAGCGTATTGATCAGGCTGATCCCGTCCGCGCCCGCGTCTACGCAGGCTTTGGCGATGGAGACGATGTCGGTCACGTTGGGGGAGAGTTTCACCAGCACTGGCTTCGACGTCACGCGCCTGACAGCCTTCGTCACTTCCGCGGCGGCCCTGGGATCGGTGCCGAAGGACATACCGCCGCCGTGCACGTTGGGACAGCTCACGTTGACCTCGAACCAGCCCACCTGGGGCTCCCGGTCGAGCAGCGCGCAGGTGTACGCGTAATCCTCCACGGAAAAACCGCTCACGTTCGCCATGACGGGCTTATGAAAGCACTTGCCGAGCCGGGGCAGCTCTTCGCTGATGACACGCACGACGCCGGGGTTCTGCAGGCCGACGGCATTGATCATGCCGGCGGTGCACTCGGCGATGCGCGGCGTTGGATTGCCGAAACGGGCTTCCCGGGTAGTGCCTTTGAAGGAGAAGGTACCAAGGATGTTGATGTCATACAGCTCGGCAAATTCGTAACCGTAGCCGAAGGTGCCGGAAGCCGGGATGACGGGATTGTCCAGCGGTATGCCGCACAGATTGACGCTCAGTCGTCCCACAGAATCTCCTCCTTCCTGAGGACGGGGCCGTCCTTGCAGATGCGCTTGTATCCGGTGACGGTTTTGCAGCTGCAGCCCATGCAGGCGCCGAAACCGCAGCCCATGCGCTCTTCAAAGCTGAACTGTCCGGAAGCGCCGACCGCGCGGAAAACCGCCTTCAGCATGGGTTCCGGCCCGCAGGTATAAACATAGGAGCAACTGTCCGGCAGGGTGTCGGTAACGAAGCCGCGACGGCCGCAGCTCCCGTCAACTGTCGTGACGGTCACGCCGCAGCCCAGCTCCCGGAAACGGTCCTCGTAAAAGACTTCGCCTGCCGTGTTGAACCCGAGGATGACGGTCACCGGCCGCCCCTGGGCGCGGAGGCGCTTCGCCAGCAGGTACAGGGGCGGGACGCCCACGCCGCCGCCGATCAGCAGGGGTTCATCGCCGCTGCAGGACATGTCGTAGCCGTTGCCGAGGCCGGAAAGGACGTCCAGGCGTTCCCCGGCTTTCAGCCGGCTCATGGCCGAAGTGCCTTCGCCGACGGTTTTGTATACGAGGGTCAGCTCGTCGCCCTCCAGGTCGCAGACGGAGATGGGGCGGCGCAGGTAAAACCCGTCGAGCCGCAGGTTGACGAACTGCCCCGGCGCTGTGATGGCCGAGGTATCGCCCTTCAGGCGCATTTCGAATACTGTGCCGGTCAGCGGGCGGTTCGCTGTGATCTCAAAGATGCCTTGCTTCATGCCCGCTCCTTACGCGTCGATGGTAGAGATGGTCAGGGTCGTTTCCTCAAGCACGTCCAGCAGCACGCGCACCGTGTCCAGGGAGGTGAAGATGGATACGTTGTTGTCCGTCGCCAGCCGGCGGATCGTGATGCCGTCGCTGGCCTGGTCCGGCGCGTCAATGCGGCGGGTGTTGATAACGTAGGCAATGTGGCCCTGGCGGATGGCGTCGGGGATCTCGTCACTGCCCTCGCTGATCTTTTTCAGGATGTGGGTGCGGATGCCGTGTTCCTTGAGGAAGCGCGCGGTGCCGGCGGTAGCCTGTATATTGAAGCCCAGGTTGTAGAAGCGGCGGATCAGGGGCAGGGCCTCTTCCTTGTCATCGTCCGCCAGCGTGGCGAATACGGTACCGTAGTTCTGCAGGCGCATGCCGGCGGCTTGCAGCGCCTTGTACAGGGCGCGGTTCAGCTTGTCGTCGTAGCCGATCGCTTCACCGGTCGACTTCATCTCCGGGCTCAGGTATACGTCCATGCCCTTGATCTTGTTGAAGGAGAAGACAGGCACCTTGACGTAGAAGCGTTTCTTTTCCTCGGGATAGAGGCAGAAGATGCCCTGCTCCTTCAGGGTTTTACCCAGGATGACCTCGGTCGCGATGTCCGCGAGGCTGTAGCCGGTGGACTTGGACAGGAACGGCACCGTGCGGGAGGACCGGGGGTTGACCTCGATGATGTAGACGTTGTCCTGCTTGTCGACGATGAACTGGATGTTGTACAGGCCGCGGATGCCGATGCCGAGGCCCAGTTTCTTGGCGTACTGCAGGATGATGCCCTTCACCTTGTCGGAGATCGAGAAGGTGGGATAGACGCTGATGGAGTCGCCCGAATGAATGCCGGTGCGCTCCACCAGTTCCATGATGCCGGGCACGAACACGTCCAGCCCGTCGCAAATGGCGTCGACTTCGACCTCTTTGCCCTGGATGTACTTATCCACCAGCACGGGTTTGTCCGCGTCGATTTCGACGGCGGTTTTCAGGTATTTGCGGAGCTGCTGCTCGTTACCCACGATCTGCATCGCCCGGCCGCCCAGCACGAAGGAGGGACGAACCAGCACCGGATAGCCGATCTCCGCGGCGGCTTTGACGCCGTCCTCGATGCGGGTGACGGCCTGGCCCTTGGGCTGCGGAATGCCCAGCTCGAGCAGGATCTTCTCAAAACTGTCGCGGTTTTCCGCGTGTTCGATGGCCTCGCAGTCGGTGCCGATGATGCGCACGCCGCGCTCCATCAGGGGCTGAGCCAGGTTGATCGCGGTCTGGCCGCCGAGGGACGCAATGACGCCCACAGGCTGCTCGAAGTCGATGATGGCGATCACGTCTTCGGGGGTGAGGGGCTCAAAGTACAGCTTGTCCGCGGTCGTATAGTCCGTAGAGACAGTCTCGGGATTGTTGTTGATGATGATGGCCTCGTAGCCCGCGCGGCGGATGGTCTGCACGGCGTGGACGGTGGAATAGTCGAATTCGACACCCTGGCCGATGCGGATGGGGCCTGCGCCCAGCACCACGATCTTCTTCCGGTCGGTCAGGATCGAATCGTTTTTGTTGGAATAGGAGGAGTACAGGTAAGCGATGTACTTGCCGGTGTGCAGGGTATCCACCATGCGGAAGACGGGCGTGATGCCGTTCATCCGGCGCCGCTGATAGATCTCGGTTTCGGTCAGCCGCCAGAGCCGGGCGATGTACTCGTCGGAGAAGCCCATCACCTTGGCATCTCGCAGGACGCAGATATCGTTGACGTTGGTCTGGAGCGTTTTCTCCATGTCCACGATGCGCCGGAAGGATTCGAGGAAGAGCTCCGTGATCATCGTCTTCTCGTGCAGCGTTTCGATGCTGACGCCCCGGCGCAGCAGTTCGAAGACCGCGTACACGTTGTCGTCGCGGAATTGGCTGATGTACTCGAGCAGCTCCTCGTCGCTCCAGCTGTCGAACTTGGCCAGGCGGAAGTGATTGACGCCGGTTTCGAGGGAGCGGACGGATTTGAGCAGGCATTCTTCGAGGGTGCTGCCGATGCCCATGACTTCGCCCGTGGCCTTCATCTGCGTGCCGAGGGTATTCGGCGCAGAAGTGAACTTGTCGAAGGGGAAGCGGGGGAACTTGGCGACGATGTAGTCGAGGCTCGGCTCGATGGCGGCGGTGCCGCCGGCCACGGCGATCTCTTCCAGCGCCATGCCCAGGGCAATCTTGGCAGTGACCCGGGCGATGGGGTAGCCGCTGGCCTTAGAGGCCAGGGCGGAGGAACGGGACACGCGCGGGTTGACTTCGATCAGGTAGTATTCGGAGGAGGTGGGGTTCAGCGCGAACTGCACGTTGCAGCCGCCCTCGATCTCCAGCTCGCGGATGATGCGGATGGCGCTGTCGTTGAGCATTTTCAGGTCGTGATCATTGAGGCTCAGGATGGGCGCGACCACGATGCTGTCGCCGGTGTGGACGCCGACGGGGTCGATGTTCTCCATGCCGCAGATGGTGATGGCGTGGTCGTTGGAATCGCGCATGACCTCGAACTCGATTTCCTTATAGCCCTTTACGCTCTTTTCGACCAGCACCTGGTGGACCGGCGAGAGGGCGAAACCGTTCATGCCGATCTCGACCAGCTCTTCCTCGTTGTTCGCGAAGCCGCCGCCGGTGCCGCCCAGGGTGAAAGCGGGGCGGAGCACGACGGGATAGCCGATGCGCTGGGCCGCTGCCTTGGCTTCGTCGATGCTGTAAGTGATTTCGGACGGGATGACCGGCTCGCCGATTTTCATGCACATTTCCTTGAACAGCTCGCGGTCCTCCGCGCGCTCGATGGAGCGGCTGGAGGTGCCGAGCAGTTCGACGCCGCACTCCTTCAGGACGCCCTTCTTCTCAAGCTGCATGGCGAGGTTCAGGCCGGTCTGTCCGCCGATGCCGGGGACGATGGCGTCCGGGCGTTCGTAGCGGAGGATCTTGGCGATGTACTCCAGCGTCAGCGGTTCCATGTATACCTTGTCCGCGATGCTGGTGTCGGTCATGATGGTGGCGGGGTTGGAGTTGCACAGAATGACCTCGTAGCCCTCTTCTTTGAGGGCCAGGCAGGCCTGTGTACCGGCGTAGTCGAACTCCGCCGCCTGGCCGATCACGATCGGGCCGGAGCCGATGATCAGTACTTTCTTGACATCCGTACGCTTTGCCATAAATGTTTCCTCCTGATTATTGACGGTAGACGGGTTTGCCGTGGCAGACGGTGAGCAGGCATTCGCCCTGGACGGGCATGCCGGCAAAGGGGGTGGACCGGCCCTTGGACAGGAAGGTGTCCGGGTCGACGACGCTTTCGGCGTCCAGGTCCCAGACGGTCAGTTCCCGGTCCAATGTAAGGCCGAAGCGTTTTCGCGGGGCGATGGCCATGAGATCGATGAGCTTTTCCAGCGAGATGATATGCCGTTTGACCAGATAGGTGTACAGCAGCGGGAACGCGGTTTCGATGCCCACGATGCCGAAGGCGCTCTTTTCGAGCCCGTGGCTCTTTTCTTCGGTGCTGTGCGGCGCGTGGTCGGTGGCGATCATATCGATGGTCCCGTCCGCGAGGCCTTCGAGCAGCGCTTCGCGGTCAGCTTTGGCGCGCAGCGGGGGATTCATTTTGAAGCGCCCGTCCTCCCGGAGGCAGTCCTCGTCCAGCAACAGGTAGTGCGGTGCGGTCTCGCAGGTGACATCGACGCCCTCGCGCTTGGCGCGGCGGATGATCTCCACGCTTTCCCTGCAAGAGATGTGGCACACGTGGTACGCGCAGCCGGTTTCAGCCGCCAGCCGGACGTCGCGCGCGATGGGGCCCCATTCGCTTTCCGAGCAGATGCCCCGGTGACCGTGCGCTGCCGCGTAAGCGCCGTCGTGGATGTAGCCGCCCCGCAGGAGGCGGTTGTCCTCGCAGTGGGCGGCGATGACCTTGCCCAGCGCGCGGGCCTTTTTCATGGCGGCGCGCATCATGTCTTCATCCTGCACGCCGCGCCCGTCGTCCGAAAAGGCGATCACGCTGGGGGCCATCCCTTCGAGATTGGCCAGCTCCAGGCCCTGTTCGCCGACGGTCAGCGCGCCGTAGGGCAGGACCGTGATGCAGGCGTCCCGGCGGATGATGTCGAGTTCCTCCCGCAGATGGGCTGCGCTGTCCGGCACGGGATTGAGGTTGGGCATGGCGCCGACGACCGTGCAGCCGCCTCGGGCCGCTGCGCGGGAGCCGGTGAGGATGGTCTCCTTATAAGAAAAACCCGGCTCGCGAAAGTGAACATGCACATCGCAGAAGCCGGGAAAAACGGTATATTCCGAATCGGTTTTCAGGGAAAGTGCGGAAAACCAATCCGTCTTAAGGGGATCATAGTCAAAACCGATGAATTGCATCCGCAGCGCTCCCTTCTCTGAAAAAAGCCTTGCCGGATCCGGCAAGGCATAATCGCAGGGTTCGGGCGGGCGCAGAATGGCCCCCTTGACCTACACAGTGTCTTGCCGGTCTCACAGAACCGGCTTAAAGAACCGTGGTTCGCGGATGATAATAGCATAGCGGACGGGGAATGTCAAGCGAATCATGGAAGAAAAAATACGGACTTTATTTTGTATAGTTCGTAAATAGTTCGCCTATTTATCCAAATAAAACATGAAATATACCATATGACACATTACAGTAATTTTTGGCACTTAAAATTCCGAACATTCACGTATTGACAAGTGCCCGGATGAATGCTACACTGGACGTGCGCTGTAAAGCGCGGCCCAGTATCAGCCCCTCCGACCGAAGACAAGGAGCTGCAATTTGTGAAGAAGACACACCGGTAAGGATATACGTTCGAGTCTGGCGTGTCTGTTTTCATGTTTGGGAGGATTCGACCATGCGTAAAGTCGGAATCGTGATGGGCAGCGACAGTGATCTGCCCGTCGTCAAAAAGGCCACGGATACCCTGAAGGCCTTCGGCGTCCCCTTCGAAGCGCACGTGTATTCGGCGCACCGCACCCCGGCCGAGGCGCGCGATTTTGCCCTGAAGGCGCGTGAAAACGGCTTCGGCGTGATCATTGCGGCAGCCGGCATGGCGGCGCATCTGGCCGGCGCGATCGCCGCGAACACCACCCTGCCCGTGATCGGGATCCCCTGCCAGGGTCCGGTCCTGGAGGGCCTGGACGCCCTGCTCTCCACTGCGCAGATGCCCAGCGGTATCCCGGTGGCCACAGTCGCCGTCAACGGCGGCGCCAACGCTGCCCTGCTGGCGATCCAGATCCTCGCGGTGGAGGACGCGGAACTGGCGGAGAAGCTCGACCGGAAGCGCCTAAGCGACGCTGAAAACGTCCTGCAGAAGGACGCGGGCATCATGGCCCGGCTGTGATTTGATCCCCATGACTAAACGAACATAAAAGGAGTTGTGCAACTATGGAACAGAAACTCGTCTACACCGGCAAAACCAAGAACGTGTACGCGCTTGACAACGGCAATTACCTGCTCAAATTCAAAGACGACTGCACCGGCAAGGACGGCGTGTTCGATCCCGGCGAGAACTCTGTCGGTCTCACGATCGACGGCGTCGGCGATGTCAACCTGCGCATGAGCATCTACTTCTTCGAGAAGGTCAACGCCGCCGGCATCAAGACCCACTACGTCAGCGCGGACCTGAAAAACACGACCATGGAAGTTCTCCCCGCCAAGGTCTTCGGACACGGCCTCGAGGTCATCTGTCGTCATAAGGCGGTGGGCAGCTTCATCCGCCGCTACGGCGACTATATTGAGAACGGTGCCGACCTGCCCGCCTATGTGGAAATGACCTTCAAGGACGACGCCAAGGGCGATCCCCTGGTCACCAAGGACGGCCTGATCGTGCTGGGCGTCATGACCGGCGAACAGTATGACCGGATCAAGGAAATGACCCAGCAGATCACCCAGATCGTCGCGGATGACATGAAGGCCAAGGGCCTGGTGCTCTACGACATCAAGTTCGAGTTCGGTTACGACCAGGACGGCAACGTGATGCTGATCGACGAGATCGCCTCCGGCAACATGCGCGTGTACAAGGACGGCCAGTACATCGATCCCATGACCCTGTCCAAGCTGTTCTTCGCTTAATCAACCTTAGGAGGAAAACCGAACGTGGGTGGTTTTTTCGGTATCGCTTCAAAGCAGGACTGTCTGACCGACGTCTTTTTCGGGGTGGACTACCATACGCATCTCGGAACGCGCATCGGGGGAATGGCAGCCTACGATCCGGAAGCCGGACTTCAAAGACAAATTCACAGTATCGAAAATGCGCCCTTCCGTACGCGGTTTGAACATGTTTTCGATGAAATGAAAGGAACCAGCGCCATCGGCTGCATCAGCGATGCTGACCCGCAGCCTCTGCTGGTCCGTTCTCATTTCGGCACCTATGCCATCTGCATGATCGGCCTGATCAACAACGCAGACCAGCTGACCGAGGACTGCCTCCGGGACGGGCAGAGCTTTGACGTCATGACCGGCGGCAAGGTCAACGCCACGGTCCTCGTATCCAGGCTGATCAACGGCGAAAAGACACTCGCGGAGGGCATCCGCAAGGCCAACGAACTCGTCAACGGCACCGTTTCCATCCTGATTCTCCGCGAAGACGGCACGCTGATCGCCGCGCGCGACCGCTACGGCCGGCTGCCGATCCATATCGGCCGGGGGGAGACGGGGTTCGCCGTATCCTTTGAGTCTTTCGCCTACCAGAAGCTCGGCTTCGAGGACTACCAGGAGCTGGGGCCGGGGGAAATCGTCGAAGTGACCCCGGACGGCGTGACGCAGCTGAGCCCGCCCGGCAAAAAGAAGCGGATCTGCTCCTTCCTGTGGAGCTATTACGGCTATCCCACGTCCACCTACGAAGGCGTCAACGTGGAAGTCATGCGCTACCGCAACGGCGCGATCATGGCGCTCAACGACCGGGTCAGCCATCCCGGGGAGATGGCGGACATCGACTACGTGGGCGGTGTGCCGGATTCGGGCACTCCCCACGCCATCGGCTATGCCAACCAGAGCGGTAAGCACTTTGCCCGCGCGTTCATCAAGTATACGCCGACCTGGTCGCGCTCCTTCATGCCGTCCAACCAGACCTCGCGCTGCCGGATCGCCAAGATGAAGCAGATCCCGGTCAAGGAACTGATCGAAGGGAAAAACCTCCTCTTCGTGGACGACTCCATCGTCCGCGGGACGCAGCTCAAGGAGACCGTCGATTTTCTCTATGAAAACGGCGCGAAATCCGTACACATGCGCTCCGCCTGTCCGCCGATCCTCTTCGCCTGCAAATACCTGAACTTCTCCCGCTCCAACAGCGATATGGACCTGATCGCCCGGCGCGTGATCTTCGAGCTTGAAGGGGAAGAGGGGTTCAATCACCTCGACGAGTACAGCGACCGTGAAACCCGGCGCGGCCAGAACTTGCGCCAGGAGATCTGCGATAAATTCAAGTTTTCTTCACTGGACTTCCAGAGCCTCGAGGGCGTCATCGCCGCCATCGGGCTGCCGCGGTGCGATCTGTGCACCTACTGCTGGGACGGAAAGGAGTAACAGGGCATGAACAAATCACATTCCGCATCCTACGCGGCGGCGGGCGTGAACATCGAAGCGGGATACGAGGGCGTCCGGCTGATGAAACAGCACGTGGAGCGCACTTTCATCCCCGGCGTGATCGGTGAACTCGGCGGTTTCGGCGGTCTGTTCGCCCCGGACATGGCGGGCATGAAAAAGCCCGTGCTCGTATCCGGCACGGACGGCGTGGGCACCAAGCAGCGCATCGCGCAGCTGATGGACAGGCACGATACCGTGGGCATCGACTGTGTGGCCATGTGCGTGAACGATATCGTCTGCTGCGGCGCCAAACCGCTGTTTTTCCTCGACTATATCGCCATCGGAAAGAATGTGCCGGAAAAGGTGGCGGCGCTGGTCTCCGGCGTGGCGGAAGGCTGCGTCCAGGCCGGCTGCGCGCTGATCGGCGGCGAAACGGCCGAGCATCCCGGCACCATGCAGCCGGATGATTACGACCTCGCGGGCTTCTCCGTCGGCATCGTCGACCAGGACAAAATTCTGGACCGCGGCCGGATGCAGGCCGGGGACGTCGTGCTGGCACTGCCTTCCAGCGGCGTGCACTCGAACGGCTTTTCCCTGGTGCGCAAAGTGTTCGATATTGAGCACGCGGACTTGGGCCGGACCGTGCCGGAACTCGGCTGCGCGCTGGGCGAAGCCCTGCTGACGCCAACCCGCATCTATGTAAAGCCTGTCCTGACGGCCATCGCCGAAGCGGACGTCCGCGGTGTCAGCCATATCACGGGCGGCGGGTTCTATGAGAACATCCCGCGCTCGATCCCGGACGGGCTCGGCGCGAAGATCGACAAGTCCGCCATCCGCACGCCGGAAATCTTCCGCCTGATCCAAGCTGCCGGGAATATCCCGGAGCGGGATATGTTCAACACCTTCAACATGGGCGTGGGCATGAGCGTGATCGCTGCCAGGGACGACGCGGACAAGGCGCTCGCGGCGCTGAAAGGCGGCGGCGTGGAAGCCTATGTGATCGGCGAGATCGTACAGAGCGAGGACAAGATCGAACTATGCTGAAAAAAGTTCTGTCCGGCGTATGCGCCGGCCTGGCGATTAGCCTCGGCGGCAGCGTGTTTCTGGCCTGTGAGAACCGCTACGTGGGCGCTGTCATGTTTTCAGTGGCGCTCCTGTGCATCTGCCTGAAGGGATACTCGCTGTTCACGGGCAAGATCGGCTTCATCCCGGAAAAGCACGGGAAGGAAGAGATCTCCGTGCTGCTCCTGGGGCTGCTGGGCAACCTCATCGGTACAGTGGTTGGGGGCCTTTTGATCCGCTGCGCCGCACCGAACCTCGGCGCCGCCGCGGAAGCGCTGTGCGTCGGCAAGTTCGCCCAGACTGGCCTGCAGACCTTCCTGAGGGGAATGTTCTGCGGCGTGCTCATGTACCTGGCAGTCAGCATTTACCGGGACCGGAAGGATATCGTCGGTATCCTGTTCTGCATCCCGGTATTCATCCTGAGCGGGTTTGAGCACTCCATTGCCGATATGTTCTATTTCGCCGCGGCGGGCAGTTTCTCCCTGCGGGCGATCGTGTTCATCGCGCTGGTGATCCTGGGCAATTCCGTGGGCGGCATGCTGCTGCCCGCGCTCGGCATGGTGGGGAAGGAGGCGTGACTGTGGAGCAGAAGAAAGCGCGCGTCGCCGTCTTGGTATCCAGCGGGGGCACCAACCTGCAGGCGATCCTGGACGCACAGAAAAGCGGCGTGATCAAAAGCGGCGAAGTGAAGCTGGTGATTTCCAACAAAGCGGACGCTTACGCCCTCACCCGGGCCGAAACGGCGGGCGTAAAGACCGCGGTTATTCTGAAGAAGGATTACGGGAGCCAGGCGGACTTTGAGGAAGCCATTGCCCGCACCCTCGAGGAGAACGGGATCGACCTCATCGTGCTGGCCGGCTTCATGGCCATTTTGAGCGGTGCGTTCACCGCCCGCTTCGAGCATAAGATCATCAACGTGCATCCCAGCCTCATCCCCTCCTTCTGCGGGGAAGGGTTTTACGGCCTGCGGGTGCACCGCGCGGCCCTGGAGAAGGGCGTCAAGGTCACCGGCGCCACGGTGCATTATGTGAACGAGATCCCCGACGGCGGGGAGATCATCGCCCAGAAGGCGGTGGCGGTGGAAGAAGGGGATACCCCCGAAACGCTGCAGCGCCGGGTGATGGAACAGGCGGAATGGATCATCCTGCCTGAAAGCGTGGAATTGCTTTGCGCGGGCATCGTTGCCCGGAAGGAATAAGGAGGACATACGGATGGAAATCATGAAGAAACTGACCCCCATTTACGGCGTGCTGACGCCCGAAGAGTGGCTTAAGGACAACACCTATCCCGGCCGCGGCATTGTCATCGGCAAAACCCCCGACGGGAAAAAGGCCATGACCGCCTATTTCATCATGGGCCGCAGCCAAAACAGCCGCAACCGTGTGTTCACGGAAAAGAACGGTGAAGTGTTTACCGAACCCTTTGACGCCTCCCTGGTGCAGGATCCCAGCCTCATCATCTACGCTGCCATCCGCCAGTGGGAGAACAACCTGATCGTCACCAACGGCAACCAGACCGATACCATTTACGACGGCCTGAAGGCAGGCAAAACCTTTTCCGAAGCGCTGGAGAGCCGGGAATTCGAGCCCGACGGCCCCAACTTCACTCCGCGCATCAGCGGCATGCTGACCTTTGCGGACGGCGGTTTCACCTACCAGATGAGCATCCTCAAGAGCGCGGATGCCGAAGGCACTGCCTGCAACCGCTATACTTTCCATTACGCGCCGCTGAACGGCCTCGGGCATTTCCTGCACACCTATGTGTGCGACGGCAACCCCATTCCCACCTTCCAGGGCGAACCGGAGCGCATGGCTATCTGTGACGATATCGACGAGATGACCGAGCGGCTGTGGAAGTCCCTGAACGAGAACAACAAGATCAGCCTTTACGTGCGCTATATCGACCTGGCGACCGGCAGCGCCGAGAGCCGCCTCGTCAACAAGAACCGCTGATTCAGGAGGAAAAGGACATGAAAGAGTTTGAACTGAAGTACGGCTGCAACCCCAACCAGAAGCCCGCGAAGATCTATATGCACGACGGCAGCGACCTGCCCATCGAGATCCTGTCCGGCCGTCCGGGCTACATCAACTTCCTGGACGCGTTCAATTCCTGGCAGCTGGTCAAGGAACTGAAAGAAGCGCTGGGCCTGCCCGCGGCGACGTCCTTCAAGCATGTGTCCCCGACTTCCGCCGCCGTCGGCATCCCGCTGTCCGACAAGCTCAAGAAAGCCTGCTTTGAAGACGATATCGAGGGTCTGGACGATTCGCCCCTGGGCTGCGCGTACGCCCGTGCCCGCGGCACCGACCGTCTCTGCTCTTTCGGCGACTGGGTCGCGCTGAGTGACGTGTGCGACGTGACCACGGCCCGCATGGTCAAGCGTGAAGTCTCCGACGGCATCATCGCGCCCGGCTATGAACCGGAAGCGCTGGAAATCCTCCGCAGCAAGCGCAACGGCAACTACAATATCGTCCGGATCGATCCGGATTACGTGCCCGCTGAGCAGGAGCACAAGCAGGTGTTCGGCATCACCTTCGAGCAGGGCCGCAACAACTTTAAAATCAACCGCGAACTGCTTCAGAACGTCGTCACGGCGAACAAGGACCTGCCGGAAAGCGCTATCCGCGACCTGATCGTGTCCCTGATCACCCTCAAATATACACAGTCCAATTCCGTCTGCTACGCGGTCGATGGACAGGCCATCGGCGTCGGCGCCGGCCAGCAGAGCCGCATCCATTGCACGCGCCTCGCGGGCAGCAAGGCGGATACCTGGTTCCTGCGCCAGGCGGACAAGGTGCTTTCCCTCCCGATCCGCCCCGACCTCGGCCGTCCCGACCGTGACAACGCCATCGACGGCTATATCAACCAGAACGAAGAAGACGTCTGCGCCGACGGCATCTGGCAGAAGTACTTCACTGCCCGCCCCGAGCCCTTCACCCGTGAAGAGCAGCGCGCTTACCTGGACACCGTGAGCGGCGTTTCGCTGGGCAGCGACGCTTTCTTCCCCTTCAGCGACAGCATCGAACGGGCGCGCAAGAGCGGCGTCAAATACGTGGCCGAGCCCGGCGGCTCCATCCGCGACGACGCGGTGATCGAAGCCTGTGACCGTTACGGCATGGCCATGGCCTTCACCGGCATGCGTCTGTTCCATCATTGATCGTTGATACGACTGTTTCGGAAGGATAAAACAAAAGGGAGAATGTCATGAACATACTGCTTGTGGGCGGCGGCGGGCGTGAGCACGCAATCATCCGGAAACTGAAGGAAAACCCGGCGGTCGGCACCGTATATGCGCTGCCCGGTAACGGCGGCATAGCGCGCGACGCCGAATGCGTGAACATCGCCGCGACCGATATCGACGGCATCGTGGACTTTGCCCGGAATCACCCGGTGGATTATGCCGTGGTCGCGCCGGACGATCCGCTGGTCATGGGGTGTGTGGACGCGCTTGAGGCTATCGGGATCCCGTGCTTCGGCCCCCGCGCAAACGCCGCCATCATCGAGGGCAGCAAGGCGTTCTCCAAGAACCTGATGAAGAAATACGGCATTCCCACCGCCGCTTATGAGACTTTCAGCAATCCGAACGAAGCGCTCCGGTACTTGGAGAGCGCGCCGGTGCCCATCGTGGTCAAGGCGGACGGCCTGGCCCTGGGCAAGGGCGTGATCATCGCCGAGACGCGCGAGGAAGCCAAACAGGCCGTCGTCGATATGATGTGCAACGGCAAGTTCGGCAAGAGTGGCACCACGGTGGTCATTGAGGAATTCCTGACCGGGCCCGAGGTATCGGTGCTCGCGTTTACCGACGGCGAAACGGTGAAGCCCATGATTTCCTCCATGGACCATAAGCGGGCTGGAGACAACGATACCGGCTTGAATACCGGCGGCATGGGCACGGTAGCCCCCAATCCCTACTATACGGAAGACGTGGCGGACCGCTGCATGCGGGAGATCTTCATCCCGACGATCCGGGCCATGAAGGCCGAGGGCCGGCCGTTCAAGGGCTGCCTGTATTTCGGCCTCATGATCACGCCGTCCGGCCCCAAGGTGATCGAATACAACTGTCGCTTCGGCGACCCGGAAACCCAGGTGGTGCTGCCGCTGCTTGATAGCGACCTCCTGACGGTCATGCGGGCGACGACTGACGGTACCCTGAAGGACACGCCCGTCGTCAGCAAAGACGGCGCGGCAGCGTGCGTGATCATGGCGAGCAAGGGCTATCCCCTGCACTATGAGAAGGGCTTTGAAATCACGATCCCGGAAGACGTTTGGCCCTACGTGTATGTCGCCGGCGCCAAAGAGCAGGACGGCAAATTGCTGACCAGCGGCGGGCGCGTCCTGGGCGTGACCGCAGTGCGCAACACGCTTGAAGAAGCCTTGGAAGCCGCCTACGCCATGGCGTCCCGCATTCATTTTGACAACGCATACTGCCGCAGCGACATCGGCGCCCGCGCGCTGCGGGCGAGGGAGAATCGGTAATGGTCTACAGAATTTTCGTTGAAAAGAAAAAGGAACTGGCCAACGAGGCCCAGGCGCTCTTGTCCGACGCCAGGACGCTGCTGGGCATTGGGGGCCTTGCGGATGTGCGCATCCTGAACCGGTACGACGCGGAAAACATGTCCTGCGAATTGTTCGATTACGCGGTCAGGACAGTTTTTTCCGAACCGCAGCTGGATATTGCGACGCCGGAAATGGACGTGCAAGGCGCGCGGGTGTTCGCGGTGGAATATCTGCCCGGCCAGTTTGACCAGCGCGCCGATTCCGCCGCGCAGTGCATCCAGATCATCTCCCAGGGCGAGCGCCCGCTGATCCACAGCGCGAAGGTCTACGCCCTGTATGGATCCCTCACTGACGCCGACGTGGACGCCATCAAAAAGTATGTGATCAATCCCGTCGAAGCCCGGGAGGCTTCGCTGGACCTGCCTGATACCCTCAAAGTCAATTACGCCATCCCCACGACTGTCCGGACGCTGGACGGCTTCACCCGGCTCGACCGTGCTGGGCTGGAGGCGTTTGTCCGCGATTACGGACTGGCGATGGACGCCGACGATATCGCCTTCTGCCAGCAGTATTTCCTGTCCGAAGGCCGGGACCCGACCATCACCGAGATCCGCATGATCGACACTTACTGGAGCGACCACTGCCGGCATACCACCTTCCTGACTGTGATCGACGGCGTGAAATTCGAAGACCCGCTCCTGCAGCAGGCTTATGACCATTATATGGCGGTCCGGCGCGACCTGAACCGCACCAAGCCCGTGTGCCTGATGGACCTGGCCACCATCGCCGTCAGGGCACTGAAAAAGCAGGGTAAGCTGGACAAACTGGACGAGTCCGAGGAGATCAACGCCTGCACCGTCAAGATCGAAATCGAGGCGGACGGGAAGAAAGAGCCCTGGCTGCTGCTGTTCAAAAATGAAACACACAACCATCCGACGGAGATCGAGCCCTTCGGCGGCGCTGCCACCTGTATCGGCGGCGCGATCCGCGATCCGCTTTCCGGGCGCGCTTACGTCTATGGAGCGATGCGCGTCACCGGTGCAGCAGACCCGACTGTTCCCGTCAGCGAGACTATTCCCGGAAAGCTCCCGCAGCGCAAGCTGGTGACTACAGCCGCGGCGGGCTATTCCTCATACGGCAACCAGATCGGTCTGGCCACCGGTATCGTGGACGAGATCTACCACCCCGGCTACGCGGCCAAGCGCATGGAAATCGGCGCAGTCATTGCGGCGGCTCCCCAGGCCAATGTCCGCCGGGAACGTCCCGCTCCGGGCGATGTGGTGATTCTGCTGGGCGGTTCCACCGGTCGGGACGGCATCGGCGGCGCGACAGGGTCTTCCAAGGCGCACAACGCCCATTCCGTCGAGACCTGCGGCGCCGAAGTGCAGAAGGGCAACGCGCCTGAGGAGCGCAAGCTCCAGCGCCTGTTCCGCAATCCGGTAGCGACACGCATGATCAAGCGCTGCAACGATTTCGGCGCTGGCGGCGTATCTGTCGCCATCGGCGAACTGGCGGACGGCCTGGTCATCGACCTGAACGCCGTGCCCAAAAAGTACGAAGGCCTGGACGGCACCGAACTGGCGATCAGCGAATCCCAGGAGCGGATGGCCGTGGTGGTCGAAAAGGAGAATGTCGATGCTTTCCTGGCGCTGGCCCAGGACGAAAACCTGCAGGCCTGCCCGGTCGCGGTGGTCCAGGCGGAGCCGCGCCTGGTGATGAACTGGAACGGCAATAAAATCGTCGATATCAGCCGCGAATTCCTCAATTCCAACGGCGCGGAAAAGCACATTTTCATTACTCCGGATCAGCCGGGTTATGCGCCGCGCGCAGTCAGCGGCACTTTCACAGAAAACTATGAAAAACTGGCGCAGGACCTGAACGCCTGCTCCAAGCGCGGCCTTTCCGAACGCTTTGACTCCACCATCGGCGCGGGCTCGGTCCTGATGCCCTTCGGCGGCCGGAACCAGCTGACGCCGGTGCAGTCGATGGTACAGAAGATCAGCGTGGAAAAGGAGCATACGGACGACTGCTCCCTGATGGCCTGGGGTTACAATCCGTTTATCGCGGAGCAGAGCCCCTATCACGGCGCGTACCTGGCGGTGGTCGAATCCGTCTGCAAGCTGATCGCCTCCGGTGCGGCCTTCGAGGATGTCTACCTGACGTTCCAGGAATACTTTGAGAAGCCCGGTATAGACGGGCACCGCTGGGGCCAGCCTCTGGCGGCGCTGCTGGGCGCTTTTGAAGCCCAGATGCGCCTGGGTATCGGCGCCATCGGCGGCAAGGACAGCATGAGCGGCTCCTTCGAGAAACTCGACGTGCCGCCTACGCTGGTTTCTTTCGCCGTCACCACCGGCAAGGCGGGGGATATCGTTTCGCCGGAATTCAAGGCTGCCGGCCATCCGGTGGTTCTGCTGGCTCCTGAAACTGATGAAAACGGTCTGCCGGAGACAGCTTCCCTGCTCAAACTGTTCGCGCAGGTGACGGAACTGATGCGCAGCGGGAAGGCGGTCGCCTGCTATACCCCAGGTTACGGCGGTATTGCCGAGGCTGTGATGAAGATGGCTTTCGGCAACGGCTTCGGCTTTGCCTTCGACAGCGCGGTGACGGTCGAAGAGCTCTTCGGGTACCGTTACGGTTCTTTCGTGCTGGAACTCACGGACATGATCGACGGCGGGAAGCTGCTGGGCCATGTCACCGCGGACGGCGCCATGACGCTGAACAGGGAATCCGTCAGTGCGGAAGCCCTGCTCGAGCTGTATGAAGACCGTCTCGAAAGCGTGTACGCCTGCAATATCCCGGCGGCTGCCGGCCCGATAGAGACGTTCAATTATCCTGCGAAGCATTACCCGTCTCCGGCTGTGAAAACAGCCCGGCCCAGAGTGCTGATTCCGGCCTTCCCGGGTACGAACTGTGAATACGACAGCGCTAAAGCGGTGCGCGACGCGGGGGCCGAACCGGAGATTCTGGTGATCAACAACCTGACCGCCGACGGAATCTCCCGCAGTGTGGACCGTTTTGCCGAAGCTCTGCGCGATGCCCAGATGATCCTCATTCCGGGCGGCTTCTCCGGCGGCGACGAGCCCGACGGCAGCGGCAAGTTCATCACGGCGTTCTTCCGGAACGCTGCGGTGAAGGAAGGCGTCACCGCCCTCCTCGACCGGCGCGACGGCTTGATCTGCGGCATCTGCAACGGCTTCCAGGCGCTGATCAAGCTCGGCCTGGTGCCCTACGGCCGGATCATGGATACCGATGGGACGTGCCCCACACTGACCTTCAACACCATTGCCCGCCACCAGTCGCGCATCGTCCGCACGCGGATCGCCTCCAACAAATCCCCGTGGCTGCGCTTCACGAACGTAGGGGACATCTACAGCGTGCCGATTTCTCATGGCGAGGGACGTTTTTACGCGGACGAGGCGCTAATCCGTGAGCTGGCGGCAAACGGACAGATCGCGACGCAGTACGTCGATCTGGAAGGCCGCGCCACCGGCGATGTGCACTTCAACCCCAACGGCTCCATGTTCGCCATTGAAGGCATCACTTCCCCCGACGGCCGCGTGTTCGGCAAAATGGGCCACAGCGAGCGCGTCGGGAAGGATCTTTACCGCAATGTCCCGGGCAATTATGATATCCGCATGTTTGAAGCTGCTGTTCACTATTTCAAATCATAAAACGGAAAGGAACAATGAACCATGGCCTACCTGACTGACATTGAAATCGCCCAGTCCTGCAAAATGCAGCCCATCACCGAAATCGCCGCCAAAGCGCATATTGACGAGAAATACATCGAACAATACGGCCGCTGGAAGGCCAAGGTGGATCCCGCGCTGCTGAAGGAGACAGACCGTCCCGACGGCAAGCTGGTGCTCGTCACCGCCATCACGCCCACTCCGGCGGGCGAGGGCAAAACCACCACCACCATCGGGCTTGCGGACGGCCTGCGCCGCATCGGCAAGGATGTGACGGTGGCCCTGCGCGAGCCTTCCCTGGGCCCGGTTTTCGGCATCAAGGGCGGCGCGGCCGGCGGCGGCTACGCCCAGGTCGTGCCCATGGAAGATATCAACCTTCACTTCACCGGCGACTTCCACGCCATCGGCGCGGCCAACAACCTGCTGGCAGCGATGCTGGACAACCATATCCAGCAGGGCAACCAGCTGGGCATCGATACCCGCAAAATCACCTGGAAGCGCTGCGTGGACATGAATGACCGCCAGCTTCGATTCATCGTCGACGGCCTGGGCGGAAAGGTCAACGGCACCCCGAGGGAAGACGGCTTTGACATCACCGTAGCCAGCGAGATCATGGCTGTGTTCTGCCTCGCTTCCTCGATCACGGATCTCAAGGCGCGGCTTTCCCGCATCATCGTGGGCTACACTTATGACGACAAGCCTGTCACTGCGGGCGACCTGAAGGCTGTCGGCGCCATGACCGCGCTGCTCAAGGACGCCCTGAAGCCCAACCTGGTGCAGACGCTGGAAGGCACGCCTGCTTTCGTGCATGGCGGTCCCTTCGCCAACATCGCGCACGGGTGCAACTCCGTCATGGCGACCCGTCTGGCGCTGAAGATGGGCGATTACACCGTCACCGAAGCTGGCTTCGGCGCGGATCTCGGTGCGGAAAAGTTCCTGGATATCAAGTGCCGCATGGCCGGCCTGACCCCCGACGCGGTGGTCGTCGTCGCCACGGTGCGCGCGCTTAAAATGCACGGCGGCCTCGACAAGAAGCAGCTCGGAACGGAAGATCTCGTGGCGCTCGAAAAGGGCATCCCGAACCTGCTCAGGCACGTGTCCAATATCAAGAACGTCTATCAGCTGCCCTGCGTGGTCGCGGTCAACCGTTTCCCGACCGATACGGACGCGGAAATCGACTTCATCATCCGCAAATGCCGCGAGTTGGGCGTCAATACCGTCCTGTCCACGGTCTGGGCGGAAGGCGGCAAGGGCGGCGAAGCGCTGGCCCGCGAAGTGGTCCGCCTGTGCGAAGAGGAAAAGGGCAGCTTTACCTTCTCATACAAGCTGGACGGCAGCATCGAGGACAAGATCCGCGCCATCGTGACAAAGATCTACGGCGGCAAGGACATTGCTGTGCTGCCCGCCGCGAAGAAGCAGATCGATCAGCTGACGGCGCTCGGCTTCGACCGCCTGCCGGTCTGCGTCGCGAAGACGCAGTACAGTTTCTCCGACGATCCCGCAAAACTCGGCGCGCCGGAAGATTTCACGGTCACTGTGAAGAATGTAAAGGTCTCCGCTGGCGCGGGCTTTGTGGTGGTGCTGACCGGCGATATCATGACGATGCCGGGCCTGCCAAAGGTGCCCGCCGCTGAGAAGATCGACGTGGACGAAAACGGCCGGATCAGCGGGCTGTTCTGATACATACCGGCAACGGGATCAAAATCCATCCATTTCTTTATGCTTTTTGATCCGATTTGATTCAATTCCTGATACCTTGGTTATAGTGCCCGGAAATTTGTGGTTTCCGGGCCTTTTTGATGGCCTGAACCGCCATATCTTACAGCGGGTTCCTTAGCACCTTTGCCGGAAGAATTGACGTTGACAAATACGGCTGTTTTACTTACAATTATATAGGATGAAAGGCTTGCCGAAACGGCCCGGATTCCGCAAAAATCCATGGTTAATGAATGCATCATGCCGGAAACGAATCCTGCCTTCTGCGGTACGAACTCAAACCTGTCCGGTAATGCAGGATTTTCCGAGAGGCGGAGCATTTCAGAATGATTTCTCCCTGCCTTTTGATGATAAAGGAGGCACTCTCTTGATTCGCAGGAACCAATTGTTCCTCAACCGCATCAATGTTCTGCTGGATTTTCTTGTGGTAGTCGCGTCCTATGTTCTGGCGACCTGGTTCTGGCTGGATGTGATGGGCGGCCGCAGTGACAACATGGCGGCTTTGAGCGGGAGAACGCTGCTGTTGTCGTGCTTATATGCGATCGCGCTGCTGCTGACATTGGCGGCTTCCGGCCTGTATACAACGACCAGGACGAAAAAACTGTCATGGAAGCTGGAAAGAATCTTCCTCTCCACTTCCGTGGCGATTTTGGTCGCGTCCACGCTGCTATTCATTTTCCGCCTTGTGGAATTCTCCCGGGGCGTACTTTTCAGTTTTTATCTGTTCACCCTGGTTCTTCTTTCAGGGAAATACATCTTCATGCGCCTGGTGTTCAGGCAGATGCGGGCGCATGGATTCAACCTCAAGCATGTTCTGGTGCTGGGTACGGGTAAGTCGGCCATGCAGTATGAGCAGGACACGCTGAATGAAGTCGGTCTTGGCATTCATGTCAAAGGATTCATCGGCAAAGAGAATCCGCACCTGAGCAATTACCTGGGCGGATTCGACCAGCTTGATCAGCAGCTGGCTGCTTTGGATATTAACGAAGCGGTCATCGCCCTCGATCATGATGAGTATTCCCATATCCGCGAACTGATCGCCGCGTGCGAGAAGAACGGTGTCAAGTATTATATCATCCCGTTTTATTACGACGTGATCCCGGCACACCCCATTATTGAGACTGTCGGCAGCAGCAAGCTGATTGCCATGCGCGCCAACAGGCTTGAAAACGTCGGCTGGGCGATGATCAAACGCGGTTTCGACATGATCGCCAGTGGTCTTGGGCTGATCATCCTGAGCCCGCTGCTGGCTTGCATCGCGATCGGGGTCAAGCTTTCCAGTCCCGGCCCGATCCTGTTCAAGCAGCAGCGTGTCGGTTATGAGCGGCGCGCGTTCAACATGCTCAAATTCCGTAGCATGAGGGTTAACGACGAAGAGAATACTGCTTGGTCGACGATTACGGACAACCGGCGGACGGGCTTCGGCAGCCTGATCCGCAAAACGAGCCTCGATGAATTACCGCAGCTCTGGAACGTCTTCAAGGGCGATATGAGCCTGGTCGGCCCAAGGCCGGAACTCCCGCGCTTCGTCAATGAATTCAAGGAAACGGTTCCGTTCTATATGGTCAAGCACCAGGTCCGCCCCGGTATGACCGGATGGGCCCAGATTAACGGCTATCGGGGCGATACCAGCATTGTAAAGCGCGTGGAACTGGACCTCTGGTATATCGACAACTGGAGCGCTTGGCTGGATATAAAGATCCTGTTTAAAACGGTGTTCGGGGGGATGATGAACAAGGAAAAACTGTATGCGGCGCAGGAAATGAAAGAAAAACAAGGAAAACAATCATGAAATACTCAGTGATTATTCCGACACTGAATGCAGGAAAAAAACTGGGGTGTCTGATAAACGCTCTTTTGATGCAGACAGTCCCTCCAGCTGAGATCGTGATAGTGGACTCTGAATCTGATGATGACGCGATATTACAAGCAGAGGAATGCGACCGGGTACGAGTAATCAGAATAAAACGAACTGAGTTTGATCATGGCGGTACGCGGGATATGGCGGTCCGCGCATGCACAACACCTGTGGTTGTGATGATGACACAGGATGCGCTCCCCGAGGGTGAACAATGCATTGAAAAACTGTTGGAACCATTGGTTGACCCAAACGTTGCTGCCGTGTGTGCCCGACAAGTCGCATATGATGATGCGACGGCGGCGGAAAAAGCAGTCAGGGAATTCCGGTATCCTGAGACAAGCTGTGTCTGGAACAAAGCGGATATTAAGCAAAAAGGGATTGCTTCTTACCTGTTATCAGATGTATGCACGGCATATCGCGTCAGTGCTTATGAAGCAATCGGCGGATTCAAAAATCCGATTATCACTAATGAAGACATGCTGATTGCAGCCGATTTTCTGGATGCAGGATACAAGCTGGCTTATCAGGCGGAAGCGGTTGTGCGGCATTCTCACCATTATACATTGAAACAGGAGTATCGGCGCAATTGTCTCATTGGCCAGTTTCTGGCAAAGTATGGCGATAGATTTGGGACGGAAGGAGAAATGGGAGAAGGCATTCGGCTGGTTAAGTTTGTAACTCAAAAACTGGCGACTGAACACAGAGTATCAGAAATTATTCCATTTTGGCTGAATTGTGCCTCTCGGTTGCTGGGAAACAGGAAGGGAAAAAGGATCGGAGCACAGGAGTGATAAAAACGGACCAAATTGAGATCTTGATGGCGACATACAATGGAGCGTCTTATTTGCGGGAACAGATAGATTCTATTCTGAACCAGTCGGATAGCGGATGGCATCTGACCATATCGGATGATTGTTCCACTGACGACACCTCCGCTATTATCGACAGCTATGTCGGCCGCCATCCGGAAAAAATTGCCAGGTATTACTCCGGTCAACAATTCCGCAATGCGAGAGATCATTTCTTTCATTTGATGAAACAATGTGACGCAAAATGGATGCTTTTCTGTGATCAGGACGATACCTGGTATCCGGACAAAATCGCTAAGTTGAAAGCGGTGATGCGTGAAGCAGAAAGGCAGTATGGCGTGGAAACTCCATTGTTGGTGTTCAGTGACCAAATGCCTACAGATGCTCAGCTTCATCCGTTAGCACCTTCGCTGATGAGGTATCAGAAGCAATACTGTGGGAACTTCGATTACCGGAGCATATTATTCCAGAACGTGGTCACAGGCGGGGCGATGGGTATCAACCAATCGCTGGCAAAGCTTGGGAGTAAATGCATCGATACCTCGCGCGTGATCATGCACGATTGGTGGCTGGCGGTGGCAGCAGCCCGATTTGGGAAGATCATTTATCTGGATGAATCGCTGGGGACGTATCGGCAGCATGAAGAAAATGAAGTGGGTGCAAAGAAAGTTGGGAGCATTCATTATATTCTTGCCAAGTTGAGCAGCATAGAGGAAGTCATTAACACTATTCGTCAAAAAAAGCTGCAGGCAAGTGTCTTCCATCAGACGTATGCAATGGTTCTCACAGAAGAAGATTGCAGATTTCTTCATGACTTTGAAAAGAAACACAGCGGCTTATTGTTTTATGGCAAAAACGGGTGTTTTATACATGGATGGACGAGAAAAACAGGCTTCGTATTATTGGGCTGATTAGGAGGTTTTTGTAAAAGGCTTATGGATGTAAAAGGGGCAAAGAAAGTGCTGGTAAGAGCATTTGCCATATATTGGGCATTAGTGCTGTTGATATATGCAGTAGCTTATCCGCAGTTTCGTTACGCAGAAGTGAATAGTAAAAGCGTGACCCCTTCTTCGGTTATCGATGAAATAACGGATGGGGAGGTGGTAACTCAGGAATTTGAAATCCGAATGAATCGAATCAGGGGAGTTAGTCTTTTCGCGGGAACATATGACCGTGTAAACACCGGCAGTATGAGAATTGTCTTATCAAATAGAGAGGGAACTGTCCTTGCGGAAGAAACACGCGATGCGGCATCCTTCAAAAATAATGCATATACATACATTGGTCTTAAATCTCCAATTATCTGCTCAGAAATGGAGTCGATAGTATTAAGCATTACAACTGATGGATGCACACCGGGTAATGCATTGACTGTTTACTCCGGCGTCGAATGGGCAGAAGGAACCCCGGTTGAAAATGAGAGGTATGCGTCCCTAAACGGATCATATACAATAGGGCGACTGTGCATTGATATGGTCGGAGATCTTGAGCGGCCGTTCTATATTCTGTACTGGGTAATCGTTACAGGTGTGTTTTTACTGGCTTTGCTTCTTTGCTTATACTGGTGGAGTAAGGCCAAAAAAGGAATGAATAATCCGCTAGTCGCGGTTTTCACATTGATGACCCGATACGGTTTGTTGTTCCGGCAATTGGTTTCCAGGGATTTTAAAACTAAATACAAACGCTCTTCGCTGGGACTGGTCTGGAGTTTTTTAAATCCCTTATTAACGATGGCGGTTCAATACGTTGTTTTTTCAACTTTATTCAAAAGTGATATAAAGAATTTCCCCGTATATTTGCTGACCGGTATCGTATTCTTCAGCTTTTTTTCCGAAGCTGTTACATTGGGTATGACTTCCATTACGAGCAATGCTTCGCTGATCAAAAAGGTTTATGTACCGAAGTATATATACCCATTTACCCGCGTAATATCTTCATTGATCAATTTCCTGCTGGCTTTGGTTCCGCTGTTCCTTGTTATGCTTGTTACAGCTTCTCCTTTTCATCTGTCTTTAGTTCTGCTGCTCTTTGATATACTCTGTTTCGTGGGTTTCATTATTGGCATTTCGCTGTTGCTGACAACAGCTATGACTTTTTTCCAGGATACACAGTTTTTATGGAATGTTATCAGCATGATCTGGATGTATTTGACGCCACTGTTTTATCCTGAGAGCATCATTCCGCGGCAAATCATTGGGGTATATCGGCTGAATCCATTATATCAGTTTATTACTTTTGCACGAATCTGTATCATTGACGGTATCTCCCCGGAGCCAGTCATGTACCTGAATTGTATACTCAGCGCTTCCTTGTTCCTGGTGCTAGGCGTTTGGGTGTTTAGAAAGTATCAGGATCGGTTTATTCTTTATCTGTGAGGAGGTGAGCACATTATGTATACGGAATCAGAGCAATCTAATCAGCCAGTCATGATTGAAGCAAAGAACGTAACCATGCGTTATCGTATGGCAAACGACAAAATCAACAGTCTCAAAGAATTTGTTGTTAAGAAAATTCGAAAGGAGATAAAGTATAATTATTTTGATGCGCTCACCAATGTCAGTTTTGAAGTCCGAAAAGGGGAAGTCGTTGGTCTGATCGGCAGAAATGGTGCGGGCAAAAGTACCATATTGAAAATCATTTCTGGAATCCTGAAACCAACAGAGGGGAGCGTAAGTGTTTATGGAAATGTTGCCCCTATGTTGGAATTGGGGAGCGGTTTCGACATGGACATGAACGGACATGAGAATATCTTTCTAAATGGCGCGATTTTGGGCTATTCGGAAGACTTCCTAAAAAGCAAATACGATGAAATCGTTGATTTTTCAGAAATCGGACAGTTTATTGACGTTCCTTTGCGCAACTATTCATCGGGTATGATTGCCCGATTGGCGTTCTCTATTGCCACTGTGATTAAACCTGAAATCCTGATTGTTGATGAGGTGCTTTCTGTAGGTGACATCGAATTTCAGCAAAAGAGTTTTAACCGCATGATGGAATTGATGAGCGGAGGTACTACTGTATTGTTTGTTTCCCATGATATAGAGCAAATCAGAAAAATGTGCAGCCGCACTGTATGGCTGGATCATGGTCGGTTGCGACTGTTTGGAAATACGGATGAAGTATGTGATGCATATGAGCAAATGTAAAGCAGATGAGGCAGGATACAATTATGAAAGATTCACATGATTTGGATAGTAAAAGCAAGCATGTCCTGCTGATTTACCGAAAGATGATTCCTTCCGTCCGGCTTTGCGGGCATTGCCAATTGGAGTACCTGGCGAAGGAAGGAAAACTGCAGTACAGGGCAGTGCAAGAAATGAAACTGACCAACGATGATCTAAACTGGGCACAAATCGTTCTTCTTGGGCGCTTGGACAGTTGGTACGAATGCCAGCTGACGAAATTGCTGCATAAAGCCGGCAAATATCTTATCTATATAATTGATGATGATTTGCTGAATATTTCTCCGGAGGTGAGCAGCGCTGCATATTACGGGCAGAAGGAGATCCAAAGCTATATACGTGGCATGATTGAAATGAGTGATGCCATTCTTTCTCCTTCACCTTTACTTCTGGAAAAATATGCGGTAAATGGGCGCAGAGCCATTCAAATTGAAGAACCTGCGATTGATCCGATTCCGTATCGCCCTCATGACCCGTCAAAACCTGTCAAAATTGGATTTGCCGGTTCTATTGACCGGGTGGGAGACATTGAAGAGATTCTCAAGGATGCGCTGATTCAGATCAAGAAAGAGTATGGAAACAAAGTGGAATTTGAGTTCTTTGGAGCTATTCCATCTTTTGCAAAGGAACTTGATGCAAAATGTATTCCATATACGGATTCTTATGACGAATACCGAAGGACGCTCAATGATTTGGAATGGGACATCGGTTTGGCACCTATGCCGGATACGCCATTTCACGCCTGCAAGCATTACAACAAATTTGTTGAGTATGCAGCGGCGGGAATAGCTGGAGTCTACTCCGATGTCCCGCCCTATACGCGCTTGAGTGTATTTTCAGAATGCACAGTACTATGTGAGAATAGAGCTGAGGCTTGGAAAACAGCGATTCGTGAATTGATAGAGGACAACCAAATACGAGAAAACATGCGAAGAGATACCGTTTCTATGGTGAATCGGAATATAGCCATTGAAACATGTTCCATGATCTTCTTCCAGAACATAGATCATTTGGATACAAAAAAACCGACAAATAAACCCATGGTACTGTGGCTGGAGTTTTACAAAGCGAAAAATGTCCTGATGCGAGTTTTGTCGAAACTAAAAACATATCGGAAAAACAATTGACGGGGGTTTGGAGTTTAAGTATAATGAGGCGGGTTGTAGTGTGCAATCAGTAGGTATAAACTGACAGTGGTTTGGAACTATAGAAGTCGAATCCCATGTTTAATGGCTGGACAAAAGGAAAGCAGCGCAGAGGGGATGGGCGGTTTGCCGGAGCTTATCTTTATCTTAAGGATAGATGATGACAAACGATGCACAAGTAAGAATCTCTATTAGGCTACAGTGATATGGTCATTTATTATGTACTGATTGGGTGAATGTATGAGAGACAAAGATATGAAGGAGTCCTTTGGACAGTGTAAAATCGGAAGCGTCATTATTGATGACCGGTTTTATGATGGGGCGGATACCTATAATGAAGGCGACGCTGAGGAAGAATTTGTACTTGACGTTTTCAGGGAAGGAAAAGACGTTGAGGAAGCGCTGCGCAGGGATAACCGGTGGCCGATTCTATACCAGCTTTCTCCCGAGAGAAAAAACATAGTTCTTCCTATGGATTTGAGGTCTTCGGATCTCGTTCTCGAGGTTGGTGCGGGGATGGGAGCAATCACAGGAGCTCTAGCCAAGAGAGCAAAGCATGTCGACTGTATAGAACTTTCGGCCCGGAGATCACTTGCTAATGCGTGGAGAAATAAGGACTGTGATAATATAACCATTTACACGGGCAATTTTCAGAAAATGCAATTAGATGGCAAATATGATGTTGCAACCTTAATTGGTGTTCTGGAATATGCACCGATGTTTTTTCATGACGAAATGTTCCCAGACGAAACGATGCTGAACAAACTGTGGGGATTATTGAAGCCCGGCGGAAGGCTTTATATTGCTATAGAAAACAGGTTGGGAATGAAATACTTTGCAGGCGCTGTAGAGGATCACTTTGGCAGTGCATATGTAGGAATCAGCGGTTATCCTATAGCCGGAGCAAAAACATACAGCAGAGCGGAACTGCATGCCTTGCTAAAGAAGATGGGCTGGGATGATATATATTTTTATTATCCTTATCCGGATTATAAATTGCCAAGTGTGATTTATAGTGACGATATGCCAAATGGAGACTTTATCCCGGCTGCCGTTGATTACAATCAAACAAGGCATGAGAATTTCGATGAGCATAAAGCATTCTTGTCTATGACACAGGCAGAAGACTATCGGACATTTGCGAACTCATTTCTTGTGGAGGCGAAAAAGACGGTATGAGAGTCATATTTACGAAAACAAATATTAGATATATACCGGAGTATTGCCTGATTACGAGAATCGTGCAAGACGAAACGGGAGTTAAAAAGGTATTAAAAACACCTTTTGACAATCGCGCTTTGCAACATATGCAAAACCTGGTGACTGCCTCACAGGAATTGCCTGACATATTCTCAAGCATGACAATATGCCCCTGCTATCTTGGCGATAATGAAGTTTCATTTGATTTTATTGGAGGAAATACCTATTTATCCCTGCTTAAAGAAGAGACATTAAAGCCTGCAGCGTCATACATCGCAACATGGAAACATTTTATGTCTCTGCTTGAGCCTGTTGATACAGTTGCCTTCAGAGAGACGGAATCAACCTCCAAATTATTTGGAGATATGTCTGATTTTGTTGGCGCCGCTTCCTATTCTAAGTGCGCAGTGGATTTAACTCCGTCTAATGTATTAGTTTCTAATAAGGATAAGCCCATACTGATTGACTATGAATGGTGGTTGGATCAACCGGTGCCAATAGAGTTAATCAGATACCATGCTATTTATACTACGTGGCAGTTTCATCCGGAAATAAGGCATAAGCAAGTGACGCTGGAAACGCTTTTGGATGAATGCGGTTTTAGTGAGGCCGTTCTGAAAAGGTGCGATTACGCGCTACAACATTTTTATAGTCATATCGGCGGTACTACTCAAGACGAAAAGCCATATTATCTCAGTTTGCCACGCTATGCTCAAAAAAGCATTCCGGTCGGAGAACTTGGTGGAGAGAATCGGCTGTTAAAGCAACAGAATACGCAGTTATTTGCCCAAATGGAAGCAGAACGCAAAGTGCGTGAAGACATGCTTGCAGGATGGCGAGAAGCCACCAGAAGCGTGGAAGTTCTGCGGGAGCAACTGGCCAGGAATGAATCAGAATACGAGACGGAACGAGCGGAAGCGCAGCGCCAGATGGAGGCAGAGCGTAAAGTGCGCGAAGATATGCTTGCAGGGTGGCGAGAGGCCAGCCGGAGCGTGGAAGTTTTGCGTGAGGAGAATGAAGCGTCCGCAAGGTGCATTCAGGATCTTCGTCGGGAGCTAAAGGAAAGAAACGAATCGTACGCAGAATTAAATAGACATCACGAGATCAGCGTTTCTGAGTGGACAGCCACCGCGGAACGCTATCGACAGAGTGAAGCACAAAGACAAAACGCGGAAGAACAGCTGAGATTGTTGATGACCAGTCGAAGCTGGAAATTAACGCGCCCGCTGCGGGGATTAAAGGTCGCTACCAAGCGTGCAATTGGCAGAAGTGTAGTTTCCGCATATCATTTTGTTAAACGTGGGAAGAAAAATACATCTTCTGAAAAAAATCATCCTAGGAATTGGCCGCCTAACGAAGAGGGAAAAGTGTTAGGTGAAGCGACACCTTTGGAAACAAAGGCGAAGAGGATAGCTATTTACCACTTTTTCGACAAGGATGGGCAGGTCGATCGATATGTTCTTCATTTTCTTAAGGAATTGTCAAAGGTAACACAACGGATCGTTTTTGTCTCCAATGGTCCTTTACAGGAAGGAGACGAAGAAAAGGTAAAAAAGCTTGTAGATGATATTCTGATTCGCGACAATAGCGGCTTTGACGCTTGGGGAATGAAAGCGGGCATCGAGTATATTGGCAGACGAGTATTGTTAGAATATGACGAGCTGTTACTGTTGAACAGTACATTTTTTGGTCCTGTCCGTGACATAGAGAATGTATTCAATGGCATGGCATCCAGGATTGTGGATTTCTGGGGTTTGGCCAGTCACCCAGGATTTGATTTTGATCCGTTTAAGTGCAATCCCTACGGATGTGTACCTGCCCACGTACAAACATATTGGGTTGCCATCCGTAAGCGGATGCTTAATAGCGATGCTTTTTGGACCTTCTGGAAAGAACTGCCTGAAATCAAGACATATGATCAAGCTGTTGGATTGTATGAAACAGTATTCACACGCTTCTTTTCTGATTTGGGCTATCAGTGGGATACGTGGATGAATCCATCGGACTACTTGGACTTAACAGACAATCCTTTAATCGCCACTCCGATTGAAGCGGTTCGTGATATGAACTGTCCGATTATCAAATGGCGTGCTTTCTTCCAGGACTATGACTATCTAACCTCTTTTACTGCGCAGCACACTGCGTCGTTTTTGATGGACTTTATACGTGACAGCCTGGACTATCCCGAAGATTATGTATGGGAATACCTCATCCGTACACGGCATATGTCCGACTTGACACAAAACATTCATTTGGCGGAGATATTGGATAAACATAACTATTATGGCCCTTCAATCGAAGATTATGTCGGCAAGCATCCGGTGGCTCTTTTTATGCACCTGTACGATGAAAAGATGGCAACTGAGATGGCCTCCTATGCCGAAAGAATGCCTGAGGGTGCACATATTTGGATATCTACCACTTCGGAAGAAAAAAAGGAGCGTATCTATAAAGCATTCCATAATATCAAGCAAAAGGTGTTTGTTCGTGTGTGTGAGAATCGCGGAAGGGATGTCTCGGCATTGCTGGCATCCTTCTCCGAGGAAGTGATGAATTATGAGATCATCTGCGTTACGCACGATAAAAAGACGGCACATCTTCATCCTGGAACCGTTGGTGAGGGTTTTGCTTATGAGGGATATGAAAACATCCTGGGCAGCAGAGAATTTGTGGCCAATATCATTCAGGCATTTGAAACTAATCCCCGGCTGGGGCTGCTTTATGCGCCAGGCCCAAGCCATGCGGATTTTGCGTCGCATATCGGACTTGAATGGGGAAATAATTATCTGGCATGCAAGAAACTTGCGGATGAACTAGGCTTGAATGTTCCCATGGATGACCGGCATCCAGCTTGTGCGCCATATGGCTCGAATTTCTGGATACGTACGTCAGCGTTGCGACCCTTGTATAATAAAAAATGGACGTATGATGATTTTCCAATGGAACCGCTTAAAGAAACGGACGGAACCATCATGCATGCTGTCGAGCGGATCTATCCCTATTGTGCCCAGCAGGCAGGCTATTACAGTGCGCTGCTAATGACGACAGAGCATAGTGCTATAGAGCTGGGCAACTTGGAATACTATGCGCAGACATATGCTCACGTTTGCTTTGAAAATGGTATTGCAAATCGTTATATCACAGTCAGAGATATGTTGGATCAACGTCTTGGGCCGATATCCGTGATACCGGGTACTCCACGACAGGTAGAGCAGATTGCTGCGAGTATCAGCCGTTTTACGCAGCTTAAACAAAAAATTAAGAATAAGTTGACCATGTGGGCTTCACAGTAATCTTTTGTGGACTGTCAAATACATCTGGAAATGAGGATGGCTGATGGAACGTATTGCGGTATATGTATTGCGACATCAAGAGTATAAAAACATAGCATACACAGAACTCATGCGCGAACAATGGGAAAAAGTTGGTGTGGGTTTTTTCCGGTTATCTGTTGCAGAACTCTCTGACAGTTTGAAAACCATGAAAACCGATGAAGTAATCCTGTACGACGATCGGTTAATAGGGCCGTTCTATTCAACTGCAAAGCTATTACACAGTGATGAGACTGTCAGCTCGTCCTGGTGGAGACTTGCGGGTAATGCTCCTTTGATCGGCCTGCGCAAAGAAGTATGGCGGCGGGAAGATGTTCAGGCAGCTTTGCAAAGCATGGATATTGTATCAAGCCTAACAGCATTGCTGGGCGAATCGCCTGAGCTGTATGATACAGCATCATTAAGTGATTTGACAGAACGGCCTATGTTGGATGAGCCGTTTAAAATGGTGGAGAATGGCTGTCCATTTTTTGAGCATGAAGTATTTCATCGGGACTATGACGAGGTGATCATATCGAACCTCGGCCATCAGGGGAAACTGTTATATAATTGGCTCTGTCAGCATGCGGAAGAATGGATGGGCCCGATTTGGGATTTTTTGCTTTCGAATTTTCATCAGGTGGATATTTACAGAAACCTGCACTTGAGTTATGTACTGCCCTCAAAGGCTTCTGATCACGAAAAGGCAATTCGTATGATCCGGAAGAAAGGGCTATTATTGGTTATGCACCTGTATTATCCGGATAAGTTTGAGGAATCCTATGCGTGCGCGGCACGGTTCCCCAAAGAAACAGACGTTTGTATTACTACAAACACGCTTGAAAAAGCTGACCAGATCCGTAAGAAATTTGAGACTTTGGGTTTTAATAAGCTGGATGTCAGGGTCATCGCGAACCGTGGAAGAGACGTATCTTCTCTGCTGGTCGGCGCGGTGGATTTACTGGATAAGCATGAGATTGTCTGCTTCTTCCATGACAAGAAGACGCTGCAGACCAAACCAGGGAGTATTGGCTTAGGGTTTGCTGATAAACTGATTGAAAACATGTTTGGATCTGCAGACTATGTTTTGAATATCGTCAATCTTTTCGCAGACAATGAACGCTTGGGAATGCTCTCTCCACCTGCACCACATCATTCGGATTATTACTTCACCCAAGGGTTGGATTGGGGACCGAATTATGAATTGACGCGTGATCTGGCGGAGAGGTTAGGTTTTACCGTTCCTATCGCACCTGACAAGATGCCTATTGCACCATTGGGGACTTGCTTCTGGTTTCGTTCCAAGGCATTGAAACCATTGTATGACGTTGGATGGAAGTATGAAGATTTTCCCCCGGAACCCAACAATGTGGATGGCACATTGCTTCATGCGATTGAGCGTATCTATCCTTTCGCTGCGGTGAATGCGGGTTACTACCCGGCATATGTGCTTACGGATCGATGGGCCAAGGTGGAGTATTCCAGCCTTCGCTACTATGTTGAAGGATATAATAAGGTGTGCTTTAAGCACGGAATTATGAGTTACCAGAGAAACATGAGAAATGAACTCATACGTCGACTGAGGTGACAATTGATTCATTGAATATGCGTTAGCGCAAACATCACGGGGGATTTGATGACGAATATGGATGGAAAAGAGCATAATAAACCGAAGGGAGCCAGATTGGCATGCTTTGATCTTATTCGGGTATTTGCGTGCGTTTGCGTTGTTATGACTCATTTTAATGCAAAGATTTCAGACAATTTTCTTTATAATAATCATATTGTTCCAAACTTCTATTTTGAAGGCCGCGTAGGACTTGGTGCTATCGGTGTCAGTCTGTTTTTCATGCTGTCTGGAGCAACGCAAATGTTGACTTACAGGGAAGGAAACCTTATAGAGTATTATAAAAAAAGGTTTTTAAATCTCTTTCCACTCTTTTGGATGGCGTATCTGATAGCGACTATCGTGGATTTCCTCTGTTATAAATGGGTCAATCTGTCAAATCCTTCGCTGTTCTTTTATACCCTGGCAGGCGTAGACGGATATCTATGTGGAAGGGGTTTTATTGGATTTGAATATTATAAGCTGGGTGAGTGGTTTCTTGGTTGCATATTGTTAATCTATGCCGTTTTTCCAGTTTTATATATCGGAATAAAAAAAAGACCGGTTTTAACAGCGGCGATTGCTTTGGCAATTTTCACGTTTTTCGAAATAAAAGCGAACATCGGAAGCTATACCGTTACGGAAATGACTTTTTATCTTAGGATTCCGGAAATACTGTTCGGAATGTTCTTAGTCAAGCACAAGCTTTGGGAGGGGAAAAAACCAATCGGTTTGTTTTTCAGCTCAATTTGCTTATTTGCTTTGATGTGGTTCGTTCGGGGAAAAATATCTGGATTGACGATGACGATTACGTTTTGTCTTATTCTGTTTTCTGGCCTTGTCCTGCTTTCAAGAGTGATTAAAAATGAAAAATGGAAGCATAGCTTATCCACTATAGGTGGAATAACTTATGCTGTGTTTTTAGTACATCATTGGCTTATTGCTAAAATCGTTGCCGGGTTTGATTTAAAAACGCTTTCCAAAGGTCAGACGGTTATGATGTTTATCTCATATCTTGCAATTACTTTATTCCTGGCATGGCTGCTAAAACGATACGGAGGAAAGATAACGGAGATTATACTGGATCTTATTCCTGCCAGAGGAATTAAGGTATTAGCGCTTATTATTTTTTTGGGTGTTGTCATTTTACCAGTCAATGCAGCAGTTAATCATGTTCGAAGAGCGAGTGTAGAAATTGAAAATGCTGAAGCGCAAGAGGAAATGTCAACAAATATGGCAATTCCCGATGATATGAAGCTAAGTATTGTTTCATATGATGGGCCTGCAAAATATATGTCACTGGACATTTTTGCGAATGAGTTAGCAGGACAGGGATCCGTATCTATTGCGTCAAATAAGGAGACATGCTATGTTGAGGGGTGGGCAGCAGATCCTCTTGCTGGCGGTGTTGCAAGCAGCGTTTTCATACAAGTAGGCAACGAATACTATGCCACAGAATACGGCAAAGCACGTCCGGAGGTTGCTGAGGTTTACGGAAGCAAGGCGTATCTGAACTCTGGGTATATCGTAGTATTGAACGCAGATGAGGTTCGCAAAGCGGGAAGTGTTGTCGTGCATGTAATCTCCGCGGACAGGACCTACCGCTACGCGCCAATCACTTATACAGTCAATTCTGGAAGTTGATGGGAAAAGGTTTGTGCATCAAGAGGAAACTTCAAGGATGAACACAGGTGTAAAGGAGAAGTGTAATGAGTAGAGTTTTTGTGACGGGAGCTGCGGGTTACATTGGACGACACGTTGTCAATCAGCTGTTGGAATTGGGCCATGAAGTAATTGCCTCTGACATGAATTTCAACGGTGTAGATGAGCGGGCACAACGCTGTTCAATCCCGATTTTCAGCGGTGCTGTGGATATATATCAGCAACTGGGTAAACCAGACGTGGTGATTCATATGGCTTGGCGCAACGGCTTTGTTCATAATGCGCCAACCCATATGGAAGACCTGTCTAACCATGTTGTGTTTTGCCGTAATCTGATCGAGGGCGGATTGCCTTCCCTTTCCGTGATGGGTTCCATGCATGAAGTGGGTTACTGGGAAGGCGCCATTGATGAGAATACGCCATGTAATCCGCTATCCCAATATGGTGTGGCAAAGAATGCCCTGCGCCAAAGCCTGCTGTTGCTGGCGAACAATTCATCCTGCGCGTTGCATTGGCTGAGGGCTTATTACATCACAGGTGACGATTTGCGCGGGAGCAGCATCTTCGGCAAAATTGCCGCAGCAGCGGCAGAGGGCAAGAAGGAATTTCCCTTTACGACAGGTAAAAACCTGTATGATTTCATAGATGTGGATGACCTTGCGCAGATGATTGCCAAGGCAAGCTTGCAAGATAAAGTGACAGGCATTATTAATGTATGCACCGGCAAGCCAATGTCCCTTGCTGAGCGAGTGGAGAAGTTTATCCAGGAGCATGGCTTTGACATCAAATTGAAATATGGTGCATTCCCGGACCGTCCTTATGATAGCCCTGGGGTATGGGGGGATACGCAAAAAATAAGACAAATCATGTCGAATAGCAACGATTAACTTCATGAAGGGAAAAAGCAAATACAGTCAGTGACGGCAGATATGAACATAGAGAATAAACAGCATTTCTGGACAGAGAGTTATTGATCTGCAAACGGTAAAAAGGAGGACTTCAGTATGAAAGGCATTATCTTAGCAGGCGGCGCGGGAACGCGCCTGTATCCCCTTACCATGGTTACATCGAAGCAATTGCTTCCGGTGTATGACAAGCCTATGATCTATTATCCGCTCAGCATTCTGATGCTGTCAGGGATCCGGGACATTCTGATTATTTCCACCCCGGAAGATACGCCCCGGTTTGAGCATCTGCTGGGTGACGGCAGGGAGTTCGGAGTTTCGCTGCAATACAAGGTGCAGCCTTCTCCGGACGGTCTGGCGCAGGCGTTTTTGATCGGAGAAGGGTTTATTGGTGATGATGCCTGCGCCATGGTGCTTGGCGATAACATTTTCTACGGCAACGGGTTTGGCAAGATTCTGCGGGCTGCAGTAGCGAATGCCGAGCAGCAGGAGCGAGCTTCTGTGTTTGGCTACTATGTAAATGATCCGGAGCGCTTTGGAATTGTTGAATTCGACGAGAATGGCAAAGTCATTTCCGTAGAAGAGAAGCCAAAACAGCCAAAGAGTAACTATGCTATTACCGGCTTGTATTTCTACCCTAAAGGGGTTAGTGCCATGGCGCACGAAGTGAGACCGAGCGCCCGGGGTGAATTGGAAATCACTACGTTGAACGACATGTATTTACAGCGGGGCCTTTTGGATGTACAATTATTAGGCAGAGGCTTTGCCTGGCTGGATACAGGTACCATGGATAGCCTGGTGGATGCAGCTGATTTCGTTCGCATGGTTGAACAGCGGCAAGGCATTACGATCAGTGCGCCGGAGGAAATTGCATACAGGAATAACTGGATTTCCAAAGAAAAACTGTTGGAATCAGCTAAACGTTACGGCAAGAGCCCCTATGGCAAGCATTTGCGGGCAGTCGCGGAAGGAAAGGTGAGATACTGATGAACAGAATTGATACCAAGATTCCCGGAGTATGTATTATTGAACCAAAGGTGTTCGGCGATCATCGAGGCTATTTCATGGAAACATACTCTACTAAAGCTTTTGCCGATATTGGGATTGATACTGTATTCGTACAGGACAATCAGTCTTTTTCTGCTCAGAAGGGCACCCTGCGCGGAATTCATTTCCAAAATGCACCTTATGCTCAGGCTAAACTGGTACGAGTTACGAAAGGCGCTGTGTTGGATGTGGCTGTTGACCTTCGAAAAGGCAGCCCCACTTACAAACAATGGGTGGCAGTTGAATTAAGCGCTGAGAACAAACGCATGTTCTTTATTCCGCGCGGCTTTGGGCATGGGTTCAAAACCCTGACAGATGATGTTGAATTCTGTTATAAAGTGGATAACCTGTATAGCAAGGAATGTGATCGGGGTATCCGTTTCAACGATCCGGCTATCGGCGTTGAGTGGGGTGAAGTCATCGAAAGCCTGCTGTCCCAGAAAGATACTACATCACCCTTGCTGGAAGACAGCGACTGCAATTTTATTTACGGTGAAATCTAAGGAGGGTTTTATGACTATCATCGTTACCGGCGGCGCCGGATTTATCGGAAGCAATTTTATATTTCATATGCTGGATAAGCACCCGGACTATCGCATCATTTGCCTTGACAAACTGACATACGCAGGAAACCTGTCCACCCTTAAATCCGTGATGGATAAGCCTAATTTCCGTTTCGTAAAAGCTGATATCTGTGACCGGGAAGCAGTATTCAAACTGTTTGAAGAAGAGCATCCCGATATCGTGGTCAATTTTGCGGCGGAAAGCCATGTGGATCGTTCTATTGAGAATCCGGGAGTATTCCTTGAAACCAATATCATGGGCACTGCCACCCTCATGGACGCATGCCGAAAGTATGGTATACAGCGCTATCATCAGGTGTCGACGGATGAAGTATATGGTGACCTTCCTTTGGATCGCCCTGATCTGTTCTTTACAGAAGAAACCCCCATTCATACTTCCAGTCCCTATTCTTCATCGAAGGCCGGTGCTGATTTGCTTGTAATGGCATATCATCGTACCTTTGGCCTGCCGGTGACAATTTCCAGGTGTTCCAATAACTATGGGCCTTATCACTTCCCGGAGAAGCTGATTCCGCTGATGATTGCCAACTGCCTGAATGATAAGCCTTTGCCCGTGTATGGAGAGGGACTGAATGTCCGCGATTGGCTGTATGTAGAAGACCATTGCCGTGCGATCGATCTGATCATTCACAACGGCCGCGTAGGTGAAGTGTATAATGTGGGCGGCCATAATGAGATGAGAAATATCGATATCGTAAAGCTGATCTGTAAAGAATTAGGCAAACCGGAGAGCCTGATTACGTATGTAACGGATCGCAAAGGCCACGATATGCGTTATGCGATCGACCCCACCAAGATCCATAATGAACTCGGATGGCTGCCGGAAACGAAATTTGCCGATGGCATTAAGAAAACGATCCAGTGGTATTTGGATAACCGGGAATGGTGGGAAGAAATCATCAGTGGCGAATACCAGAATTACTATGAGAAAATGTATGGCAACCGCTGAGAGGTGTTGAATGAAAGTATTTGTTACTGGCGTCGGCGGACAGTTGGGACATGATGTCGTCAACGAATTGACTGCCCGGGGAATAGCTGCGGTTGGCAGTGATATTGCGCCTCAATACAGCGGTATCCAGGACGGGAGTCCGGTGTGTTCGCTTCCTTATGTTCAGTTGGATATAACTGATCGGGCGGCTGTTCAGGAGATTTTGACAGCTGAAAACCCTGATGCTGTTATTCACTGTGCGGCTTGGACGGCGGTGGACGCGGCGGAAGATGAAGCAAATCAAAAAAAGGTACATCAGATCAATGGACTGGGTACCCGGTATATTGCCGAAGTATGCAAAGCGCTGTCATGCAGGATGATGTATATCAGTACAGACTATGTTTTTGACGGGCAAGGAAATATCCCGTGGCAGCCGGACTGTAAGGCTTACGCGCCATTGAATGTATACGGCCAAAGCAAGCTTGAAGGTGAATTGGCAGTCTCAGAATTGCTGGATAAATATTTTGTTGTCCGTATCGCATGGGTTTTCGGCGAAAACGGGAACAATTTTGTCAAGACGATGCTACGCTTATCTGAGACACACGATACTTTGCGAGTGGTTTGCGATCAAATCGGAACGCCTACTTATACACCTGACTTGTCCCGCCTTTTGGTGGATATGATCCAGTCGGAAAAATATGGTTATTATCATGCTACCAATGAAGGCGGATATATCAGCTGGTACGATTTTGCGGTTGAGATATTCCGCCAGGCTGGTCGTCCGGTGCATGTAATTCCTGTATCAACGATGGAGTATGGTTTATCAAAAGCCGCACGTCCTTTTAACAGCCGCTTGGACAAAAGCAAGCTGCCGGAAAATGGATTTGCGCCGCTTCCGGATTGGAAAGATGCTCTGAAGAGATACCTGCATACGATCAACGCGATCAGTTAGTAATATGTTGTTTCAATGAAGAGAATTCTGCCCTCACACCAACCTCTTGAACGTCTCCAGCAGCGCCGTCATTTGGTATTTCAGCAGCCAGGCGGCGCTGTTCCATTCCGGGACGGACTTGATGGTTTTGATCATCGGCAGGATGTAACGCTCCGTTTCGACCACGTATTCCGCCATCCTTTTGCGCGTGAAGCCGTCAGCCATGCAGGAGAGGTTGTTGCAGCGGTCGATGCATTTGACGAGGGCGGCGAGCGGGTCTTTTAGAATATTGGCGTAGTAAGCAGGCTTGATGTCTGCTTTTTTGCCTTCATAGGTGTTATAGGACACCAGCGATACGGCGTTCCTGACGCGGTCGCTGACCGGGAGCTCCTCCGGGCGGGTACCGGTATCCTCGACAATATCGTGCAGCAGCAGCGCGGCGAGGACGTCGTCGTCGACGAGGCCCATGGCCAGCGCGTGGCAGGCGGTGGTCAGCGGATGCGTGGCGTAAGGCACAGTGTCGACCATGCCCTTGCGCACCTGCCCCGTGTGTTTTTCCCGCATGAGCGGCAGGGCGGCCAGGGTCTGCCGGAGGCCCTCCGCCTGGGCTTTCGACTTGACGTAGGTGTACATGCGTCCGGCGTCGAAATTGGGGCTTTCCAGCGTCCAGTCGCGGTGGATATCATCCGCGAACAGGCTGTCGAGCGAAAGATTGAGCGCTTTCGCGAGCGCGGCCAGATGCCCGGTATCCGGCAGGTTTTCGCCGCGTTCCCAGGTGCTGACGGCCTGAAAACTGACCCCCAGCCGGTCCGCGAGCTGTTCCTGGGTCATGCCCCGGCTCTTTCTGACTTCTGCGATGCGTGATCCGAGTTCCATGATCGTCCCCTCCTTCTGTAAGCACAGTATAGCAGAAAAAGGACAGTGAGTACAACAGCTTTCGCTTGAAACTGAGATCAGCGGTTCAAGTTGGGCTTGAATATCCCGCAGACTTCGATGGATAGACCGTGGGCGTGTCCTGCTTCCCCTGATTCTGCCGCCGGAGCCTAAAGGTGAAGCCTATCCTCATTTTGCTGGATGATCTGGAGCCTGCAAGTTCCTGATCAGCTGCGCGGCGACTTCGTCCAGGACTGCCCGGGGCTGATCAGTACTGAGCCTATAGACTGTGAGCCCGTCGATCCAGAGGCAGCCGTTATAACCGCAGTTGGTATAGCAGTATACATTCACGCCTTCGATTCTCTTGTATATCCCTTCTCCGTCCTGCTCAACGGTGGTCCATGCTTCAGAGATGTCCGGGAAGCTGATGAAAGACATTCTTACAGTTATCTGGGGATCGGACATTTTGAAGTAATGTATATGTGAACCGATGTAAATATCAGAAACAAAAGAATCAGTCCGGTTTATCAGCCATCCGATCTCGTCAAGCGCAAGATGATCCAATGATACGCCAAGATACTCTTCCAGTTCCTTAAGATCACCGGCAGCCAGTTGCTCAATCGGTGGACCGGCATGCCTCTCGATAGCGGCAATCATCATTTCCCGGGTCATACTGCGGCCGGGAGGCAGGCCTGCCGCCTCGCGCTCCGCCATGGCTTTTTTCAGCGTTTCCCCATCGACAGAGAATACTTCATCTTCAGGAGGTATTTCCTCCGTTTCCGGCCGAGCGCCGAGCAAGTGTGCGGTGACTGCGTCCAGGACCTCCTGCGGCAGTTTGGATCTCAGGAGGTAAACAACCTGCCCCTGAGTCCAGGTATAAATATTCTGTTCATTGTTTTTCGTTTTGTAGATCAGGATATTTCTGATCTTGTCATAGGTTCCGGCTTCGTTCTGCTCAATCAGAATCCCTGAGCCTTCCATCTCAGTAAACTGATGGACGGAGAAGCGGATCTGGTCGTCAGGGTACTCTTCGTTGATCAGATGCATGAGTATGTCCAGACGGGAATCGAACAGCGTGACTGATATATCCTGCGGGATCCAACCGAGGGGGCTCAGGTCCCACTGGCTGACGGAATAGCCGAGGTAACCGCCCAGCTCATCGAGACTTTCGGCGAGATAATACCCTTCTTTGGCATGCATGTCCAGCGTCTTTTGGATCATATCCACAGTGATCGCGCGGGGTTCATAGGCGTCCGGCGCGGTGTCATCGGAATCTGTGCTCGCTTCCCGCGTTTCTTTCTGTGCAGCTGCCTCCGCCTGAGCAGCCTTTTCAGCGGCTTCCCGCAGCGCTTTGGTTCGGCCCCGATCAGCGTTGGCCGCAAGGATCTCGTCTACAGCCGTATCCGGGAGCTCCAGCACGGCAGGCGCTTCAAGCCGGTAGAGTGTTGCGTAATCGCCCCAGAGCCATACGGTCATGCCGTCGGCTTCGTATCTTGTGACAGGAGTGCCCCGGACCATCATCTGCCTGGCGTGGCCCAGCGCTTCGGGCGGGATGAAATCCGTGATCCGGGCGTCGTTATTCGGGAGGCTCATTCTTGTATAGCTGACTTTGTCGCCCGTCGCGTCGGCTCCGGAATAGAAATCGCAGGTCACGGTCAGCCGCTTGCGGGGATATACCGCGGTATAAACCTGCGGGGTATATAGGCCGCAGAGCGTTTCCGGCAGATACGGATCATAGCCTGTAAAGCGGATCAGCTCTTTCAGGGACGTACCGGAATAGCCGGTGCTGCCTTTTTGGATGGTAATTTCCCTGTCGTGCTCTCTGCGGGTCGTTTCATCCACGATCCGGTCGATCTCCTCGTTGGTGAGGGGATCTTCCGCCTGAGCACGGATCAGGGAAGCAGCAATCCCAAACAGATCGATTTCGGGCTTGTGGGTCACGAGTGTGGTGATCGCTTTGCCGCTTCTCCAGCTGCAGAAATAATCTGGATATACCATCGAGCAGCGCACCCTGACGCCTTCGATGGTTTTGTCAAACTCCTCTTCAGAAAAACCTGATGAACAGTACTCGTCCTTGGAAATGTCCGGATCCCAGACGATATTGTAATAGATGGTTTCGCTGAGATGATTGCCGTCGAGGACTGTCTGGCCTTCTGGGAGTTCAATGGCGTCGTTCATGTAGTGGCAGTGTGCCATGATCTCGCCGCCGCTGATATTGCCGGTATATACGTTTGCCGGATAACCCTGACAGATCTCTTTCGGGATGTGCGGATCGAAACCGAGGAAATCAATCAGTTCTTCAATGGACTGTGTCCGGATGCTTTTATCCTTAGATGCATACACATCGATATCAGCTCCGGCAGAATTGCCTTTGCCGAACTCACGTCCCTCGATGATGAACTGCTCCAGTATCTGGCGAACCACTGGGTGCGGAAGATCCCGAGTCCGCCGAGGATGACGACGATCAGCGCTGCCGCGGCAGCGATCACAAACCGCCAGGAACGGCGGGGGACAGGCTTCGCCTACTGCGGTTCGCTTCGGCGTGCGGCGGCGAGAAGCGCGTCGATATCGTATTCAATCGGCGCCGCGCCGTGCAGCTTCATGATCAGCCCGCTGCACAGGCTGATCAGTTCGGTGTTGACGGGCCGGTCGATGGGGCCGCTCAGTTCGCGGTCGATGATCCGGTTGAGGCGGCGTTCGGTTTCGGCTGCGGGAAGCCTGCCGTATTCGATTTCTTCCAGGACGGTCCTGGCGAGGAATTCGCGTTCTTTATTCATCGTTCTCCCTCCTTTCCCGTCACATTCCCACGAGGTGGGCGAGTAAAAGGAACAGGGATGTAAATATCTGGAGGATCTTTTTGCGGATTCGGCGCAGGGCAGAATACATGCCGCCTTCCGTGGTATGGATGAGGCTGGCGGTTTCCGCCGCGGTGAGATGATCCTCGTAGACGGCCTTGTATACGGAGCGTTCCTGATCGGTCAGTCCGGAAAGCAGCAGCTCTTTTTTGCTGAGCAGGTCCTGCTCGGTGATCCAGTCGGCAATCGCGTCCTGCGGGTCCGCCAGTTCGACGTCCTGCTCGGGCACAGTATTCACGATTTCGTTCCGGCGGCGCAGTTTGCGACGCTCCGAAGCGGCGATATGGCTGCATGTGACCATCAGCCACAGCAGCGGTGCTTTATGCCCGGACAGCGTATCGGCTTCCTTCATGGCACGGATAAAAGTGTCCTGTACACAGTCTTCCGCCAGATGCCGGTACTCGGGCAGGTAATTGAATTCAGAGAAACTTTTGTTTAACAATATCTGGTAATATTCCTGATAAAGCCTCTGGAGAAACGCTTCGCGTTCCTGGTCGGTCATGCGCTGCTCACCTCCCATTTATGTATCATTCTACAGAGGAAAAATATTTTGTCAATACCCTAAAAATCGAGTATAATCCGGCGTTTTCACGCACTTATATATATAGGGAAGGAATGCGGTGACGGCAAAAAACCTATGCGGCATTCTTTCCCCGGGATTTCTTTACCAGCCGGTTTGCATCCCGCGGCTCACCGGACGAATTGTAAAAATCCGACTAAAATGCAGGAAACTGGAGGAAAGTGACGTAATACCATTGTATAGTGCCGTGTCGCGCGGCTGATAACGTGGAGGATCATCATATGAAACGCTGTGCTTTACTGCTGGTATTGATTCTGCTGCTCAATACGCTGGCCGCCTATGCCGCAGACGTGCAGATCGGCTATATCAACGCGGATACGAAGGTATATATGGACGCATCCGAGAAGGCAATCGTGGACGGGAACGCCGCGCTGGGCAGCCAGGTCCGGATCGAAGAGGAAAAACTGACGGACGGCCTGGGCTGGTACCGGGTGACCTTCCTGGCGAACAATAAAGAAGGCTGGGTCAAGGCGGACGACGTGGATCTCGTAATCGCGAAGAAGGCGATCACCGCGCCTCCGCAGACGGCGGCCGCCGCGCCCAGCGGGGTGCAGCCTGTCGAACGGGAAAGCGATTTTCCGGTACTGAAAGCCACCGGCACGGTGGACCCGGCTGCGCTGCCCGGCGGATCGCCGGGACTGAAGTACCGGAGCCTGGACGTGGGCGACAGCGGGGAGGATGTTCTGGCGATCAGCGAGCGGCTGTTCGAACTGGGCTATCTGGACGCGAAGAACGCCAAGAAACTGACGAAGTCGCATCAGAGCGCCATCAGGCAGTTCCAGAAAGTCAACGGCCTGACGCAGGACGGCGCCTGCACACCGGAATTGCAGGCAGCGCTCTTCTCAGAAAACGCGCTGAACAAGAAGGGGAAGGCGGTGCCGCCGCAGGATCCGATGACCATCTCGAAAGGGTCAGTGAAGGCTTCCAACAAGGGCGGCGGGAGCATCCAGTTCACGATGAAAAACACGACGGGCCAGAAGATCGATGCTTTCAACATCGCGCTGCGCCTGTACAATACCTACGGGGAGCGCTTCCTGTTCAGCAGCATGGCCAGCGACGTGACGCTGACGGACGAACTGACCATCCTCGACAACCTGGCCGAAGAACGCTATACGATCAAGAAAAACGAGACCTTCCAGTACGGCTTCAATCTCGGCAGTTACTATTTCGCGGGCGTGATGGTCGCCGTGACCGCCTACCATATCGACGGAGGCGACACGGTGGTGATCCCCGCGGACCAGCGGCACTGGTACGGCTTCGGGAAGGGCGTCGAGCAGGGCTATCAGCCGCTGATCGTGACGCCGCTCTCGGACGGTGAAAAACAGCTCGCCGAAAAATGGAAGAGCGGCATCGACGGCATTTACGTGGACGCGGAAATTGCCGCCGCATACGGCGTGCGCGAGGGCTATCTGATCCAGAAGATGGAGCCCGGCTCCATGCTGGACGAGGCCGGGCTGAAGTCGGGCGATATCCTGCTGGCCGTCGAGGACGTGCGGATCTTCGGCGCCGCTTCGATCGACCGCGCCATGTCCCGCCTGTCCGCCGGGCAGAGCGTGACCGTGCTCTTCCTGCGCAACGGCGTTTTGTACCAGACGAAGATGGTCGCGCCTGGCGGGGCCGCGGCGGCGTGAAATGAAGATTATTACTTGGAGAAATTGTATCATGCGCAGATATTTACTTGGGTTGTTTCTTGTGGTTCTTGTTTTTGCTGTCGGTTACAGCGTACATCCTGCTCTGGCATATACGGACAGCGGCACTTGCGGCCCGAATGTCCAATGGGCACTGAATGACGATGGTGTCCTGACGATCAGCGGCACAGGCCCCATGACTGACTTCCAGATCTCTACAGCGCCGTGGTACAAATATTTCATTCGCGACAATGTTAAACAGCTTGTGATCGAGGAAGGAGTAACGACGGTCGGGACTTACGCCTTCAAAGGCTTATGGTACATGACAGACGTGCAGCTGCCTTCCACGATCACGGAGATCCACCTTCATGGTTTTGAACAGGCAAAAGGGCTGGAACATATCAATCTTCCGGAAGGCCTTCTTTCGATCGGGGAAGAAGCGTTTATCGACTGCGAAAAACTTGATCATGTCGTTTTGCCTTCCACACTCACGGAAATCGGCGCGGGAGCGTTTTATTGGTGTGTGAGCCTTACCTCTATTGAAATCCCTGATCAAGTGAAAGAGATCAAAGACAACACCTTCTTTGGCTGTGAATCGCTAGTTTTTATCCGTATCGGTGCCGGGGTGACTGCTATCGGGGACGGGGCATTTATCTACAATAACAAGCTGAACGAGCATAAAACAGTCTGGTTTCCGGATAACATAGAAACGCAGATCCATATGGAACTTGACGATAGGGACAGGGCATACGTACGGTTGGGCACAAAGACGGCTGAACAATCCAAGGGGAACGATAACTGTTTTATCGATCCTGATTATCCGGATTATTTGCTTCTATACCGGCGTTATAGCAACGATGGGATCGACGAGCTGGTGGCATACCGGCGTTTGACGGACGATCTCATGCTGCGGATCCCGCCTCAGGTTACTGTAATAGGTGACTTTTTATTCAACAACTGTGATGAATTGACTCACATCACTATTCCGGATGGGATCAATCTTATTGCGCAAAGTGCGTTTGGGAATTGCGTCAATCTGGCGTACGCGGTCGTTCCTGAAAGTGTCAAGATTTTTGCCTACAACGCTTTCGGAAAACAGACCCTTGTTTTGTGCTTCGGTGATTCCGCTGCGGAGCAGTATTGCCGGGGCGGCGGCATACCGTTTCTGCTGTTGGATACGCCGTCGGAAAAAACGATCAGCCTTCCGTCCATGACCACTGAGATCAGTGAAGAGACGCTGGCCGGAACGTCCGCGCAGACGTATATTGTACCCGGGAATGTCGAAAGCATTGGAAGCAGAGCGTTTTCCCTGCTTGGGTCGGTTTCCGTCATCCATATCGGAAACAGCGTTCGGTTTATCGCCGATGATGCTTTCGAGGGATCAACGGTGTTTTTCTATTGCCCTGCCGGTTTGTATGCCGAGACATATGCAAAGCAGAAAGGGATAGAATATGTTGTGCACTGAACGGTTTGCGAGCAACGTGATTTTTCGTTGCTGGCAATGCGGTTGAAAAGATCATCAGTGACTATGAACCACCTGCATGGCAGTAGTGCTGAGAATTATGCGCATGAGCATTATATCTCGATTATGCAATAGAAACAGCCCGATCTACATGCAGGCGCCGGATTGACATGCACTGTATCAAATGGTAGAATAAAGTGCCTCTGATTGAGAATGATCAGATGCACTAGGATGAATTGTGAAAGGAATGATTATACATGCAGAGGATTGTGAGCCTTCTGCTGGCTCTGATGCTCATGATGCCGGCAATAAGTGCGATTGCGGCTGAAAACGAAAAAGGATTATATGACGAAAATACCGCTTATATCCTGAACCCGCCGACACCCCCAGAAGAGCCGGAGTTTGAGCACGAGTTCATCAATATCCTGATGTTGGGTGTCGACTATGCTGTACTGACTTCCGGATTGGGCAAAGAAGATATCAAGAATTGCCATACAGACTCCGTCATGATGATCGCGATTGATCTGACGGACAACAAGGTCAATATGATATCTATTCCCAGAGATACTCTCACGTATGTTCCGGGTGCATACGGCGTATATAAACTGAACGCGGCGATCAACTGTGCGCCGACGTTTGAAGAGGGCATCCAAACTGCTCAGAATACAGTTAGTTGGCTGCTGGGCGGCATTCGACCGGATCACTATGTAGTGATCGCGCCTCATTTGGTCGAACAGATCGGTGATGCGATCGGCGGCATGGATATGGACGTGGATATGAGTTATTTGGGTCACAGCGGCAGAACATATGAAAAAGGTTTCCAGCATCTGGACGGCGCGGGCATCATGGACTACGCGCGTGCCCGCCGCAATGCCACGAAAGATAACAACGACTATGCCAGAACCAACCGCCAGCGCATTGTTCTGAATAAGATTTTTGAAAAGGTTAAAGGCAATACGGATCTCGTATATGACATTCTCGATGTCGTTGTGGAGAATTTCGACAGTTACTTTTTTTCGGATATGAGCGTGGCTGATCTCATGGAGATGCTGCCGATCGCGGAGGAAGTAGTGAGCGGCAGTTTGAACGGCTATGAAATGAGCGGTGAGCTGACCATGGCGATGATGTATTTCAATTCCAGCTTCTTTGATCAGCAAAAGCGCCAGGAAATCATCCGCGAAGTGTACGGGGTCGACATTCCGGTACAACGGCTCAATTCCCGGGGATATCTCAATTATCTGTTCAAAAACGGCTTTGATGCGGTCAAGGCGATCCGTGTCGGCAGCAGGATCATTGACTGGGCGCAGAAAGCAAGCTTTTCGGGAGATGCCCTGAACCATGCTGTTGAATCCAGAAAGAATCTGATTGAAGTATTTTCCACGGTGGATGACAAGCTGGACCGCGACGCGACCATAAAAGTGGAAAAATATACGGGAATCCTGAAAAAGGCGATTGCTGACCTGAGGGATGCCTGCAGTTATCCGGAAAAGCTGAGCTGGGCTATTGTAGAAACGGATAAATGGTATATGGATCCCGACATCAACCAATATAGCAATATTGATTGGAATTAAAAAGGGAGTATCATGATGCTGAAAAGAATACTGGGTTTGGGTCTTGCGTTGATGCTGGCCGTTCTTTCTGCTGCTGTGCTGGCGGATGAAACCGGCGTGTACAATGAGTGTAATGCCTATATTCTGAATCCTCCGACGCTTCCCGAAGAGCCGGTGACGAAGCATGAGTTTATCAACGTCCTGATGGTCGGTGTTGATTATGGTATTCTGACATCCGGCCGGGGAAAAGAGGATATCAAGAATTGCCATACTGACTCGGTGATCATGGCTGCATTCGATATGACAGCCGGCAAAGTCAATTTGATTTCTATTCCCAGGGACACGCTGACTTATGTGCCGGGCGTACACGGCGTATACAAGCTGAATGCGGCGATCAACTGTGCGCCTACTTTCAGTGAAGGAATCGAATCGGTGCAGAACACGGTAGCCTGGCTGTTGGGCGGAATACGTCCGGACCATTATCTGGTCATCACGCCTCATCTGGTGGAAGAAATCGGCGACAGGATCGGCGGCCTGGACATCGATGTCGAAATGACCTACGGTGGGCACAGCGGCACTCCGTATCAGAAAGGGTTTCAGCATCTGGACGGTGTGGGGATCATGGATTATTCCCGTGCGCGCAGGAACGCGACCAAGAACAACAACGATATTGGCCGCACCAGCCGTCAGCGCACGGTGTTGAACACGCTTTACAAAAAAATCTGCGACAATACGAATCTCGTTTTTGACATTCTGGACGTCCTCGTCGAGAATTACGACCGGTATTTCTTCTCCGATTTGAGCGAGGAGGATATACGGAATCTGCTGTCGCGGACGGATCAGGTGGCTACCGGCAACATCAGCGATTACGTACTGGACGGCGATCTTGGCATGGCGATGAAGCATTTCAACGCCAACTTCTTTGATCAGAAGAAGCGCCAGGAGGTCATCCGTGAGGTATACGGCGTCGAAGTCCCCAGGCAGCAACAGAACTCACGCGGGTATCTCAATTATCTCCACAAATATGGCTTTACCGCTGTCAAAGCGATCCGTGTCGGCACACGAGTAATCGACTGGGCGCAGAACGCCGGGTTTTCCGGGGATGCGCTTGATAAGGCGGTTGAAGAACGTGAGAAATTGATTGTATCGCTTTCGGATTTGGATGACAAACTGGATAAGAAAATAACTGTGAGAGTGGAAAAACACACGAATGGTATAAAACAGGCTGTCGCGAATCTGAAGAAAGCGTGCGGATATCCCGAAAAGCTCAACTGGAGCATTGTGGAGACAGACAAATGGTATATGGATCCCGATATCAACCAATATAATGATATCGACTGGAACTGAGCGCGGAATAAAAAACGATATTTGCTCTTCCGTCAGCAGAATGTTACAAATCCAAAAAAGAGTTGACGGGCAGACCTGAACGCGCTATAATACACCTACGGTCGCCAATCCGCTGTGGAAAACAGCGATGTCCAGGCGAGAGTGGCGAAGGGAGGGAAACAAGGTGTCTGAGATCCGGATCAAGGAGAACGAGTCTCTGGAAAGCGCGCTGAAGCGCTTTAAGCGGCAGAGCTCGGGCGTGCTGGCCGAAGTCCGTAAGCGTGAGCATTACGAGAAGCCCAGCGTCAAGCGCAAGAAGAAGGCTGAAGCGGCCCGCAAGCGTAAGTATTAATAAGGTGATCCTTTCCCGCCTCCAAAGTGAGGCGGGTTTTTTATGCTCATTCGTCGGCGCGCAGGGAGTGCGTTTCAATGAAGCTGATCACCTGTTCCCGATCGACCAGGCCGGCGCCTGCCCCGACCGCGGAGGCGCAGATCGCGCCGCAGGCGTTTGCGAAACGCAGGGCTTCTTCGACGGTCGCTCCCCTGAGGATCTCAGAAGCAAATCCAGCCGCGAAGTTGTCCCCGGCCCCGGTCGAATCTACTGCGTCAGTCATAAACGCCGGAAGGCGGAGCGTCTCCTTTTCGTTCTTCAGCAGGCATCCTTTGGCGCCGAGCTTCACGATGACGTTCCTCACCCCGTATGCGAGAAAAACGTCCGCCATCGCTTCCGGTTCGTCCTGGCTGGTAAACCAGCGTGCTTCGTCCTCATTGGGGGTGATGTAATCGATGTGGGGCAGGGAGTCTGCAATATCTGGGAGCGTCATCATACGGTCATTCGGCAGCTTTGTGTCGGCGATGACCAGCTGTCCTGCTGATTTTGCGTTCTCCAGCACGGCGCGGATGATTTCAGGATCGTTGAAAGGCGTCCGGAACAGCGAGCCGAGGATCAGCGCTCTGGCATCAGTGAACAGGGATGGATCCTTTTCGGGGTGGAAGTTGCTGCGGTGCGCCGGAGTGGTCACGGATCGCCTTGAACCGTCCGTACGCACAAACATTGTCGTGACCGGCGTGCTTTCTGCTCTGACCACGGACCTGGTATCTACACCGTGTTTTCGCAGCACATTCAGCACCATTTCTCCTGCCGGGTCCTCTCCCAGCGCGCAGAGAATGCCGGTTTTGAGGCCCAGCTTTGCTGCGGCGACGGCAGTATTCACCGCTTCGCCGCCCGCGCTCAGGTTGGCGGACTGTGCCCGGTATCCGGAAGCGGAAACGGGCTCGGGATCGAATCCCCGGATGATATTATCCACCAGCGCCACGCCGACGCACATCAGATCATACTTCATAGTTGCCTCGTTATTTTGTTTTCTGCAAGCAGGATTAGCTGCAGGCTGTTATGAAGAGTAACTTACGAAAAGAGTATACCACGCCTGCACTGAAAAAGGAACTGCCGATCTGCTCAGCGGTTCCTTTTGTTTGTTGTTTATGTGGTTCTTAGGCCTTCCGGCGGTTGAAGATGACATTGATGATGATGCCGAGGATCAGGCCGGTGGCGATGGCGCTGATGGTGACAGCGCCGAGGTTCAGGGTCAGGCCGCCGATGCCGGGCACCAGGATGGCCGCGACCACGAACAGGTTGCGGTTGTCATTCAGATCCACAGGCTGCAGCATCTTGAGGCCGCTGACCGCGATGAAGCCGTACAGCGCGATGCAAACGCCGCCCACGATGCAGCTGGGGATGGAGTTCACGAAGCAGACAAAGGGATCGAAGAAGGACAGGATGATGCAGTAGACAGCCGCGATGGCGATGGTGGAGATGCTGGCGTTGCCGGTGATGGCGACGCAGCCGACGCTCTCGCCGTAGGTGGTATTCGGGCAGCCGCCGAAGAAGGAACCGATGATGGAGCCGACGCCGTCGCCGATCAGGGTCTTGTCCAGGCCGGGGTCGGTGATCAGGTCATGCTCGATGATGGTGGAGAGGTTCTTGTGGTCCGCGATATGTTCAGCCAGAGTGACGAACGCCACGGGGGCGAAGAGCACGAAGAGGCTGATGACGTCAGCGATGCCGCTGATCTTGTTGGTAGCTTCGGGATAGGCGCCGAAGATGCCCAGGAAGGTGAAGCGCGGCACCTTGAACAGCTGCATGTTGTCGAAAGCGGCCAGGTTGACCAGCTGCATGGCCTCGTTGCCGGTGCTGCGGCCGATCAGGGTGAAGACTAGGGCGATCGCGTACGCGCCGAGAACGCCGATGATGAAGGGGATCATCCGGATGCCTTTGTTGCCCTTGGTGCTGGCATAGACAGTGATGATAAAGGCAATCACGCCTACCAGGATGGCGATCAGGTTATAGCTGCCGGCGGCGGTGTTGTTCAGGTTGTTGACCGCGCTGCCGCAGAGGGAAAGACCGATCAGCGCGACGGTGGGGCCGATGACGACCGGGGGCAGCAGTTTGTTGACCCACTCGGAACCGGTCGCCTTGATGATCAGGGCGATGACGACGTATACCAGGCCGGCAAACAGAGCGCCCAGGAAGATGCCCAGGAAGCCGAAAGCCACGGCGCTGGCCAGCGGGCTGATGAACGCGAAGGAGCTGCCCAGGAAGACGGGGCTCTTCTTGCGGGTCGCGATGAAGAGATAGAACAGCGTGCCGAAGCCCGCGCCGCACAGCGCGGCAGGCTGGCTCATATAGGTGCCGGTGCCGTCCACCAGGATCGGGACCAGCAGGGTCGCGGCCATGATGGCCAGCAGCTGCTGGAACGCGTAAAGCAGGTTCTTTTTGATTGGCGGATTCTGATCAATGTTGTAGACAAGCTTCATAAATAAGCCTCCCGTATTTTTTCGGCAGTCTTCGCAGGCAAGAAACAACCCGCCGTATACAGGATACGACGGGCTGTGGATACATCCATCCGGTGTTCTGCGCACATAGGCGCCCGGCTGCCTCTTGTCGGTCTCTCTGTACCGTCTTAAAGACTTACCGTGGCAGATGGTATCACAGAATTTTGGTTACGTCAATAGGGGAATTGGACGATTTCAGAGAGATATCGAAATGGTGTATGATGAAAAAACGGTACTTGATTTGTGGAGATCTGATTCATTATAATTCACTCGGTTTCCACAGCGCCAATTCACGTTCGTACAGCTCATCCAGGTGTTCGAACAGGCCGATATGCGCTTCGTCGGGGCCGACGGTCGTATGGGCGAGGCCGTATTTACGCATGTCGTTGGGGCCGTTCAATTCCATCACGAAGCGGCTGGGCTGCTGGGATACATGCAGCCGGAAGGCTTCCTGGGCGAGTTCAAAGGCGTTCTTGCCGCCGAATGCGCTCAAGGGAAGTTCCATGTCCAGCGTCAGGGAGTCTGCTTCATAAAGGTGGATGTAGTACTTTTTGACGTCCCAGGGCGGCAGGTCACGCAAGGCGCGTACGTGCGGGTCGGCGGCCATTTTGACTGCCAGCGTGCAGGCGGCGGACATGGCACGGTGCTGCGTGTGACCGTATTCGCCCTTCGCGTCCTGTGTCACCAGTACTTCCGGACGGTATTGGCGGATCAGGTGGGCAATCATTTGGGCGGTCTGCTCGCGTCCGCCCCAGAGCTCGGCAGCCTGCCAGTAGGTGATGCCGCCGCGGTCCGGGAGACCCAGGAAGACCGGACCCTGGCGCACGCCGAGGAACCATAGGGCGTCCATGGCCTCGCAGCGGCGGAAGGGATACAGGGCTGTCATGTAGGCCATCTGCACCTTCATTCCCAACTGGCCGGCGTAAATCGGCATCAGGCCGCCCATCCAGAGAACGTCGTCGTCCGGATGACAGGCGAGGATCATCAGGTCTGCTTTATCGGCCGTTTCAGTAAAGCGCACTACGTTTTGAGGCGGTTCTCCCGGGCCGTACAGGCGCAGTTCCATGAGTCTGAGTTCACCTTTGATTGTCCTCAGGCGCAGATGAGTTATCCCGTCCAGGGGCAGGTACATCGTGTTGAAGCGTTCCTCCTGCAAAGGCAGGGGAGCCCATGCTCCACCTTTTTCCTGTTCGATGACCAGGTGGTCCAGTTCACTGCCGATCAGGGCATACAGCCCGTGGCACGGCTGATCTGCCGGCAGCGTGATTTCGACAACCGCCCGGTCTTTGTCCTGACTGCGCCATTCCGTTTGGTAATTGCCGTCCATCAGGTTCGGCAGGTCATTCTCGCGCCATTTGACATGAAATTCGGCCCGGGCGGTAATGTCCGGTGCCGTCTCCGCGCAAGAGCCTGGCAGGGCAGGGCAGAGCAGCAGCGACAGAAGCAGGAATAAGAAAATCCGTTTCAACTTGATGTTCCTCTCAATCAGAAAATGCTATCATGGAAACCATGTCACGAAGCCCGCCGGAAGTGACCTGTTTCGAGCGGTTGATGATTTCGCCGTCAAATACCAGCATCACGGAGTTGCCGCCGTCCAGGTTAAAGGCTTCCTGAACGCCGTATCCGAGATAACGGTTCTGCAACCATTCCAGTGTGGCCCCTTCAGTATCGCTGCGCCGGCCCATCACGGTGATAAACAGGTAGTCGTTCGGCGCATACACCGCCATTCCCTGGCGGGGCTGCCGCGGGGTGGCCGCCTCCTCCCTTACATCGCCGGCGTACTCACCGTTCCTGACGAGGATCGGGCCGAATGCCCATGTATTCTGCACCCCCATATCCAGATACTGCTGTGCGGTGTACTGGTCCGGCAGCGCGGTGAGAAAGGATCCGTCCGGCAGTGCGGCGATCACGTCCAGCGGCGGCCATTTGCGCGAAGTGCGTGTCACGTCGGAATAGACTTTTCCTTCACGGATGATGATGCCCTCAATATCCTTTGCGTCCCGCCGCCAGCCGAAGAAATCGTCACTGAATGCCAGAATCGTTCCGGGATTTTTTTTGACGATGTTCAGGGGCTTGTCAAAGCTGCGGCCGCTTTTTTTCTCGTCGCTGAAGATGCTTTTGATCCGGTTGCCGCCGGACAGGCGCACCCGTGTTTCCAGCCAGATCAGGTTGTCGATCCGGTTGTCGAAACGCTTGATCTCCACGGAAAGGGTACCGCTGATATACAGCCAGAGGCCGTCTTTTTCATTCTTATACAGGAAAGGCTTTGCCGTCTTGTCGGCCAGGGTGCCGTCGGCGGCGAGGTCAGGCAGAGCTGGCTTGACGGAAGGACCGACAGATGCGGGGCCTGACATGGCCACATAGCTTTCCGGCCGGGCATCATCGGCATACAGCCATGTCTGGACCTTGGGCGTCGCAACGTCGCCGTCCTGCCCGTATTTGCTGATGAAACGGCGGACTTTTTCGGCGGTGTTCTTCGTGTAATCCTCTCCGAAGGAGGCAGTCGTAAAGTAACCCAGCTCATACAGTCGCTTTTTCAGGTTCACCACGTCTTGACCGCGGTCGCCGACGGTCAGAGTGCGGTAATCCGCGCTTGCGGGAACGGCACTGAAAAGGATGCAGCCCAGCAGGAGAATGCTCAGCAGTTTTGAATACAGTCTGTTCATGGCGGTTATTCGACTCCCTCTGCGTTGGTGACGGTCAGCAGCTCCTGGACGCGCTTGAAATACCTCTGCTGTTCGGCGGAAGTCACGTTCAGCGACTCAAAGACGAGCTTCAGCATCCGCCGCGGGATCATGCGCATGGCGCGCTTGAAAGACTTGACGTTCTGACGCCATTCGCCCATGTTATTGTTGCGGTAAACCGTGAAATGGCGCGGAAGCAGCTGCTGGAGCAGCGCTTCGTTACGTTCGATTTCGGGTTTCACTGATTCCGTGTACAGGAAGCTGTGCTCGATGACTTCTGCGAGGCGCTGGAGGAATCTGGCCCGCATCTGCGGCACCAGCAGCAGGTTTTTGATCAGGCTGTACTGGGAGGACAGCACCTTGCCCGCCTTGGAGGAATCCAGCAGCATGTAGACCGCGAGGTCACGGAGCTCGCCGCCGCTTTCCACGTCGTACAGGATATACTTCCACTTGCCGCCCGGAACACGGTAAACGCGGACATTTTCCATGTCGGTATTCAGGATGCAAAGCTCAAAACACGTCCAGGTGAAAAGGCTGTCCACATCCAGGCGGTCGGTGACGTACTTCAGGTTTTCCGGTACGTTCAGGTCATGGCTCTTGACATAGGCGCGCAGTTCACGCCAGTCGTCGGCGGAGCCCCTCTGGATCAGGTCATCCCGGGCTTCTCCCTTGATGATGTCGATCTTGTCGATCAGATCCTTATCCGTGACGCCTTCCCACTGCGCGATGGAATATTTGTTGACCTTTTCACGGATGTTGAACTGGCCCTGGTCTTCTCCGTTGATGTATACGATGACGGTTTGGCCGGCCAGGTACATGATGTCCAGTCCGTTCGCGAGGCGGGTCAGCACCAGGTCGCGCATGCGGCAATAGGCCGCGTCCGAGCCGGTGGAACGGATGGTGAGCGCGTGATACTCCTCATAATCCCTGTCCGCGAACGGATTATAGCTGAAATGGTTCTCGCTGCCATAGGCCGTACGGGGATAGACTGAGAAGGACTTCTGCTTCTGTGCGCGGCTGGAGGTGCCGACGATGTGGAAGGAGCAGAACTCGTTCATCTGCCGGACGCCGTTCATGTCAAAATATTCCACGTGCATGGGATATTCCCAGTCCGTGTTGTAGTTGGGCATGCCGTTGTTCCCCTTGACGAACAGTCCCTTGTTTCCGTACAGGTAATCCCTGTCCGTACTGAGGGAGACGACAGGCGTAATGGCGGGATCGCTGATGATATAGCTGGCGGTGACGGTGTAGGACGGCAGCTGGTCGTTCGGGAAGGCTTTTGCGCGGACGACGGTCGTCTTAGTCACGTCCAGGGGGCTGGAATACAGCTTGGATTTTTCGGTGGGTTCGCTGCCGTCCAGCGTATAGCGGACGGGCTGTGACGAACTGATCCTGACCTGAACGGCTTTGCTGTAAAACCCCGCTTTGGTTTCGATGACCGGCCTGTCGGCCTGGGTGCTGTATACTTTTGAACTGTTCTTTTTACGGGGTGTGGCTGCGGCGAAAAAGCCGTAATCGTTCTTTCCGTCGGCCAGGCCCCAGGAAAAGCCGTTGTACTGGGCGGGATACTTCAGTGCCTGTACCTCTTTGCCGTTTTTGTCCGTCAGGCGGACGGTTTCGCCGTTTGTACCGAGTTTGAAGTGCGCGTAATACGTCTTGCTGAACGGGCGGTCGGCGTTCTGATCTTCTCCGCAGCAATAGACCAGGGCGTATTCGCCGCCCTTCAGGCCTGTCCCTTCCGGAAACCTGAAGGCATACGGATTGCTCTTTGAATCGGTGAGTCCCCAGCCGGAAAGATCGGCGGCTTTGCTGCCGTTGTTGTACAGTTCGATCCAGTCATAGGCGTTGCCGTTGTTGTCAAACTCGCCGCTGTCGGTCATGATCTCGCTGATGACGATGTCCGCGTGCGCGGCCAGGCCCAGACAGATCAGGACGAGCAGAAGGCAGACACCAAACAGTGCGCGGCGCTTTATGCTCATGGCAAACCTCCGAAAATGTTATTTCAGGGATGGCGATGGAATCTCTTGAAAACAAGGCCATTATACCAGAACGGGGCGTCCGGCGCAATGGCTTCAGCGGGGGATTTCGGAAAGCATAATCCTTTTACCGCTTCCCTATTGACACACAGCAAGGTTTTCGGGGATAATAAAGCGTTGCGTGATCTTATTGACTCCCGAGAGGTGCTTATGCGTAACCGTGTTATCCTTCTTCTGATTCTCTGCATCAGTCTGCTGGTGACAATGCCGTGTTCCGCCGGTCTTGGTGAAAGTACCGGAATCGCCCAGGACATCACTCATCTGGCGAAGATCCAGCTTTCCCACCACAGGTCAGAAGTGGGGGTACTGACAGACGGGGATTACCGCTCTGAATGGAAAATCCAAAAGAACGGTTATGCTGAGTTTTCGCTCCCTGACGACTTGCCGTGCCATACGCTGTATGTGCTGATGGGCGGCGAGCCCGATGATCTGATCGTCGAAGCGGAAGAAAACGGCAGCTGGCGGGAAGTGCCCGTGGAGGGCGTGCGCTTCAATACACAGTGCATCCCACTGAACGGGGAGACGCATTTCCGGCTGCGGGAGGCCCGCGGGCCATTGCGGCTGATGGAAGTCCGGCTGTTCGGAGAGGGCGGATTGCCGGACGACGTCGTCAACTTCCATGCGATCGCCGATAAGGCGGACCTGATGATCCTGGCCTGCCATCCGGACGATGATATCCTCTGGCTGGGCGGACTGATGCCGCTGTATGCCGGGCAGCTGGACATGAACGTCCAGGTGGCCTATATGACCTCCCGGTTTCATTACCGGCGCTGCGAGGCGATGGACGCGCTCTGGCACTGCGGCGTGCACTTCGGTCCTGTGTTTGCCGGTCTGCCGGACAGCGGGACGATACAGTATACGGAAGCTGTCACAATGTGGGGCGGTATCCAGGAAACGGCCCGCGTCATCGCGCGCATGATCCGGCAGTTCCGTCCGGAGGTCCTCGTGACACAGGACGCGAAGGGGGAATACGGCCATCCCCAGCACCGGCTCATGTCAGCGGCCTGCACTCAGGCGGTGACCATGGCGGCCGACCCCACCATCCGTGTGCTGAATGACCTGACCCCCTGGGAAGTGAAGAAGTATTATATCCATCTGTATCCCGAGGATACGCTGGTGCTGGATTTCGAGCGCCCACTGAGGGCGTTCGGCGGCAAGTCCGCTTTCGAGGTGGCGAAGGAAGCGTTTCTCCTGCACAAGTCCCAGCAGACCGGGCGTTACGAGGTGTCGATAGACGGCCCGTACGATATCCGCCGCTTTGGGCTCGCTTATTCCACGGTCGGTCCGGACGAAGCGCATGACGGCCTGTTTGAACACCTCGGAGAACTTTATGAGAAGGAAAAAAGTCTGAAGTGACAGTGCGGTTTTACAGGCGGCGCATACATCCTTGCTTGCAACGCCCGGTAACCTATGGTAAAATCCCTGTTGGACAGGCGGAAAACCTGTGCCAAGACTGTATCTGACCGGAGGTCATGCTGTGAAAAAAACAATCTGCCTGATACTGGCGATCCTGTGCCTGCTGTCCTGCCTGAGCGCTGCCGCGGAAGGCGTTCCGACCGGGGAGAACATCCGCAAGGTGACGCTCAGCTGCACCGGCGACGCGCTGATCGGCGCGAGCGAACGGGTGCGCAGGAACGGCGCGGGGACCTACTCGTACGACACGTATATTGAAAAGTATGGGTACGCCTATCCCTTTGCCGGGCTGTACGATATGTTCAGCAAGGACGATATTACTTTTGTCAATCTCGAGAACGTGCTGGCAGACGAGATCAAAGGCGGTTTCTCCAAATCCCATCTCGTGTTCCGCGGGCCGGCTGATTACGCGAAGATCCTGACTGCCGGCAGCGTGGAGGTCGTCAACCTCGCGAACAACCATACCGAAAACTACGGCACCGAGGGCATGGATAAGACCGTGGCTGCGCTGGAGGCCGAGGGCATCGGCTACAGCGGCACCACCTTCGGCCTGAACGCCTACTACATCCATGAGGTGGGCGGCATCAAGGTCGGCTTCGTCGGCCTGTATCCGCGCTACAACGCGAAGGACCGCAAGAAGAACCAGGCGCAGGCGCAGGCCTGCTTCGACGCCTGCAAGGACGCGGGATGCCAGGTCATCGTAGCGTCCATTCACTGCGGCGGCGAGTACCAGAAAAAGCACGCCGACATGCAGGAAAAGTATGAGAAGCTCTGCAAGTCAATGGGCGCCCACCTGGTCATCGGCAACCATCCCCACGTGCCCCAGGGCATCCATGTGGCGGACGGCGTCACCTGCTTGTATTCCATCGGCAATTTCACCTTCGGCGGCAACACCGGCGTGGACGAGAAACTGACGGTGATCCAGAGCTATGTGGCGCAGTTTGACCTTTATTTTGACGGCGACACCTATCTGGGCCACCAGCTGACCATCTGGCCGATCCATATCAGCGGAACGGCGCCGGAAAACAATTACCAGCCCGTGCTGGTGTCCGGCGAGGACGCTGAAAAGGTCATGAAACTGATCCAGAACGACTGCGGCCGGTTCAAGCTGAACCCCTATGTGGACGGGCAAGGCGCGGTGCAGGAGTTTGTACCGTGGGGAAAGTAACGGAACCGATGAGGTGCATCGAATGAAACACATCAGAATGATCATTGCGCTGTTTTTGCTGATTTGCCTGCTGCCGCTGGCTGCTGCAGCAGACGAATATCCTTTCCTGCTGACCGCGGGCGGATCCTTCGGCTACTGCCGGGACGACCAGGGCACGCTGCTCGTATACGGCGACAATCAGTTCGGCCAGCTGGGCAAGGGCGGCAAGGCGCAGAGCAAGCGCCCCGCCGTTTTCGCCAGCAAGAACAGCGAGATCGACGTTGCGCACATCCGGGAGATCTACGCGGGCTGCGATTATTCGTTTTTCCTGATGGATGACGGGACGATCTACGGCGTGGGCAACAACGCCTATAATCCGCTGCTGCTCGGTCTGAACCGTTCCATGGCCGCGACGCACGTGCGCATTCCGCTGGAGGACCGGACGATCGTCAAGATGGCCTGTGGCTTCGGCCAGGTGTTGGCGCTCAACGAAGCGGGCGAGGTCTGGGCATGGGGCCGCAACAGCGACGGACAGGTGGGCTGCGGGACAACCAAGAAGGTGACCGCGCCGCAGAAGCTCCCGCTGACGGGCATCGTGGATATCGCCGCGGGCGGCAAGTTCTCCCTCGCGCTGGACAAGGACGGCGTCCTCTGGGGCTGGGGCAAGAACGAATCACACCAGCTTTCCAACGGCAAGGAAAAGTATTTCCCGTCGCCTGTGAAGATCGACATCGGCAGCATCCGTCCGGCTTTCATTGATGCGGGCGGCGAGACCGTGAGCGTGGTGGATACGGAAGGCAAGCTCTGGATGTGGGGCCGGAACGACGTCTGCCAGATCGGCATCGACACGAAAAAACAGACGGTGCTTGAACCCCGGCTGTTCGAGGAGCTGCCTGCGCCGGTGGTCTTCATGGACAGCTATAACTCCCAGACTTATGTGATCCTGTCCGACGGCTCCCTCTGGGGCTGGGGCAACAACCGCTCGGGCCAGCTCGGGATCGGCAAGAAGACTGTCGGCTCTCCGGTGAGCATGATCTGGCCTTCTGACGTGATCTATGTGACCAGCTTTGACGTGACGATGAACTGCGTGCTGAAGGACGGCACCGTCCTTGCCTGCGGCAGCAACAAGTTCGGCCAGTTCGGCAGCGCGAAGGTCACCGACTTCCATATCCCGAAGATCCAGGAGAACGGGATGAAGCTTTTTGGTACGAATTGAGATTGATAAATCGAAGCACCGACAAATCGCCCCTCACGGAGATCCGTGAGGGGTGATGTTTTTTCGACTGCACTCAGAAAGCGAAGATGAGGCCGACGACGGCGGCGATGGCGATATAGACGACCGGATGCCACTTGAGTTTCCGGATGCCGATAAACATCACGATGAACAGGAGCAGCTTTTTCCAGTCGACCAGGTTCAGGAGCAAATTCGTCTCTTTATACAGCTCCAGCTGCAGCATGGCGACCTGGGCGACGCTGATGCCGGCCGCGGCGATGAGGCCCGTGACTGCGGGGCGCAGGCCGTAGAAGGCGTCGCCCACCACTTTGGCGTTGCGGAAGCGCTCCAGGGATTTGCTGATGATAATGACGATGATCAGGGAGGGCAGCAGCTCGCCCATCGTGGCGATGAAGCCGCCGAAGAGGCCGGCGATGTTGCAGCCCACATAGGTGGCCATGTTGATGCCGATCGGGCCGGGCGTGGATTCCGAAATGGCGATCATGTCGGTGATCAGGTCCTGGGAGAACCAGCCCGTGCGCACGGAGAGCTCGCGCAGGAAGGGCAGGGTCGCCATGCCGCCGCCCACGGCGAAGAGGCCGATTTTCAGAAATTCCCAGAAGAGGCTCAGGTAGATCATTTCTTCTCTGCCCCCTTCCCGGTCTCAGATGCGCGTTTGACGCTCCTGATAATGATGCCCGCGATCGCGGCGCCGATGACCAGCAGCACGGGGGAGAGTCTGGTGAACATGCTCACCAACAGGGCGACGGCAAAGATGATATATCCCCAGACGTCCTTCACGCCTTTCTTCCACATGCCGATGACCGCGTCCAGGATCAGCGCGATGACGCAGACGGAGATGCCCGCCAGCGCGTGCTGGACGTACACGTTGTCCTTGAAGCCGGACAGGAACATGGCGATGGCGGTGATAATGATGATGCTGGGGGAGACGACGCCCAGGGCCGCGGTAATAGCGCCGGGCGTTTTCATATGGTGATAGCCGATAAACGTGCTCACGTTGATGGCGATGATGCCCGGCAGGCCCTGGCTCAGAGCATAGTAATCCAGGATCTCCTCTTCCTGCATCCAACCGGATTTTTCGATGATCTCGCGGCGCAGGATGGGCAGCATGGCATAGCCGCCGCCGAAAGTGACCGCGCCCATTTTGAAGAACTTCCAGAATATTTCCAGGATATCTTTGAACATTTTTCTTGCTTTCCTCCGATCAGAAGCACGCGATATTGCTGTCCGTGCGTGATTCCGTTCCGCCGACCAGTACACCGTTGTCCAGGCGCACGATCATTTGTCCGCGCCCGAAACTGGGGGTGCTCAGGTCTACGGAGATATTGTGGCCCCGGCGCTGCAGGGCTTCCGCCAGATGCGGATCGAAGCGGGTCTCCACGGTGACGCGGTTGTCCCGCATCCATTGCCAGCGCGGCGCGTCCAGCGCCTGCTGGGGATCCATGCGGAAATCGACATAATTCGATACGACCTGGAGATGCCCCTGGGGCTGCATATAGCCGCCCATGACGCCGAACGGTCCGACCGGGCTGCCGTCCCCGCTGAGCAGGAAGCCCGGGATGATGGTGTGGTAGGTGCGCTTGCCGGGCTGCAGGCAGTTCGCATCGGCGGGATTCAACGAGAAATCGCTGCCGCGGTTCTGCAGGGCGATGCCCGTTCCGCTGATGACGATGCCGGAACCGAAGCCCATGTAGTTGGACTGGATGTAGGACACCATGTTGCCGTCGCCGTCGGCGCAGCACATGTATACCGTGCCGCTCTTGGGCGGGATGGCGTGGGTATAGGTCTGCGCCTGGTCGGTAATCTCTTTCGCCCGCTGCGCGCCGTAAGCCGGGTCGAGCAGGGTGAGGTAGTCGATCTGCATCCGCTCCGGATCGGTCACATAATGGAAGGCGTCCGCGAAAGCGATTTTGATCGCTTCCAGCTGCCGGTGGGCGGTTTCGGCGCTATCTTTGTCCGTCAGCGCCAGGTTGTTCAGGATGTTCAGCGCCATCAGCGCCACGATGCCCTGACCGTTGGGCGGGATCTCGCAGACCTGATAGCCCCGGTAATTGACCCGGATGGGTTCGACCCACTTCGCCTCGAAGGCGGCCAGGTCCTCATAGCGGAGGTAACCGCCGAATTTGCGGCTCTCAGCATCGATCTTCTTTGCGAGTTCTCCGGTGTAGAAAGCCGCGGCGTCAGTTTCGCCGATGGCCTCGAGGGTATCCGCGTGATCCGGCAGTCGGATCATCTCGCCCGCTTCATAGGGGCGGCCGTTGGGCGTGAAGGTCTGATACCAGGCGTTGAACTCCGGGCCGTTCAGCGTCTTGCTGTAGCGGCTGAAGGCGCGCTGCCACATCTGCGCGAGATTCGGCGCGCATGGGTAGCCCTCCCGGGCGTACCGCACCGCCGGTGCCAGGTCCTGTTTCAGGGAGAGGCGTCCGAAACGTGCGTTGATTTCCGCCCAGGCCTTCGGCGCGCCGGACACCGTGACCGGCGCCCAGCCGAACACGGGCATTTTCCCGTCCACGGCTTTGCCGTCTTCCGTGACTTTTTCGATGGAAGCCAGCATGGGCGCGGGACCGCTGGAATTGAGGCCGTAGAGTTTCTGATCCTTCGCGCTCCAGATCAGGGCGAAGGCGTCCGAACCGATGCCGTTGGCCGTGGGCTCGACCACGGTGAGCGCCGCCGCGGCAGCGACCGCGGCGTCCATGGCGTTGCCGCCCTGACGAAGTACGTCCAGGCCCGCAGCGGACGCCTGGGGACTGGACGCATTGACCATGCCGCCCCGCGCATAGATCGGGAAGCGCTGGGACGGGTATTTTTGAGCCAGAGGATCAAAGGATGTGTTCATAGAGCGGTTACGCCTCCTTGTCAGCCAGATGGCAGGCTACGAAATGCCCGGGCTCGATCTCCCTCGGTTTGGGCTTCTTCTTAGCACAGATGTCCATGCACTGGGAGCAGCGGGTGTGGAAGGGGCAGCCTGTGGGCGGATTGATGGCGCTGGGCACGTCGCCCTCCAGGACCAGCTCCGTGGAATGCTCGCCCACCCGCAGCCTGGGTACGACCGCCAGCAGGGACTGGGTGTACGGATGGAACGGATTGTGGAACAGGTCCTTGCTGTCCGCGATCTCGCACACGTTGCCCAGGTACATGACGACGATCCTGTCACAAAAATGCTTCACGACGCCAAGGTCATGCGTGATAAAAAAGTAAGTCAGGTTCTTTTCGCTGCTCAGTTCGTTCAGCAGCTGCAATATCTGCGCCTGCACCGAGACGTCCAGCGCCGAAACGCATTCGTCCAGCACGATGAACTTGGGGTTCAGCGCGATGGCGCGGGCGATGCCCACGCGCTGCTTCTGCCCGCCGGACAGGGTGTGGGGATACACGTAGTAGTGCTCGCGCTTCAGTCCGACCTCCTCGAGCAGGGTCATGACCCGCTCTTTGCGCACCTCGGGGGAAAGGTCGGTGTTGATCACGAAGACTTCTTCGATGGATTTGCCCACCGTCTGCCGCGGATCCAGGCTGGCGGCCGGATCCTGGAAGATCATCTGCATGTCACGGCGGAGCATGCGCATTTCGTTGCGCGTCAGTTTGCCCAGGTTGATGCCGGTCTCGTAGTTGCCGTCCAGCTTGCGCTGGTACTCAGGGTCGAGGGTCAATTCCGTCAGCGGCAGGATATCCTTGCCGTGATAATCGTCCCAGGCCTGCTGGCGGTAGCGCTTCGCCAACGCTACGTGTGATTCTATTGTTTCGCGGGCTGATGTGATTTTTCCTTCCAGAACCGGATCTTTTTTTCCCTGGATGCAAAGCTGCTGGTATTCCTGTTCCAGCGTATGCAGGTTTCGCATGGCGGAAGTGGCCTGTGCGCTCTCCGCGGCGGACTGGCTGAACAGTTCCTTGATCTTGGGCAGGTCCTTGCACAGAATCAGGGATCCGACCGTACGGGAACCCTCGCGCAGGTGGCGGGAAGCGTCCTTGCGCAGTTCCAGGGATTTGAACTCCAGCGCGCTCAGCTTCTTGGACAGGCGGATCTCCTTGAGCACTTCCCGGTTCGTCGTATCCAGGGCCGAGAGGGCCTCCTTTTCCTTGCGGACGGCGTCCGCCTTTTTATCGATCTCGAGGGATTTCTTATAAAATTCATCGGCCTTGGTCTGGTATTCCATCAGCATGGAGATCTCGTGGGAGAGATACTTTGGACCGACCTCTTCCAGCGTGCGCCCGTAGTAGATGGCGGCGCCGCTGGTCTGGGGATAGAGCTGCAGGATGACGCGGCCGAGGGTCGATTTGCCGCAGCCGGACTCGCCGACGATGCCGAATTTCTCGCCCTGGTTGATAGTGAAACTGACATCCTCGACGGCTTTGATGCTGACGCCGCGGCGGACGGGAAAATACTTCTTCAGCTTTTTCAGTTCGAGAAGGGGCGTTTTTTCGCTCATTTCAGCGCCTCCTTTACATGATGGCAGCTCACCGTGTGCCCGGGCGAGAACTCGATCTCCTCCGGACGCTGGGCGCGGCAAAGGTCGGTGGCGTAGGGACAGCGGGGATGGAAGCGGCAGCCGCCGATATCCTCCGTGATATTCGGGAACACGCCGGGAATGGGCTGGATGTCGAATTCCTCCGCGTCCACGTCCGGCACCGCTTTCATCAGGCCGACGGTGTAGGGGTGCAGGGGATTGGCGAAGATTTCAGCGATATCGCCTTCCTCCACTTTACATCCTGCGTACAGGATGACTACGCGGTCGGCGATCTCCGCGACCACGCCCAGGTCGTGGGTGATGAACAGGACACCGGTGCTGACGTCTGTCTTTAGTTTGTTCATCAGCACCAGCACCTGCTTCTGGATGGTCACGTCCAAGGCAGTGGTGGGCTCGTCTGCGATGAGCAGGCTGGGCTGGACGGCCATGACCATTGCGATCATGATGCGCTGGCGGAGGCCGCCGGAAAGCTGGAAGGGGAACTGCCGCATGCGATCCTTCGGGTTGGCGATGCCGACCTTTTCCAGGTACTCGATGGCGGTGTCGTACGCCTGCTTTTTGGTCATGCCCTGGTGCAGCATCAGGCCTTCGGTCATCTGCCGGCCGATGGTCAAAAGCGGGTTCAGGGCGGTCATGGGCTCCTGGAAGATCATGCCCATCTGCTTGCCGCGCAGGGCGCTGCGCTCCCGCCTGGGGAGCGTGGTCAGCTCCTGGCCATTCAGCTTGATGCTGCCGGAGATCACGCGGCCGTTGCCGGGCAGCAGGTCCATGATGCACAGCGTCGTCACACTTTTGCCGCAGCCGGACTCGCCGACCATGCATACCGTCTCGTTTTCGTGGATGTCAAAGGAGATGTCACGGATGACCTCGTACTCCTTTTTATCGATCCGGAACGTGGTCACAAGGTTCCTGACTTCCAGCACTGTTTTTGCCATGGAAGATCCTCCTAAGAAAAGGATATCAGAAAAGGACATATTCTAAGGTCTGCCCTCCACGAACCGAGGACAGAGCTTAGAATACCAAGCCGGGGTCCCCTCTCCCGCGTATGCGGCGGGAGAGGGGGGAAAAAGCCCGGTTTATCAGGTCAGGCCTGCGCCTTACTGAGCGTAGCCGATGTCGACCAGGTAGAAGGTGCCGCCGGCGTCGCGGGTGCAGCCGGTATAGGCCTTGTTGTAAGCGTACATGTTGACGCCGTGGTACAGGGGCTGTACCAGGTAGTTATCCTGCAGATAGTCGTTCACGGCCAGCAGGTTCTCGGTGCGCACAGCCATGTTGGAAGTGGTCTTGCTCGCTTCGATGTAGCCGTTGATGATCGCGCCGACTTCTTCGGGATAAGCGATGCGCTTCGCGCCGTTCACGGTATGGAAGTTCGGCTCCATCAGCTCAGAACCGTCGCGGGTCACGTTGGACCAGGCGGCCATGGTCATGTCGAAGCGGTTGGCGGCCTTGGACTCGTTCAGCCAGGCAGCCCAGTCGATGGGCTCGTACTTGATGTTGAAGCCCACGTTCTGCAGATTGGAGGAGAAGTATTCGCCCATCGCCTGATAAGCGGGAGAGGTGGGAACCAGGAAGAGGACTTCTTCCTGTGCCCAGCCGGGATGCGCGGCCAGGATGGCCTTGGCGCCTTCGGGATCATAGGGCACGTTGTGGGTGGTCGCTTCCGGATCGAAGCCGGTGATCTTCGGGCCCATGATGCTCTCAGCAGCGTCGGCATAGCCTTCCATGATCCAGGTCACATAGCCTTCCTTGTCGAAGGACATGGCCAGCGCCTTGCGGAATTCGGGCTCTTCCATGATGGGGTTCACATAGGAAGCGGTGCGCATGAACATATAGTAGACCTGCGCGGCGTTGGAGGTTTCGAACTGTACGTTCGGCATGGCTTCGATGCGCGGGATGAAGCCGACGGTGACGTTGGGCATGAAATCGGCTTCGCCGGTCTCCATACGGGCTACGGCGGTGGATTCCTCGGTGACGATGGTCATCGTGACGTCCTTGATGGTCGGAGCGCCGCCCCAGTATTCTTCATTGCTGGTCAGCACGACGTTCGCGCCGGACACAGAGCTGACGAACTTGTAGGGGCCGGTGCCGACAGGCTGCACCATCAGGTCCTGCTCCTGCTGGGCCTTCGGGGGGACGATGGCAGAGTTGGTGTGCGCCAGCTTCGCGGTGAGCACGCCGTCCTCATACTTGAGGTGGAACACGATGGTGTAATCGTCGGGTGTTTCCATGCTCTCGATGGAGTTGGCGATGGAAGCGCGGGCGGAACCGAAATCGGGATCTTTGATCAGCTCGAAGGTGTGCTTGACAGCTTCGGCGTTGAAGGGCTCGCCGTTATGGAAGGAGATACCCTCGCGCAGCTTGACGGTGGCGGTCAGGCCGTCCTCGGAGAACTGCGGCAGCTCGGCGGCCAGCAGGCAGTTGTACTCGCCGGTCACAGGATCGATGCGATACAGGGTCTCATAGATCTGGGCGTTCACATAGGTGGACGCGGAGTCGTTGGTGCGCAGCGGGTCAAAACCGGTGAACGCAGCGGTCAGGACGATGTTGAACATCTTCTCCTGTTCGGCCGCAGCAGCGGGGACCGCAGCCATGGCGGCCATCATCACGAGCGCCAGGGCCAGAGCGACTGTCTTTTTCCAGGTGTTCATAGCATACTCTCCTTGATGTTTATTTATTGACATGCCGATTGCGTCGGCAGGCAATACGTCAGTCTTTGAGGCTCGGATCCAGGATGTCCCTGAGCTTGTCGCCCAGGATGTTGAAGCAGATGACGGTGACCATCACCACGATGCCGGGGACGAAGGTCAGTTCCGGCCGGTTCCACATCTGTTCCTTGGCGGCGGAAATCATATCGCCCCATTCGGGTTGCGGCGGGACTACGCCCATGCCAAGGTAGCTCAGCGTGGAAATGGAGATCAGGGAGGAGGCCATGCGCATGGTCGCGATGACGATGATGGTCGGCAGGCAGTTCTTCAGAATGTGCACGAACAGGATCCGGCTGTCCTTCGCGCCTAGGGAACGGGTGGCGAGAATGTAGTCTTCTTCCTTTACCTGCAGCGCTTTGCCGCGGACCATGCGGGCAAACGAGGGGATGGACCAGATGGCGATGGCGATGGTGGTATTGGTGATGTTGATGCCCAGCATGGCGATGATCAGCATGGCCAGCAGAATGCTGGGAAAGGCGAACAGCAGGTCCATCACGCGCATGATGGGGTTGTCCAGCTTCGGGAAATACGCTGCCAGCAGCCCGCAGATGACGCCTACGAACAGGCCCATCAGCGTGGAGATCACGCCGACCGACAGGGAGATCCGGCCGCCGTACAGGATGCGGGCGAACACGTCACGCCCGAAATTGTCCGTGCCCAGATAATGCCCGGGCACATACTGGTTGCGGGGGTTGAAGCCCGGAGCGGACGGATCCGTGACCTCCGTCCACTTGGCCCAGAAGCCCGGACGCAGGCGGATGGACGGATCCTGCTGGGAATAGCTGTACTGTGTGATCAGCGGCGCAAAGATTACTGCCAGGATTTCGATCAGCAGAATCACCAGGCAGACAACCGCCAGCTTGTTCCTGAGCAGCTTGTTCAGCGCGGTGCGGAGGGGGTTCGTGCGTCTTACTTCGCTCATGTCCGATGCCTCCTTAACCGTGCAGTTTGATCCGCGGATCGATCACGCAGTACAGGATATCCACAATCAGGTTGATGATGATGAACATGGCTGCGATGATGATGACCGTGCTCTGCACCACGGGATAATTGTAGTTGCGGATGCCGTTGATCAGGTAGGTGCCGATGCCGTTGATGACGAACACCTGCTCTGTGATGATGGCGCCGCCCAGCAGGCCGCCGAAGCTGGTGCCGAACTGTGTGACCAGCGGGATCAGCGCGTTGCGGAACGCGTGCACGAAGATGATCACGCCCCGCTTGAGGCCTTTCGATTTCGCGGTGCGGATATAGTCTGTCTGCAGCACGTCCAGCATGGCCGAGCGGCCCAGGCGGATGAAACTGGCCATAGTGCCTGTCGCCAGCGCGAACGCCGGCAGAATGGCCTCGCGGAATCCTTCCGGTGTCCAGAAAAAGTGGGTCATGCCGCCCACGGGGAGCAGCTTGAAGCGCACGCTGAAGAAATACATCAGGATGACGCCCAGCAGGAAGTTCGGGATGGACAGCAGGATCAGGGAGGACGTGGTCAGGAAATTGTCGAGGAAAGAGTCCTTGTGCAGCGCGGTCAGGATGCCGGCGGGGATGCCCAGGAACACGGAGATGATCATGGCAGCGCAGGCCAGATTCAGCGTGTTGGGCAGGCGGACCAGGATCTCATCCAGGATGGGCTGGCGCGAGGTGTAGGACGTACCGAGGTCCAGCGTGACCAGGCGCTTCAGATACATGAGGTACTGAACCATGAACGGTTTGTCCAGGCCCAGGCTGATGCGGATATTCTCAATGTCCGCCTCCGTCGCGCTAGGGCCGGCCACCATGCTGGCCGGATCGCCGGGAGCGATGTACAGGCTGGCGAATACAATAAAGCTCATGCCGATGAGTAGCAGGAACATGAGCGCGATTCGCTTGCTGATATATTTGGCCAAGAGCGATCCCTCCCGTAACATGCGTTGGCCGGAACCCTGTCCGGCGTGGAAAATGGAACAAAACCATATTACTCAAACGAAAATCCTAAAGCAATACGGTTTCTGTTCTTTTCCAGTACAAAATTTGCGTGCGCAAAAATTCCGTACGCAAACAAATGGGCGCCTGTCCGGATGACGATTTACGGTCATGCGGCAATGATTCCGATGCCGAATCACTGTGCTGCGGCCTTGGTATTTTTGCGGCTAATGCAAAAGCCGCCCTGAGGGCGTCCAAAGTGGCGCGGTCAGGGCGGCAGATCAGGAACAGTGCGAAGGCTGCCTGAACACATATGAGAAGGATGAAGTCTGGTCCGTGAAGTAGCCGTTATCCCGTCAGGAGCATGCTCCAGAGGAAGATGGCCGGAATGGAACAGAGCGTGGTGAAGACTACCAGCTGGGTCGCGAACTTCGGGTCGCGGTTATACTTGGAAGAGAGCATGGTGGTCGTCGCGCCGGCCGGCATGGCAGCCAGCAACACGCTGACGCCTGTCACGGTCTTGCTGACGGACAACGCGAGACAGACGAGCCACACGATCAGCGGCATCAGGATGAGACGATGGACCGTGAAGCGCGCGATGGTCTTATCCACCAGATGCTTGAGATCCAGCTCGCTCAGGATCATGCCGATCATCAGCATGGTCAGTGGGGTGTTGCAGCTGCCGATGCTCCTGATCGGCGCCTGCAGGAAAGCGGGAAACGGCAGCTTTGCCAGCATGACGACGACACCCAGGACGCAGGCGATGACGCAGGGATGCGTCACGACCTTTCTGAGGGTCGCTTTCTTGTCCGAAACGCCGGAGTAGATGGCCAGGCCTTCCGACCACATCATGACGCGCTGCGGGATCAGGTAAATGCTGGTCAGCATGAGCCCGGTGGCGCCGAACACGCCTTCAGTGATCGCGTTGCCCAGGAAGCCGGCGTTGGAACAAATCATGGCATAGGCGAGATTGACGCGCCGGTCGGCGGATTCTTTCTGAAAAGCGAATTTGCCGTAGATCAATGACAGCACCTGGATGCCGATGGAAATCAGCAGCACGGCGATATAATCCGCCCCGCCGACACCGGAATGATCCCCGAGAAAAGAATTGAAAATGCTGCACGGCAATACTACGTACAGCACAAGGTCCGTGATGACGCGCTCGGCTTCCTTCCCCACGACCTTGATCCTGCGGATCAGGAAGCCGACAGCCATCATCACGAAGATATTGAATTCGAGCGACCAGAGTTTAGCCATATCAGCTCCACTGAAGCTCTTCCAGCTTGCGGGCGATGGCGTCGGCGGTCGGCGGGCAGCCCATCACGCACTGTTCGGCGCCGCGGCAGCATTTGCCGATGCCCAGTCCGTCCAGGTGTTTGCCCTGCCAGCCCTGGCCGATGTAGATCGTTTCCTTTTCCCCGCAGCGGCTGGTGTACATGGCGCGCGCGAGCGCCGCGAAGCACGCGGAGCAGGCCTGGTTCTGGTGCACGTTTTTCGTCAGCTGGGCGATGATGCCCCGGGGCTTGGGATAGGAGGCGGAATTGGTGGGCTGATTGAGCTCGATGATGTCCTTCTCCGACCAGGCCGTACTGCCGCCGCCCCAGCGTTCCGCCATTTCGATGTAGGGCACTTCGTCCGGATTGAGGCCCATCAAGGCGCGTCCGTACGCGTCCAGCTGCACGGCATCGGTGCCCAAATACATGCGGTTGGTCTGGATGGGATTGCCGCCTTCTTCAAAGTCCAGGTCGCCGCAGATGCTGTCCACGACGATCAGACCCGGCTTCAGCACGGCGCCGAGCGCGGCAATGGGCTTTTGCAGGCCGAGCGCGTGGAAATGCCGCTTTTCCCGGTCCGGCAGGCAGCCTTTCAGATTCTTGAGCGCACAGGTCATGACCGTCTGGCCGTGGCCTTTCAGTACCGGAAGGTCGACCAGCAGCCCCGCGTCCAGCGCGCGGCAGCAGACGTCGATATTGCCGATGGCGGTTTTGACCGGGCGTGTCTTGTCTTTCTTCAGGTCGAAGAACGGCACGCCGTATTTCTCGCACACTTTGTCATAGCCAGCGCGGCGCATGGCGCGCATGGTCTCGTCGCCGATCCAGCTGCCCTCGATCACGCTGATATCCTGTACGCCGTGGCCGCGGAAATATTCGATGCACCCGCTGAGCACGCCTGCGTGGGTTGTCGCGCCGTCGTCAGGCGATCCCGCGATGACCAGGTTCGGCTTCAGCGCGACGGAACCGCCGGAAGGCACCAGACGGATCGCGTCGGATGCTTCCAGCAGCTTGAATGTCATTTCATGGGCGTCCTGCCCGTAAATCTGATAAATCTTACTCATAACGTTATAATAATGTTGTGCGGGTAATAGTTCATAATCTGTCCTTATCATCCGGGCATCCCGGAGTCCGCCGATTTATTCGGCGGATGGCGAAGCCACCCGCAGGGCGATGGGATAGAGGGATGATAAGGAACGGGCGAGGGGATGATCAAGGGGGAACACCCTTGATGATAATCCGCAGCGGCGGCATGTACGTCGCGAGGACGATTCCGCGTCAGCGGAATTTACCTTGCGGATTTGCCGCCCGGGAGCATCACAGATGCGACAGGCAAATCCGTTGGGGGGTTTCGTAGGGGGGACGTCAGTCCCCCTTGCGAATAGAGTTCATGTAGGCAATCATGGCGTTGGCGGCGTTCTTCGCGTCGTTCACCGCGTGTACGACGGTCAGGGAGCCGTGCACCACGTCGCCCGCGGCGAATACGCCTTCGCGGGTGGTCATATTGTTTTCGTCCACGATCAGCAGCCCGCGGTCGGTGGCCTGCAGGCCGTGAGTGGTGTTTACGAGCTTATCCTTGGGCCGCTGGTTGATGGCGATGATGGTCGTGTCCGCATGGACCAGCTCGTCTTCGCCTTCCACGCCGACAGGACGGCCCTGCTCGTTGAGCACGGAATTCTTGAAGACAGGGCCTTCGGGCGTGATGCGCTGGATGGACTTGCCGAAGAAGAACTCCGCGCCGTCCAGGCGGGCGTATTCCATCTCATGGTCGCTGGCGGGGGACTTATTGCCGCGCTGGAACAGCATCACGCGCTGCGCGCCGTGCCGGAAAGCCGTGCGGGCCACGTCCATGGCCACGTTGCCCATGCCGATGACCGCGACGGTCTGGCCGACGGTGTAGCTGATGGGCCGCGCCAGGTAACTGATGCCGAAATGCACGTTGGCCAGCGTTTCGCCCTCGATGCCGAGGGTGGAGGGACGCCATACGCCTGTGCCGATGAACACGGCTTTATAACCGTCACGGAACAGGTTGTCGATCATCAGGTCGCCGCCCATGACCACGTGCGGACGGATGCGGATGCCCATCTCCAGCAGGCGCGCCTTGTAGCGGTCGATGATCGTCTTGGGCAGGCGGAAATCCGGGATGCCGTACTGCATCATGCCGCCGATGCGGTCCTTTTCCTCAAAAATCGTCACGCCGAATCCCTGCTTCGCCAGCATGATCGCGGCGGTGAGGCCGGCGGGACCGCTGCCGATGACCGCGGCGGTCTTGCCGTTGGAGGGGACCTTTTCAATGACCATGCGGTCGAGATAAGCGTCGGAAATGAAGCGCTCGATCTCATAGAAATGCACGGGCTGGCCCTTGTGGTTCAGTACGCAGTGCCCCGCGCACTGGGCCATGTGGTCGCACACCATGGAACAGACCAGGGACATGGGGTTGTTTTCGAACAGCAATTGCCCGGCTTCCATCAGCTTGTTTTCCTTGAACAGCGCGATGGCTTGCGGGATGGGTGTATGCGCTGGGCAGCCCTCCCGGCAGAGGGGACGCTTGCACTGCAGACAGCGGTTGGCTTCATTGGTGATGCGAAGAGCCATGATTCTATCCTTTCATTGTCGGAACGGTCGGAGAGAAAAGCGAAAAAGTGAGGAGTTGCGGAAGGAATCGCTGCGATCGTTGTAAAACGCTGAGCCGTCAGGGGACTGTTGCAGAATAAGATCCGCATCATCACCCTGCTATAACAAAAGGAATTATCAACACAAATCATTGTGCAACAGAGATTGCCCGGAAAACTGAAAACTCCGGGAGGTTTGGAGGGGCCGCAGCCCCTCTAAGTATAATCCGCAGCAGCGACATGTGCGGTGCGAGGAGCATTTTTGCGGAGCAGAGCTTGCCCTGCGGGAGCAAAAATGCTTTCCTTGCACCTTTTCCGCCCGGGAGCACCGTAGGTGCGAGAGGAAAAGGTGTACTGTCGATCAAATGGAGTATCCATTTGATCGAAGGGGCTGTGTAACAGCCCTTTGATTGTCAGGTGATCGGCGCGGGATTGAAAATGCACAGGTAGTTGTGCATGCCGTACCTTTCGGCGAAGGGCTTATCGAGACCGCTGGCGCAGGCGATGATCTTGTTGAAGATCTCGGTGCCGACCTCGGCGATGGTTTTTTCACCCGTGGCGACAGCGCCGGCACTGATATCGATGATGTCCGGCCACTGCTCCTTGAGCTCGTTGCGGGAACTGACCTTGATCACGGGGACGGCCGCCAGGTTATAAGGCGTGCCGCGGCCGGTCATGAATACCTGCAGACCGATGCCGCTGGCCATCTGGCAAGGACCGCACACGATGTCGCTGGCCGGGGTCGCGGCGAAAATCTCGCCGTGCTTGGTGGGCTTTTCAGCGGGGGAAAGGACCTCCACGATAGGGGAGGTGCCGGACTTCGCGATGGAGCCCATAGCCTTCTCGACGATGTTCGCGAGGCCGCCCTTTTTGTTGCCGGGGGTGGGGTTCGCGTCGCGATCGACCTTGCCTTCTTCCAGGTAGTGGTCGTACCAGCGCATTTCTTCGGCCAGGCGGTCGCGGACTTCGGCGCTCACGCAGCGCTCCGCGATGAAGTGCACGCCGTCGCGGACTTCGGTGACCTCGCTGAACAGCACGGTCGCGCCGCCCTGGACCAGCATGTCCGCCGCATAGCCGGCGGAGGGGTTGGCTGAAACGCCGGAGAAGGCGTCACTGCCGCCGCACTGCATGCCGATGAGCAGGTCGGACAGGGGCAGCTCTTCGCGCCTGCGCTCGTTCAGGATCTTCAGCTTCTTTTCAGCCATGTCCATGAGGGCTTTCATGCAGCCCTCGAAGCCGTGGCATTCCTGGAGCACGACCACGTTTTCGGGCGTGTTGTTTTCCGGCCCGACCAGCATGTCTACCGTCAGCTTTTCACAGCCCAGGGATACGACCATCAGCTGGCCACCGAAATTGGGATGATGGGCGATGTTGCGCAGGGCGCGGATCGGTACCTTGGCTTCCGGCGCGTTGATGGCGACGCCGCAGCCGTAGGGGTGATTGATGGCGACCACGTCATCCACATTGGGGTACTTGGGCAGCAGCTCCCGGCGGATGCGGTCCACCGCCACGTTCAGCGTGCCCTCGACGCACTGCACCGTGGTCTGGATGCCCAGCAGGTTGCGCGTGCCGCCGTAGCCGCCTTCCGGATTGCGGTAGCCCATCCAGGTCCGGACGGGCGGCTCGGGCAGGTCGGTGCGGATGTTCACGCCCCAGGGCATATCGTCCAGGGACGGCGGCGTGGGCAGGCGCAGCATGTGCTCGTTGATCCACTGGCCCTTGGCGATGGGGTCCTTGGCGTAACCCAGCACCACGCCGTAGCGGATGACCGGTTCATCCTTCGCGATGTCGGTCAGGGCGATCTTGTGCGCCTGCGGGATATCGGACAGGGTGATGACGCCGGGCATGATCTCGGTGCCCTGCTTCAGTTCGTGAACGGCGATGGCGACATTGTCTTCAGGCTTGATCTGAACGTATGTACGCATAAGGACTCCTTTATTCAGCAGTGAACAGGGTGTGAAGTCAAAAGAAAAGCAGAAAGGAGAAAGCAGGAAGGAGGAAGTAGATGATGTGTTCAAAGAAGTGTTTGGTATTTCCGGGTACCAAAATCACTTCCTACTTCCTGCCTCCTACTTCCTACCTGTTTTGAAGTTCGTTTACTGGATTCTTACCGAACGAGGCACGGCTTCTTGTTGTCGAACTTCCAGCCGGGGATCAGGTACTGCATGCCGATGGCGTCGTTGCGGGCACCGAGGCAGTTTTCGAGATAGAGCTTGTTGCCCTTCTTGACCTGCTCGAGGTCCACGTCGATGCCCAGACCGGGCTTCTTCGGCAGCTCGATGCAGCCGTCCACGATCTGCATGGGCTCCTTGGTCAGGCGCTCGCGGCCCTCCTGCCAGATCCAGTGGGTGTCGATGCCGTTCATCTTGCCCGGGATCGCGGCGGCGCACTGCACGACCATCGCGAGGCTGATATCGAAGTGGTTGTTGCTGTGGCAGCCCCACATGAGGCCGAAGTCGTTGCACAGCTGGCCTACGCGGACAGAGCCGTTCATGGTCCAGAAGTGCGGGTCCGCCAGCGGGATGTCCACGCTCTGCAGGGCGATGGTGTGGCACATCTGACGCCAGTCGGTATTGATCATGTTGGTCGCGGTGGGCATCATGGTCGCCTTGCGGAACTCAGCCATGACTTCGCGTCCGGAGAATCCGTCCTCCGCGCCGCAGGGGTCTTCCATGTAAGCCAGAACCTTCTTCAGGTCAGGCGCGACTTCCAGGGCTTCCTTCAGGCTCCAGCAGCCGTTGGGGTCGAGGTCGACGCGGGCGTTGGGGAAGGCTTTCTTGATGGCGGTGACGGCCTTGACCTCTTCCTTCGGGGCGAGCACGCCGCCCTTGAGTTTGAAGTCTTCGAAGCCGTACTTTTCAACGGTGGCTTTCGCCAGTTCCACGACGGCGTCCGGGGTGAGGGCTTCCTCATTGCGCAGGCGGTACCACGTGCAGGGGCTGTCTTCCTCGCTCATGTAGGGCAGGTCGGTCTTTTTGCGGTCGCCGATATAGAACAGGTAGCTGAGGAAACGGACGCGCTCGCGCTGGATGCCGTCGCCCATGAGTGCGGCGGCGGGGACTTCCAGGTACTTGCCCAGCAAGTCGAGCAGCGGCGCTTCGATGGCGGTCACGACGTGTACGCCGGTGCGAAGGTCGAAGGTCTGCAGGCCGCGGACGTCGTCCTTGATATTGCTGTTCAGCCAGTCGCGCACACGGTTCAGCGTGCCCTTGTAATCAGCGATGCTGGTGCCCAGCACCAGGTCCTTGACGTCTTCGAGCGCTTTGGTGATCTTCTGGCCGCCGGGCACTTCGCCCACGCCCAGGTTGCCCGTGCTGTCTTCAAGAACGACGACATTGCGGGTGAAATACGGCGCGTGCGCGCCGGAGAGATTCAGCTCCATGGAGTCGTGGCCCGCGACGGGATACACGTCCATCTTTACAACCTTCGGAATCAATGTAGACGCCTCCTTCATGATCGTGTTCGTGGTGCGGCCGCTCCGCCGGTCATCCGGCGGAGCAGGCCCGATTCATCAGTGATGCAGGACTTCGCCGGTCAGCTTCTGGTAGTACTTGAGAAGCGCGCTGTGATCGCAGGCGCCGTCGCCGTCGTGATGCAGGATCTTCATCATTTCGAGCACGGTCTGGGTCAGCGGGATGGGGGCGTCAACCGCCTTCGCGGCATCGACCACGTTGTTCAGGTCCTTGATGTGCAGGTCGATGCGGAAGCCGGGCTGGAAGTTCTGGTCCATCATCATAGGCGCTTTGGCGTTCATGACGGTAGAGCCGGCGAGGCCGCCCTTGATGGCTTCGAAGATCTTCTGGGGCTCAACGCCGCACATCTGGCCCATCTGCATGGCTTCCGCCAGCGCCGCGATGTTCACGGCCACGATGGTCTGGTTGCACAGCTTGGTCACGTTGCCGGCGCCGACGTCGCCGCACAGGACGACGGAAGAACCCATGGCCTTGAGGACGGGCTCAAACTTGTCGAAGACTTCTTTCTTGCCGCCGACCATGAAGGACAGGGTGCCGTCGATGGCCTTGGGCTGGCCGCCGGATACGGGCGCGTCCAGCATATCGATGCCGTACTTGGCCAGTTCCGCGGCGATTTCGCGGGAGGCTACGGGGTTGATGGAAGACATATCGATGAAAGCGGCGGTCTTGGGCATCTTTTCAGCCAGCTTGTCGTCCTCGAGCATGACGGACTTGACGTGCGGGCTGTTGGGCAGCATGGTCAGAACCAGGTCGACGCCTTCCACGGTCTCAGCAGAGCAGGAGCAGATGGTCGCGCCGGCGGCCTTCATCTCTTCGAGGGTGGCGGTGTTGCGGTCATACACGCGCAGCTGATGGCCGGCTTTGAGCAGGTTCTTCGCCATGGGCTTGCCCATGATTCCCAGACCGATAAATGCGATTTTCATAATGTTTTTCCTCCTTGTGCTGTATCTGATAATGAAGATGTGATTATATCAACTGGATCAACCAGGTGATAACGGGAACGGTGACGACGCTCAGCAGCGTCGAAATGCTGACGCAGGCGGAGGCGAACACATAGTCGCCGCCGTAGCGTTCCGCCATGGCCGCCGTGTTGGAGGCGATGGGCATGGCGAGCAGGATTACGCAGAGATTCATGGTCATCTGATCGACGCTGAGGGCTTTCAGGACGAGTGCCGCCGCCAGCGGGAATATGATCAGGCGCAGCGCGCTGACCAGCAGGACGACAGGATCGAGCAGTGCCCTGGGCCGCATTTTGGTCAGGGTCGCGCCGATCAGGATCATGGACAGCGGCCCGGTCATGGAGCCGAGGTTGGCGATCGCGGTGCCGAACACGCCGGGAATCTGCCAGTTGAAGGCCATCAGGACAAACCCGATGTAGACTACCACGACCATGGGATTCAGGAGCACGTTTTTAACGAACGCGCCTTTCTTCGGCTTCAGGAAGAAGCCCATTCCGACCGTCCACTGCAGGATGCGCGGCGGGATCAGGTACATGGAGCCGTAGAACACGCCCTCGGAGCCGAACACCAGGTTGAGCACCGGCAGGCCTGCGTTGCCCGCGTTCGAAAACATGCTGGCGTACATGAGGACTTTGCGCTTGTTTTCCGGCTGCCGCCGCCACAGCAGGTGGCCGATGCCCCAGGTGACGAGGCAGCTTGCGCCGGCGATGACCATGACGAGCAGCGAAGAGCGGAGCTGGTCGGGGTTGGTCGGTTTGTTGAAGGCATTCAGCACCATCATGGGCATGGCCACGTCCATCAGCACGCGGACCAGCACCTCGCGGTTATCCTCCCGGATGATGTTCAGCTTGCTGACGATGACCCCGCACAGCATGTACAGGAACAGCAACAGCTGGGTGTTGATCATCCGGGAGACGAGATCGGTCACAGCAGGCCCATCTCCGAAAGCACCTTGCGGAGCTTTTCACGCTGGTCGTCGTGCAGCGGCAGGATGGGCTTCACGCAGTCGCCGCAGTCGTGGCCGATCAGCTTGAGGGCTTCCTTCAGCGTGACGGGGAAAGAACCCATGTTGGTGGCTACGCGCAGCGCGGAGAGCTTGAACTGTGCGTCCAGCGCGCCCTGGTAATCGCCCGCGTTGAACTTGTCGTAGATATCCACGGCGATGCGCGGCGCGACGTTCGCGCAGCTGGCGATGGCGCCGGTCGCGCCGTAGTGCAGGCCGGCCAGGATCAGGGTGTCGCGGCCCATCATGACGCTGAATTCCATGCCGCGGGTCAGGCGGATGTATTCTTCGGCGTTGGTCATATCGCCGGTGGAGTCCTTGGCGGCGACGATGTTGTCGATCTCGGCCAGTTTGGCGACGGTGGCGGGATCGACGCCCACGTTGGTCTTGGGCTTGTTGTTGTAGATGATGATGGGCAGGCTGGTCGCCGCGGCGACTTCCTTATAGTATGTATAGACTTCTTCCTGCGTCTGGCTGACGAACATGGGGGTGAGCACGCTCAGCGCGTCGATGCCGCCGACCTTCTCGACAGCCTTGGCGATCTCCGCCGCGCCTTTGGTGGTGATGTGGTTCGCGCCGGCGTAAATCTGCATGCGGCCTGCGACCGCGTCCTTGGTCACCTCGAGCAGGTGGGTGTAGAAGCCCAGGTCATAGGCGTAGAATTCTCCGGTGGTGCCGAAGGGGAAAACGCCGTGAATACCGCCCTGATAGAGGTATTCGATCAGGTCGCGGTAAGCCTTTTCGTTCAGTTTGCCATTCTCGTCGACGGGGGTTACAATCGGGACAACGATTCCCTTGGGGGTGAAGCTCATGTTGATTTCTCCTTTCAATGTTTGTATTGCTTTCTATACACCATTTTACACAAAAAGTGTTTCATCGTCAAACCCAAAATTGTGACAAATTTGGCAGAAATGAAACATTTTGAAATCAATATTTCATTGACGAAATCAATGGAATACTGTAATATATGAATTGAGAACACATTTGTGGTGAAAGCAGGTGATATTATGGCGAAAGCAGCTGTACTGATGCCTTATCCGGAATTGAAGGAAACGGCCGAGGCTCTCCTTCCTCTCTATCCACGCATTACACCAATGTGTGTGGAATATACGGAAACCGACCAGATCGAGGAACGTGTAAAACAGCTTGCCGGACATGGCTGTGATCTGATTGTTGCGCGTGGCTTGCAGGCACGCGTGATCCGGGAGGCGGTAGAGATCCCGGTGATCGAAATGCGGGCTTCTACTCAGGAACTGGAGGGACTGGTGCTTTCCCTGCGGCGCCAATTTCCGGATGACGAGATGATCCGGTTGGGCATCATTGGATTTTTCAACATGTTCCACAGCATGGAGCTGTTTAACGAAACGCTGGGAAAGGCGTTGAAAACGGATCTGCGGATTTATACGGCTACAGATATCGCTCAATACACGCGTCTGGTGGATCAGGCAAGGGAGGATAAGTGCCTGGGCGTCATCGGCGGCAAGACTGTCTGCGGCCGGGCGAGGGCATTGAACCTTGCATGCCGTTTCCTTTCCATGGGAGAAGAGAGCATGCATGAGGTCCTGGAAGCAGCTTCCCGTGTCGCGTATAGTATTGATTTGCTGAAGCGCAGCAATGCAGAAATGAGCGTCATGCTGGACAATACTTTTGATGCTGTGGTTCAAACAAAAACGGATGGCGGTATCCTCCGTGCCAACCGTACCTTTTATCAACTTGCCGGCAGCAAGCCGGAGCAGACCGTCGGCCGGACGCTGGAATCGGTCATTGGCAGTCTGGAGGAATTCGATCTACAGAAGGCAATGCAGTATGGAAAGCAGATTGACAGCATGCTCGTTGTTGTCAATCATGCGACAGCGCTGATGAACATGTCGCCCGTGCAAGTGGACGGCAAGATCAGCGGCGCAGTATTCACTTTCCAGGAAGGCGCACGCATCAGTGAAATGGATGTCCGGCTGCGGCAAAACGCGTCAAAGAGGTCACTGACTGTTCAGAATACTTTCGAAAATCAAACCAGTCGGAATGGCGACTATCAGAGATTGCTTGAGCAGGCCCGAAAGCTGTCGCGTCATGACGTTGCAGTGCTGCTGCAGGGAGAACCTGGCACTGGCAAGGGGATTCTGGCGGAATGCATACACAATGGTTCCCTGTGGCGCAATGGGCCCTTTGTAGTTTTCGATTGCAGTATTTGGCATCCGGACGACCTGGATGAAAAACTGTTTGGCCGGTTTAGCGCAAAGCGTGACACTGAGCGCTCTGTAGTACAGCAGGCTATGGGCGGAACGCTTTATCTGCGCCATGTTGAACTGTTGGGTACGGAAACTCAGTATAAACTGTGCTGTCTGATCCACGGCAATTACCTGCATAACGCCGCTGAAGAAGGCATTCCGGCCAAGATCCGTGTCATCGCCTCGACAGAGTGCGATTTGTATTCCCGTGTGAAGCAGAAATTGTTCCGGAGCGATCTGTATTACGCCCTCGGTACAATGTGTCTGCATGTTCCGCCGCTGAGGCAGCGCCAGGAGGATATTCTGTCCCTGTGGCAGAAGGCGATGACGCGATACAATGCCAAGTATCACAGACAGATGCACTTGACTGACGATGCAGTCGATTTCCTCTGCATGTACGGCTGGCCGGGAAATATGGATCAGATGGAAAACCTGTGCAACCGTCTGACACTGCTGGCAGCAAAACGGTCGGTGGATGCCGAAACGCTGAGGGAGCATCTGGATGCGCCTCAGTCAACAGAATCATTTGCGGACAGTGATGTGAAAGAGTATGCCAACAACGCTCAAACGGAACTGCTTGAGGCGCTCAAGCGTTTCCACGGGACCAGGGACAGGACGGCCGCCTATTTGGGGATCAGTAAAACGACCCTGTGGCGGCGTATGAAGCAGTGCGGAATAGCCCGCGATCTGTCCACGTATTGAGCGCTCATTCGGTAATGCTGGTCTGTAACGTTCCTTCGCTGTCGAATTCGAGGGTCTGCGGCTCGCTGAGGGCCGTCAGCCCGGGCCATCTGCCGGCCTGTACGTCCGCCAGATAGGCTTCGGAGAGCATGATCCGGCCGACGTGCAGGCTGTTGGGGATGCGGATGACGCGCGGTTTCGTGATGTCGATGCGGTTGCAAGTGCGGATGCAGAACTGGATCGCTTCCTTGTCGGTCCACAGGATGGGCGGGATCATGGCCGACTTGATGACGGTGGAGGTCATGCAGTTGGTGTACATGGCGTTCGTGTCCATCTGGTCATAGATCCGCTTGGTGATGGCGCTCGCCAGCCCGACGCCCAGGGTATTGCCGTGTGATTCGGGCGTGAGGTTCAGGAAGCAGGTGCGCTGCACCTGGACGCCGCCGGTGGCGTAGGGGGTAGAGAATGTGCCGGTGATGTTGGGGTCCACGCCCGTGCCGCTGAAGTTCTTGCCGATCTGGTCCACGATCAGCACGTCGCCTTCGCCCACGAGGATCGAAGGCATGTTCTGAAACGCAATCTTAAGGAGTTCCGGCTCGCGCTCCAGGATGCGCTCGGCGGGAATGGCCTCGAACATCATGGTCTGGTCGTAAGCGTTTTCCAGGCAGGGGATGGCAAAGAGTATTTTGCCGGTCCCGAGCGTCACCTTGGCCATCGTCGGGATGTTTTTCGCGATGATGTCCATGCCGTCGGAATGCACCTGTTCGGCGCCTTTCTGCTTACCCAGGCCGACGGTCATCATCTTGCAGGGGCCGCTTTCCACAGGACCTCGGAAAGCGTTGTGCGGCTTCAGCCGGCAGGAGAGGATCACGCCGTCGGATTCATAAACGTTCTTATCCATGTACACGGGCTTCCCGAGTTCAGAGAGCCCCAGGAATACCGTTTCCATGGAGGATCGGATCTCACAGCCCATCGCGTCTTCGGTGATGCCGTAGCCGGCCAGTACTTCCTTCTGGCCTTCGGCGGTCGCGCCGCCGTGGCTGCCCATCGCGGGCACGATGAAGGGCGTCGCGCCGCGGGACTTGACATAAGCGACGACCGAGCGGGTGATTTCGTCTACGTTGCGGATGCCGCGACTGCCGGCGGTGATGGCAATCCGCATGCCGGGACGGACGCGCTCGCCCATGCCGGCGCGGCCGATCTCGGCAAAGATCGTCTTTTCGATGTCTTCCCGGTCGATGTGCCTGTCAGGAAAACGCTGTTCTGCCAGGAACATCCGGGGGATGGGCACATCCCGGAGCAGCCGGGAAACCGTACTGTCATTGCGAAGGATCATAGGAGCAGCTCCTTTTTCTGGTAAAGATCACGCAGGCACGCCGGCGGCGTGGACGTGACGGCGTCGCGGTGGTTGGCGACGCATTCAAAGCAGTTGCCGTGGCGCGGGCAATCCCGCGTGCAGGGGCAGTTGGCTTCGATCATGGGGTTCGGCGGCTTTTCGGGATCACGCGGAATGGGATTTGTGATCATAGCTCACCTTACCAGGCAGGGTTTCTTGTGGTCGTATTTCCAGCCGGGGATCAGGTACTGCATGGCCATGCCGTCGTTGCGGTCGTGGCTGGGCAGGCTGTTGTACAGGCGGTTGGCTTCCTCGACGCGCGCCATATTCAGCGTGACGCCCATGCCGGGCTTGTCCGGCACCTGCAGTTTGCCGCCGACGATCTGCGGCGTGTCGTTCAGCAGGTTCTGTCCGTCCTGCCAGATCCAGTGCGTATCCAGCGGGGCTACGCGGCCCACCGCTGCGGCGCCGACCTGGGCGAAGGCGGTCAGGGTGATATCGAAGTGGTTGTTGGAATGGATACCGAAGGTCAGCCCCCACGGATCCAGCAGCTGGCTCATGCGGATCGCGCCGTCGAAGCCCCAGAAATGGGGATCGGCGAGGATGATATCACACGCGTTCAACGCGGTGGTGTGATAGAACTGCCGCCAGTCGGTCGCGATCATGTTGGTGGCCACCTGGAACTGCGTGGCGTTTTTGAATTCGCGCATGATCTCACGGCTGCTGAAGCCGGCTTCCGGCCCGCAGGGATCTTCCACGTAGGTGAGGACGTTGTGCATGTCTTTGCACAACGCGATGGCTTCCTGCAGGCTCCACGCGCCGTTGGGGTCGATGTTCATGCGCGCTTCGGGGAAGCGCTTCTTGACCGCGCGGCAGGCTGCCATCTCTTCTTCGCCTCTGAGCACGCCGCCCTTAAGCTTGAAGTTTTCGACTCCATATTTTTCGTGAACGGCTTCGGCTTCCTCGGCGATCCGCTCCGGGGTCAGGATCTCTTCGCGCCGGAGTTTGAACCAGTGGTCGGCGCTGCCGGACTCGTCGATATACTGCATGTCGCCGGCAGGGACCTTGCCCTTGTCGGAGACGTAGAACAGGTAGCCCAGCACCTCTACCTCGTCGCGCTGCTTGCCTTCGCCCAGCAGCTCGGCCATGGGCACTTCCAGGTACTGGCCCAGCAGGTCCAGCATGGCGCATTCGATGGCCCATTCGCTGCGCACCACGTACTTGAGCTTGGCGATGTCCAGCGTCTGGATGCCCTCGCTGGCCTCGTCAGCGTGCGGGTTGATCATCCGATGAATCTTCTGCAGCACCTTCCGGCATTCGGAAACGGGCGTACCGACCACCAGCGGCTTCATGGCCACGAGGCCGTCATGCGTGTAATCGCCGCCGTGGATCTCGCCGATGCCGGTATGCCCGGCGGAGTCCTTCAGGATGACCAGGTTGCGCGTGAAACACGGCGCGTGCGCGCCGGACAGGGTCATCAGCATGCTGTCGAACCCGGCGACCGGGATGACTTGCATTTCGGTAATGACAGGAGCTTTCATTGTACGGTCACCTCAGCTGTTTTTCGGATCGGCCATGAACTTGAGCAGTTCGTCCCGCTTCTGGTCCAGGTATTTGCCCCAGAGCTGATCGTCCAGGAAGGGGTTCGGGCCGTCCGGATTCTCCAGCTGCTTCTGGCGGCGTCCCAGCGTATCGTTGTTGATGCAGTGGTTGCCCAGGAACAGCTCCACCTTCTGGCCGCGGACCTTTGCCAGGGACTGGAGGTAGATCTCGCGGGTTTTGTACTCAGGATCGCCGATTTCGATCAGGTAGTCCTTCTGCAGGGTGTTGAAGCCGAAGCCGCCGTAATAGCCGCAGCGGACGGTCTTGTCACCGTCATGGGCGTCAAAGAAGATCGCGATGCAGCCATCGGTATGGCCGGGTACCAGGTAGAAGATCATCGTGGTGTTGCCGAAGGTCAGCACGTCGCCCTCTTTGATCTCATAATCCGGCTCAAACAGGGCGTCGCAGTCGTTGTATGCATTCTGGATCGCGGAAATCCAGGGGCGTTCGCGGAACATTTTCGCGTCCGGTTCGCCCAGGTACAGTTTGGTGCCGAACATCCGCTTGAAGAAGATTGCGGCGCCGATGTGGTCCAGATGGCCATGGGAATGGATGATCCACTTCACGTCCGCCGGGTTGTAGCCGGCTTCCCAGATAGCCTGGATCAGCATGGCGGAGGCGCCGGCGTTGCCGCTGTCAATCAGCAGCAGGCCGTCGCCTGTGTCGATCAGGTGTACGCATACCCAGCTGTCGCCCACGTACCAGACGTTGCCGAAGATTTTGAAGGGGTGCACGTAGCGCTGTTCCTGGTTCAGCCACAGGGGGCCGAAGTGGGTCTCGGCCATGTCCGCGCGGCGCTGCATATAAGCTTTGTAATCCTGTTCCATGCTCATAATCTATCACCTCAGAATCGTATTGAAAACGGCCGGGACCGTGCGGCCCCGGCACAAGTTGGGTTCTTATGAATTAATCCTTCATGCCGGCCTTTTCCATGCGCTTGCCCTTGGCGTTGTCCCAGATGGAATAGCCGAGGAAAGCCACGATCAGCACCCACAGCACGATGGCAATGGGGCGGGTGAAGAAGGGAGTCAGGCTGTAGTTGTTGCCGCGGACGGCTTCCAGGAAGTACTTTTCCAGGTCCTTGCCCAGGATGAAGCCGATCAGGAACGGCGCCGTGGGCAGGCCGATCTTGCTCATGATGTAGCCGAGGACACCGAAGATCAGCAGGCACCATACGTCGAACATGACGCCGGAGCGGGTCGCGAACGCGCCGACGATGCACATGATCAGGATGACCGGGTACATGCGGGCAGACTTGACGTTGACCACCTTGGAGATGAGTTTAATGGGGAAGAACATGACCAGGAACATGATGAAATTGCAGATAAGCAGGGCGATCAGGATCTGGTTCCAGATATCCCCGTTCTGCTGGATGAACAGCGGGCCGACCTGGATGCCCTGCAGCATGAACGCGCCGATCAGTACAGCGGTGGTGGAGTCGCCGGGAATGCCCAAGGAAAGCAGCGGCACCAGCGCGCCGCCGGTCAGGCCGTTGTTGGAGGATTCGGAGGCGATCAGTCCTTCGGGTGTACCGGTCCCCAGCAGTTCGGGATGCTTGCTCCATGTCTTGGCCTGGCTGTAGGCGATCAGGGAAGCGGCGGAGCCGCCGACGCCGGGCAGGATGCCCATGAAGGTGCCCAGCAGGGAAGACCGGATAATGTTGATCCACTGTCCCTTGAAATCTTTGAATGAGAACTTCTGAGCGTTTTTGGCATCTGCGCCTTCATCCATGGCGTTGGATTTCATACCTTTTTCTGCTTCCTGGAACATCTGCATGATGGCAAAGAGGCCGATCAGGAGCGGCAGCAGCTGGAAGCCGGCGCGAAGCTCGCTCTTTAAGAAAGAGGGAACCATGCGCATCTTGTTGTTCATGGTCAGTTCGCCTACGAGGCTCAGCAAAACGCCCAGGAAGCCGCTCAGGATGCCCTTGGTCATGGAACCTTTGGACAGAGCCGCGATGACCGTCATGGCGAACAGGATGATCAGGAACTTCTCCACGGCGGAGAATTTGATGGCCATCTGCGCCAGAGGCGGCGTCAGCAGAGCCAGCACGGCCAGGGAGATCAGACCGCCTGCCAGGGAGGCGGTGATGCCGATCTTCAGGGCGCGTTCGCCTTCGCCCCGGCGGGCCATGGGATGTCCGTCAAAGCCGGTGCAGACGGAAGACGGGGTGCCAGGAACGTTGATCAGGATGGCGGGTACGAGACCGCCGGAAATACCGCCGACGTAAAGACCCAGCAGCAGCCACAGCGCGGGAATCAGCTCCAGCGCATAAGTCATCGGCAGAAATACAGCAACAGCCATGGTGGCTGTCATGCCCGGGATAGCGCCAAAGATGATGCCGACAGCGACACCCACGAACGCGAGTGCTAAATTAAGTAGCATTTGCTATTCCCTGCCTTTCTTATGGTAATGTGATGTTGAAGACCTTGAAGAACAGCAGCCAGAGGCCCACAGAGAAAATAACAGCAATGGCTACAGAGATCAAGAGGTCTTTGATGTTAACCATCGGGGCAGCATACCCGGCGCTGTTTTTCTGGCCAAACAGCTTTTCAAGGTTGATACAGTTGGTATAGAGGATGTTAAACAGGGTTACGAAGATGATGCCCGCTGCGACAAAATGTATCTTCGGGAGCAGGAAAATGTAGAGCGCAAACAGGATCAGCGAACCCCACAGCTTGACCTTGTCATAGCCTGGGGTAAAGAAATGGTAATTCTTGAAATTGAAAAACGGTTTGTTTTCTTTCTTGCATTTGAGCGCGCGCTGGATCAGCACAACGACGATCAGAATGCCGCAGATAATTGCTGTCGCAATAGGAAAGAAAAAGTGCATGTTTTTCATTTTCAGCCATTCTTTTAGCAAAGGGATCCACCTCCTTGAAGCTGATTTGTCGGGAAAACGGGGGCTTGTCGTCTGCATTCGCTGCCGGCTTCAAGCCCCCGTGCTGTTTCAGCTATTCAGATTATTCGAGATCTTCCAGCGCCGGAGCGTTGGCGAGAACGCCGGCAAGAGCGTCGCGCTTTGCGTAGATGAAGTCTTTGGCTTCCGCAGACTTCAATACGTTGCCGGCATAGGTCAGCTTGGCCATGTCAGCCTGGAAATCGGCATCGGCAGCCAGCTTTTCAACAGCGGCATCCAGTTCATCCACCACTTCCTGAGGCGTGCCCTTGGGCAGGTAGATCAGGAAGTCCTTGGAGAAGTAGAAGGGTTCGCCGGCCAGGGTGATGCCCAGGTCGCCCATAACGGGTGCGTCCACACCTTCGATCTTATCAAGCAGACCAACGAATTTAACCGCCAGCTGATCGGAAACGCCTTCTGCGGTATACTGCAGCAGGGAAGAGTAATCCGCGAAGATTACGTCGGTGTTGCCGTCCCAGAGCTGCTGGAGCTTTGTATCGGTGGAACCGCCAAGAACGAACTTGATGCGGTTGGCAACATCTTCGCCATAGGCGTCCTTGACCCACATGTAGTACACGACGAAGCCGATATTGGACACGCCGCCCGCTTCTACGGAGATACGTACATTGCGGCTCGCGTCTGCTGCCAGCCAGTCGGCCATTTCCTTCATATCGCTGTATTCAGCCGATTTCTTGGCGGCAAAGCAGGAACCGGGGTTCTGGCCAACGCGGGGGCCGACCACCATGTTCTCCAGGGCATATTCTTCGTCATAGGAGCCGAAGAGTACTCCCAGATAAGTCATGTCGTGGAAGATCATGAACTCGAGGCCGTCAGCCTTTGCGTTTTTCACAGCTTCGAAAGCGGCGTTCGCGCCGACGGGGTCAACCTTTGAATCACAGCCCAGGTACTTCTGAAGGTAACGGTTTACGGTGTCTGCGACCATGTAGCTGTCGCCTGATACGGAAGTGGATCCGATGACGATACGGACACGGCTGCCGGGGTACACGTCCGCGAACGCGGTAGCGGTGATGCCAGCCAGCATCATCATGGCGAGCAGAACGGCAAGAAGTTTCTTCATATACATTCTCCTTTTTCTATTAATCTAACCGGTACAAACCGGTTGATATCAAGTTGAAAATGATGCTGTAAGTGTTAATTCTTCTCAGATATAGTATCATATTTCGGGATCGGTTGCAAGAACTTTTCCGCTATTATTGTTGCCCTCTTATGCTGACAATGATAGAAATATTTCAATTTGCACCATAATGATTTCAAATCAATTCAGATGTGAAATGTTCGAAATTGATACCATGACAGTATGGACTATGATCGTCACAGTAAGAGGTTTCTGATATATCACTGATTATTCTTGCAATCCGCCGCCGTTTCATGTAAACTGATGGATGATAACTGATCTGCACATTTTGAAACGTAAAGGAGCTGACCTGAATATGACTACAGGAAAAATCGTTGCTGCGCTGCCCACTTTTACTGACAGGCACCGGCGCCTGATTGCCGAAGCCGCGCAGGCCCACGGGTATACTGTCGCGTTCTATCCCGATACGCAGTCGGCCGTCGCGGATGTGGGGGACGCAGAAATCATCCTGAGCTATAATCCGGATCCGGCGAAGCAAGCGCCGAAACTCAAGTGGTTCTGCACGTCCAGCGCGGGGGTCGACCCCTTCCTGAAAGAAGGCGTGTTTGCGTCTCCGGACGCGGTCCTCACTAATTCTTCCGGCGCGTACGGGGTGACCATCGCCGAGCATATCGTCATGGTCACGCTTGAGATCATGCGCCGCCAGCAGGAATATACCGACATCGTCAGCCGCCGGGAATGGATCCGCAATCTGCCGATCCGTGCCATCCACGGCAGCCGGGTAACCCTGCTGGGTACCGGCGATATCGGGCAGGAAGCCGTTCAGCGCCTGCGCGCCTTCCGCCCGGCCGAACTGGTCGGCGTCAACCGGCGCGGCGCCAATCCCCGCGGGCTGTTCGACCGCGTCCTGACGCAGGACCGACTGGACGAAGTACTGCCGAAAACGGACCTGCTGATCATCTCCCTGCCGGGTACCGCGGAAACCAGGCATATGGTGGACGCGCGGCGCCTGGCGATGATGCCGGACGGAGCCATCCTCGTCAACGTAGGCCGCGGCCACGTCGTGGATACCCGCGCTTTGGAAACGGAACTTCGGGCGGGCCGCCTGCACGCGGCGCTGGACGTCTTTGAGCAGGAGCCGCTCCCGCAGGACGATCCGCTCTGGACCTGCCCCAACCTGCTGATTACGCCGCACATTGCAGGAAACATGACCCTGCCCTACACCGTGGACCGGATCGTGTCGATGTTCCTGGAAGATTTCGAGAACTATTGCGCCGGCCGCCCGCTCAAGCACCTGGTGGAACGGAAAAGGGGATACTGAGGGGATAGGGGCTGACGCCCCTTCGATCAAATGGATACTCCATTTGATCGATAAAACGCCTTTTCCTCTCGCACCTACCTCAATTCGGCATTGTCGCACTTCGCGCTCTGTGCCTCATTGCGGCTTCACCCACCTTCATCGCCCACTGGGCGCGGCGGCCTCCGCCGCCCGGGCGGAAAAGGCGCGAGGAATGAATATTTGCTCTCGCAGTGCAAGCCCTGCTCCGCAAAAATTCTCCTCGCACCGCGCATGTCGCTGCTGCGGATTCTATTCGAAGGGCTTTGCCCTCCGAGCCACCCGATTCTGACGATTTCCTTTTATCTGATACAGCGTTTTTCCATTCAACTACTGAATTGGGTTTTTCGCAGAGTTATAAAGCAAAAAGGCAGAAGGCATAAGTCAAGTTTGATTTTTGAGGATCATCCTCAATGCTCAAATTCTGCTTATGCCTTCTGTCTTAAGCATTATGACTTATAAGGTTACCACACTTTCGGGATCACCTTGTACCGGACGCGCTCCTTATACTCTTTATAGCCGTCCAGGCCTTCTTCCAGCACCTGTTCCTCGTTGCGGATGCGCTTGGCGATGATCGGTACGTAAGCGAGCGTGATCATAAAAGAGATGACGGAGCCGAGCACCAGCGGCATGGAGAGGAAGAGCAGCAGCGTGCTCATGTACATCGGGTGCCGGACGACGCCGTACAGGCCGGTGTCGATGACCTTCTGGTTTTCCTGGACTTCGATGGTGCGCGACAGGTATTCGTTCTCACGGAGGACTTCCGCGTACAGTGCGTAAGCGAGCAGGAACAGAACGGCAGCCGCCCAGGAGACCCAGTCGGGCAGCACGATCCAGCGGAAACGGAAGTTCAGGCCCGCGACGATGAACGCCGCAAGGAACATGAGTCCGCTCAACAGGATCACGGTCTTCTGCTCAGACTCTTCCTCTTTCGCATTCAGACGTTTCTGGAGCAGGCCGGGACTCTTCTTCATCATGATCAGTCCGGCGACAAACATCGGAATGAAGAGGATGCATATCAGCAGCCAGGCCTGCGGCCAGCTGAGCGTCCCCGCAGGCAGGAAGAGCAGCAGCCCGACGATCAGCAGGCCGGAGAAGAATTTTGTCATTGCCTGGGCAAACAGTTTTGAACTCATGGCGCCTCCCACGGAAGAAAAGACCGGCTGGGCATATAAGAAAACTGATACGGCGGAGCGAAATCGTAAGTTATAAGGCACAGATAAATGTCCGGTCATTTCATGATGCACTATGCTTTATGCCTTATGCCTTGTCAAACATCTCTTTGCTTGCCATCAGAATACGATATCCCCTGCCCTGTACCCTTTAGGCAGCTCCTCCTCCTTCACGAATGGCAGCCCGTTGTCTTCGAGGGCGGGGAGGAAGGCCGCATAGGGGAAGGACTCGAACTCCATGCCATAGGTCGTGCGGCCAAACCAGCCGCCTTCCTTCGCGCACAGGTTCAGGTCGCGGGCGAACTTGGTCATGTTGGAGCAGTCGTGCACCACGATGGGCCAATCCTCGGCCTCCGCTTCCGCCATCAGCCGCAGCGTGATCTCGCGGCTCCAAACGGGCGAGGTATAGCCCGCGCGGCAGGCGTACAGGGATTCGCCCCAGTAGTTTTCAATGTTGTTGTCGTTCAGGTGCAGCTCCGCGCAATTGATGAAGTCGAGGCCCGTCGCGAGGATGGCAGCCTTCTTGCGATGGAAAGCTTCCTCAAAAACAGGCGTCATGGGCGTCTCGATGCCGACCTGGGGAATATAGCGCTTCGCCGCTGCGATCATGCTGATGACGTGGTCAGAAGCGTTGGTCGCGCCCAGGTTGAAGCGCAGTTCGTCCAGCCCGCTTTCACCCAGGCTACGCAGCACGTTTTCGTCACAGCGGATGCCGTTGGTGTACATGTGCTGGTGGACGCCCGCTTCGTGGAAAGCGCGGATCACGGGATAATACTGCTCAATTTCGAGCATGGGCTCAAGATAGACGTAGGCGACGCCGGTGGGCTTATTGCTGATGCTGAGCATCAGGGGCAGGTCTTCGGCATAACAGCGTCCGCCGCCGATCTCCCACAGCCCGTCCCCGATGGGCGGCTGCTGGTCCAGGTGCCCGTAATCGTAGCAGAAGGGGCAGTTCGCGTCGCAACGGTTGGTGCGCCGTACGGCAGAAAGGCCGGTCCCGTGCAGACAGGACCGGCATCCGGCGGGAAATTTCTCGTCCGGGCCGACATACAGGGTGCGGCCGCCGAGCGTTTTGGGATTTCTCAGGGCTTCGAGGAGCGGCCGGCGCCTTTCCGCGGCCGCGTCCTCAAGCTGCCTGAGAGTCGCGTATTTCAGTTCTTCCTGACGCGGAGAGAGGATCTCGTCCTCGGGAAGTTCCGCGAAAAAGCGGAACCAGTTCAGCGCGTCCTGCTTGGGAATTCTCATGCCGTTCAACCGTTCTGCTCTTCTTCGTTGATCGGTTCTTCGGTCTGCAGGTAGCCGCTCATCACGAAACCGCGGGCGCGCTGGCCGTTCAGGTTGAACTCGATGTAATCCCAGATATGGTAGTTGGAATAGAAGGTGGACAGCCAGGTGACCTGGGTGCCCGCGTTCAGGGTGGTCATCGGCGTCTGGCCGACGGGATCGTCGGTGACGAAAACGGTCTGGTCGAGCGTCATCCGGATATTATCGAAGCGGACAGCGCCGGGCAGGGAGGCCTTGCCCTTCAGTTCGGCGAGGTTGATCCAGCCGACGCGCACGGCGTTGGAGGAAGCATCCGTCTCGTACATGATCATCAGCCAGTTGTTCTCCTGGCCGTAGGCGTAAATGCGGCCGTTGGTGGATACACTGGCTTTACCGTTCGCGCCGCGCCAGGAGCTGGCCGAAGGCGCGGAATACACCGGGAATTTCTGTTCGGTTTTCAGCTCGACGTACTGGAAGCCGCTCAGCAGGTCGAAGGACTGCGGCGGCATCGGAAGCTTCTTGCCCTCATTCTGGAGCTCGTAGGAGCGCTTGTAAGCCATGACGTCCTTGATCAGGTGGTAGTTTTCCCACTCCAGCTTGGAAGCCTTCGGGAGGACGTTCTTTTCATTGGTGCCGGAGGTGATGGGGTGATACCATTCCTGCTGGCTGAACCAGCGGTCGCAGGCGCCGCCGGATTTGAAGACGTAGCCATGGCGGGCCCAGATCTCATTGAAGCCGATGTTCAGGGCTTCGTTGTTCCAGGCTTCAACTTCTTCCCAGGTCAGTTTCCGGGTGTTGCTGTCGGGGAAAATATACTGTACGTCCGCTGCGGCCGAAAGAACAGTCAGCGTGCACAGAAAGGCCAGAAATACCAGGACGAAACGTTTGGTCAACATACGGTCTTCCTCCTTTAATAGTAGGTTATGCTGTTATTTTACTCGTTTTTTGGGGCGGTGTCAATTGAAAGCCCTCTCTTGCAGAGAAAAAAGGATTATGATAGAATGTGCATCACCGCGGGCGGCAAAGGAAAGACGTTTGAACCGGGATAGAAAAGCGCATGAGTGACGGGATATGGAGGAACGGAATTGCTGATTTATTTCGCGCCGATGGAGGGCATAACGGACGGCATCCTGCGTCAAGCCCATCACAGGCTTTTCGGGGGAATTGACGTGTACTGCCTGCCGTTTCATAAACTGACGCAGTCCCTGTCGCTGCTGACCCGTGAGGAGAGGGATATCTCCCCGGACGAAAACGAGGGCCTGGACGTGCTGCCGCAGGCGCTGACGCGGGATCCTGAACAGCTTTCAGCATGGCTGTACTATGTGAGCGAATGCGGGTATGCCAAAGCGGATCTGAATCTCGGATGCCCGTCGCCGACGGTAACGAAGCGGGGACGGGGCAGCGGGAT
>JAFRNK010000076.1 GCA_017430225.1 Clostridia bacterium | reverse complement strand
TCGGCAAAAGCGCTGGCCTCGTCCAGAATCACGACGTCGGCATTCTTCAGCATGGCGCAGGCAATGGCGATGCGCTGCTGTTCGCCGCCTGAGAGATAAGTGCTTTTGCTCCCCAATACTGTGTTGATCCCTTCCGGCAGACGCCCGATGATGTCCATACACTGGGCCTTTTGAAGTGCTTCCATCATTTTATCTTCGGTGGCATCCGGCTTTGCGATGCGCAGATTGTCCGCGATGGAGCGTTTGAGCAGTCGGCTGTCCTGGAAGACATAGGCCACGCGCCGCATCAGCGTTTCCTTGGGGATCTCCCGCGCGTCTGCGCCGCCGATCAGCACTTGACCTTCCTGCGGGTCGAAGAAGCGGGAGATCAGGCCGGCCACGGTGGTCTTTCCGCTGCCGGACGGACCGACGATGGCCACGATCTCATTCCGATCCGCTTTCAGGGACAGATGGGAAACCGCGGCCGGAGCATCCGGCATGTAACGATAGGTTACGTCCTTCAGCTCCAGCGCCGCGCCGCGAGGCTCCTGTCCATGCTTCGGCTCCGGCAGCGGCCGGATGCCGAGGATCGTATCCATCCGGTCCATCGCGTCCTTGACCTTCATGTTGTTTTCGCTCATGAACATCACCTTGGTCATGGCCGTGGCGATGGCGGGCGTGAAGATGACGTAGAACAGGAAGTTCAGCAGGATATCCATCCGGTAGTTATTACCGCGGATCAGCAGCAGCGTCAGACCCAGGATAAAGACGAACGCGCTGTGGATCAGCACGGTGTATCCCACCATGGACGGACGCATCATGCGGGTGTAGTGCATGCAGAAATCACGGTAGTCGTCGATGGAGGCCTTGAACCGGTGGAATGAGAACACCGTCTGCCCGAATGTCTTGACCACCGGGATGCCCCGCACATACTCCACAGCCTCGTTGCTCATACGTTCCAGGGCATTCTGGTACTGCCGCATGTCCTCCTGCATGGCCGGGCCTGCCATACGCATCATCACGGCGAAACTCAGCACCACCGGGATCAGGCAGGCGACGCCGTAGCGCCAGTCATACAAAAACAGCATGGCTACCATGCAGACTGGCATGGCGATTGCGCCCGCCATATCCGGCAGGTTGTGTGCCAGCAGCGTCTCGGTGGAGCCGGTCACCTCGGTCACGGTCCGGCGCACTTTACCGGAACCCATCTCATCCGCAAAACCGATGGGCAGGCGGGCGATGTGGCGCATCAGCGTCTTTTTCATGTTGGCGGCTGTACGGAACGCGCTGCCGTGGGAGCAGACCAGCGCGCTTACATAGACAAGCCAGGCCAGTACGGCGAAGAGTACGGCCATCCATCCGTTGTGCACGATGCCCGTTGCCCGGGAAAAGTCCGGCTGTACCTCCAGCACTTCGCGGATGATGCGCCAGATACAGACAAAGGGCAGCAGGGCCAGCACGCTGCTCAGCGCGGACAGAATCAGCGACAGGTATGTCAGTGACTTAAAATGGCCTGCGTATTCCATCAGACGCCCAAATGCGGACGGCGACTTGTCCTGTTTCTTCTCTTTCAATGGATATCCCTCACTTTCTGTCAGCTAACATTTTCATGTTAGCGTTAACTAACATCATTCTATGCATATCGCCTGCCCCATTAAGGGAACAGGCGGTACCATCAGATCATGTGAAACTCAAAAACCGAACAGCGTTTTCCAACCGGGAAGGAAGAAAGCTTCAATCGTCTCCAGGCATCGCATCGATTCATCCAGGGTATAACGATGAATCACAGGTTCAAACAGGGCGGTCACGTAGGCGCTGTACAGCAGATGCAGCTCCCTGGGGCTGATTTCCCGGACAGCGAGGCCCTTCTCCCGCAGGATGGGAAGATACTGCAGCGTCCGCTCCTGCGCGGCCTGTGTCAGATCGTGCAGGAAGCTTTCATACTTCGTGCCCGACGAGCAGGTCAGCAGCAGGTGGTAATCTTCTACGTGGGGATAGACCACTTCCCGCATCATGTCGATCCATGAATCCTGCCATTGAAGGGTTCCGTCCTCCCGTACCGCTGTCAGGTACCTGGCCAGGTGATTCTCCATCCATGTGTTTAACTGCCCGATCGCCGGCGAGACCAGAAGATCGAACAGATCGGCTTTGTCCCGGCAGTGCCTGTACAGTCCTGCCGCTGTGAGGCCGCACCGCTCACCCACGCGGCGCATGGAGGCCTTTTCGAATCCGTATGCCAGGAATTCTTCTCTGGCTGCGGCCAGGACCCTGGCATGGCTGGCGGTTTTGTCCTTCGGCATACCATCCTCCATAGATAACATAGTTAGCTAACAATGTAAACTATAAATCTTTTCCCTTCAGTTGTCAAGTTAAACTTTCTGGAGAACCGGTTTTTACTGATCGTAGGCAGTCGTTTCTATCCACAGGACGAAGGAAAGCGCCTCCGAAGAGACGCTCATTGAAAAATCGGCTTTGCCAACACAGTATTGACAGATTGCTCAGGGTTTGCTGTTCTGACGATCATGCCGCATCTGGTACGGCCTGGGTTATGCTGATATAGCATCACCAGGTCATTGTTCATTGCCTTTTCTCCTTTCCCAAACAGAAATCGTTCTTTATGGTTATTCCCGGAATGTGATCTTCACGATCTTCATCCTGACAAGACTGTCGCAGAACCGGATCATCAGCTTATGAAGCCGGCTGACATGCGCATAGATGTCACGGTAACCCCGCATATAGCTTTTCGCGGTGACGGAAGCGAATTTGCCGCTCCAGCTTTCCAGCTCCCGTTCGTCCTGCAGCGAGAAGAACGCGCTCACGTCTGTGATCCCTGCTTCCTTCAGCCAGGTGGAACGCATCATTTTCGCACCTCGATGATTGCAGGAATCGAAGACGAGAACAGAGCCAGGAAAGCGTTCCGCCATGCAGGAGAACAGGCTTTTGACATCCTCCGCCCTGAAATAATAGAATACGCCTGCCGCGAAAAACACAGCGCCGCCGGAAGCGTACACGGCGTCCATCCAGTGCGGATCATTGAGGTCGCAGGCGATGTTCCGCTCCCGGTCTCCTGCCGGCAGAAGCTCGTTCCGCACGGCGATGACGTCCGGCAGGTCAATGTTATAGCCATGGCAGAGCCCGTTGTCGCACTTTCGGAAGGTATCGTCCAGTCCGCAGCCCAGGTTGACCACGGCAGCGTTGGGGTGGGCCTGAAGGTAAGCCTCCACTTCACACCGGAGGTCGTATTGGCGCTGCGCCACTTCCAGCGCTCCGAACAGGCCTAATGCGGATTCCATCTTTTTGCGCTTCTCCGCGAAGTCATAATCCAGAGAATCGCAGATGCGTTTCGCCTCCGGGTCGGAAAACAATTGCGGAAAACGCTCGGAACAGACCAGCCGGCCAAAAAGGGGGATCACCAGTGTCTCCTGTACGGTGTTTTTCTCAATGTGGTATTTCATCGGTTCTTCCTCCGGAATCAGGCAGCCATGCTTGTTTAGATATTTACTTTCTGCCGGTCAGCAGCGCGGAGCCGCTCAGCGCCATCCAGGCAGCTTCGGACTTCTTCATGAACCTGCCGTCCGTCGTGTCGATCAGCTCCACCTGCCTGTAGCCCATATCTTTGAGCTTCTTCACAAAGGCCTGCATATCGCCGTACTTGGATTTGGAGAATATATCGTGCAGGGCAAAGGTACCGCCTTTTTTCAGCGTGCGCAGGGTTTCCAGCAGATATTGCTGCCGGTTGCCGGGGATGTTGTGGTACACATAATTGCTCACAACGGCGTCAAAGGTCTCGTCCGGGAAATCCAGATGGGTGGCGTCTCCCTGCTGGAACGTGATCCGGCTGACCCCCTCAGCCCGGGCGTTGCTTTCGCACAGGCTCTTGCTGAAGGATGCATATTCCTTGCCCCAGCGGTCGATACCCACGATCTCGGCCCTGGGATTCCGCTTGCCCACGGCGATCCCCAGCGCTCCGCTTCCGCAGCCTACGTCCAGGCACTTGCCGCCTTCCGGCAGATTCACACAGGACGCCGTTCCCTCGATGATCTGCCGGGCCATCTGACGTTTTCCGTTGTAGTCGAAAGCGCGATACATGCTGACAGCCCAGACGGTCAGCCCGCAGAAAACAAGCGCGATCACCGCAAACGCGATGGTCAGCACGGTTCTCAGCGTGCCGCCCGGCAGCAGCAGACCAAGCGCCGTGGCCGCAGCGCCGCAGCCGAGGGCCGCGAACAGGAAAGAATACACCATGCCCTTGGGCATCCAGTTTTTGTAATCAGGTTTCATGCCAATTTCAACTCCTTACTTTCTTGCAATGATGGTGATCCATGGTTTCGACGGATGATGATCGCTGCTCACCCCGGAAAAGCCTTCCGCTTTCAGCGCCGTTTCAAGCTGTTCCGCTGTATAGCATTTCATCCCGTCGATGATGCCCTCGTATTTCTTCCCCGTATCATCAGCACCGTCTGATTCGTTGCAGATGATGAAGATCCCGCCCGGTTTCAGGATACGGGCGACCTGCCCGAAGCACTTCTCCAGCCCCGGCCAGAAGTAAACCGTCTCAAAGGCAGTCGCCAGATCGAAGGAACTGTCCGGGAGACGAAGGTCGGACACGTTCCCCTGCCGCACCTCGCACCGGCCCGCGGCAATGGCCGCCTGGTTG
>JAFRNK010000002.1 GCA_017430225.1 Clostridia bacterium | reverse complement strand
GGGCTCTTCATGCAGCATATGGCTCACTTCCTTTGCCTTATTATACCATATATCGCTTTCTATGTGTTGATTTTTCGATGTTTCACCACTTAAATACAAAAAATCCGAGGCCTTGACCTCGGCCTTTGTCGACAGTCTGAGACACCCCAAGTGGGTGTCTTTTCTATTGTTTTCTGGGGGATTCGAACGGGCCGGGAGTGAATGACAGTCCAGTGGACTGTCAGAGCCGGCCTAGCTTTTTCGCAGAAAAGTCGAATCCCCCAGGACACGCCAGATGAAAATCTTTGATCTTACAAAGTGATTCATGGACTGTTCTTTTTTGCCATTATTGGATTTTTAGAGCGTTTGGCGATTATTTGGTCGACTACAGCCCCTTATCTTAAGTAGTTTATCCGATGGTACAAAATGATATACAGAAAACCCACCTGGAACGGTGGGTTTAATCTTTGATATATCGATTGGACTATTATTCTCTATCAGAACAAATCAACCATCTGGCAGTGATTGAAGCAATCAGCGCCAAAGACTGTTATTTTGTTTTATCGCTCTTGCTGCTTTTGTAAAGCTTCGATACAGTGCGGAAGAAGCGGTCGGATTTGCCGTTGCGTGGGGGATAGCGTCGCTCGCTGTAGTCGCGGCAGACCCGTTCGTATTCCGTGTAGGCGCGGCGTACGCTGTCTTCCCAGCTCAGGTAGAGTTCCTTTTGCGCGTGATCGCCCATTTCGCGCATGTATTGCGGATTCGCGAGCATCTGTTTGCAGGCGCGGGCCAGGGATTCGGGAGTCGCGTCGACGGTCAGTCCGTTCTGCCCGTCAATGACGCCTTCAGCTGCGCAGCTGCCCGTCAGGGTCACGCTGGCGGTCGCGCAGGCGGCGGCCTCATGCACGACCAGTCCGTTCGTATCGTATTCCGAGGGGAACAGGAAGAGATCACCGCGGGAATAATATGCGCGCAGTTCCTCGCGGTCGCTGATCGCCGGCAGGAAAGTCACGCAGTCATCGATGCCGGTGTTTTTCGCGTACTGGACGATTTCGTCCTTCTCCTGGCCGTCTCCGACGAAGAGCATCCTGAAGGGGCGGACGTCCGTTTTGAGCAGCCGGATCGCGTCGAGGATCTGGCGGATGCCCTTGTACCACATCAGCCGCCCGATAAAGAGGAATACCGGCATATCCGGGCTCAGGTTCAGGCGTTCATTGACCCCGCGGACCGCTTCCGGCGAGGCGGCGCCCAAGGGCAGATCGACGCCGTTGGGCATGACGAGATACTCGCCCCGGTAACCCAGCGCGCGCAGGCTGCGGCTCGCGCCTTCGCTGACGGTCCACACGGCGTCAGCCGATTCGATGTTCGCGAGGATCGCGCGCGTAGCCTGTTCCTGGATGGCGGGAGAGGAGATGTCCTGCTGGATATCCACCTCGAATTTGCTGTGATAAGTCAGGACGATCGGTTTATGGATGAGTTCCCGCAGGGTGCGGGCCATGACCATGGACATGATCGGGCAATGCGCGTGGATCACGTCGCTGGGCCATTGCTCGAGCATACTGATCGTTTTGCGGTCGAAGGGCATTCCCGCACGGTAGCCGAACGCCTTGGTCAGGTCGAAACTCGGATAGCGCAGGACCGGATAGACGTAATTGTCTGTAACGTTGGGATAATCAGGGGTGCACACGAGCGCGTATCCCAGTTCGCGCTCGATGATATCCGCGTAATTCTGGACACAGTTCGCCACCCCGTCGATGACCGGCGGGAAGGAGTCGTTCATCAGGCAGACATGCATGCCTTTTTGCGTCATGTCTGCAGCCTCACTCTGTGCGCCAGATTTCGCGGGCGTATTCACGAATGGTGCGGTCGGAAGAGAAGCTGCCCGCGTTCGCCGCGTTCAGCAGGCATTTGCGGGTGAAGGCGGCGCTGTCGCGGTAGTCCGAGTTGACCTTCAGTTTGGCGGTCAGATACGGGTCGAAGTCCAGGCAGACGAAGTAATGGTCCGGCTTGTGCCAGCTGGCGCCTTTGAGCAGCGCGTCGTGCAGTTCCCGGAGCATGCCGTTCTTGTCCGGCACATGGCCGTCGATCAGCCAATTCATGGCGCGCGCGAGGCGTGCGTCCTGCTGATACAGCGCATTCGGGTCGTACGAATCGCGAATGCGGTTGATTTCGTCGACCGTCGCGCCGAAGATGTAGTTGTTTTCGAGGCCGGCCTTGCCCACGATTTCGATGTTCGCGCCGTCCATCGTGCCCAGGGTGACCGCGCCGTTCATCATCAGCTTCATGTTGCTGGTTCCGCTGGCTTCGGTGCCCGCTGGGGAAATCTGTTCGGATACGTCAGCGGCGGGCAGGATCTTTTCAGCATAAGAGCAGTCGTAATTGTGCACGAAGACAACGCGCATCAGGTCGCGTACGGCTGGATCGCGGTTGACGGTGGCGGCGATGCTGTTGATGAAGTAAATGATGGCTTTCGCCCGGTCGTATCCGGGGGCAGCCTTCGCGCCGAAAATGAACGCTGTGGGCGTAAAGTCTTTGATGCTGCCGTCTTTCAGGCCTTCGTACAGGGCGGCGATCGAGAAGGCGTTCATCAGCTGGCGCTTGTACTCGTGCAGGCGCTTGACCTGGACGTCGAAGAGGAAGCTTTCGGGCAGTTCCACGCCTTCACGGTCTTTAATGACGCGCGCGAGTTCGCGCTTGTTCGCCCGCTTGATTTGGTGCATGCGGTCGAGGGCTGCAGCATCGTCCGCGTATTTGGCCAGGGCGGACATTTTCTCCGGCTCCAGCAGCACGTCCGCGCTGGCGGCTTCGTTCATCAGCGCGGTCAGTTCGGGATTGCACAGCCCCAGCCAGCGGCGCTGTGTGATGCCGTTGGTTTTATTGCTGAAGTGGTCGGGACAGACCGCGTACCAGTCTTTGAGGACGTCGTTTTTCAGGATCTCGGTGTGGATCTTGGCCACGCCGTTGACTGCGTGCCCGCCGTACATGGCGAGATTGGCCATGTGGATCCTGCCATCCTGCCGGATGCCCATACTTCCGGTCACCTGATCGCCCAGTTCCGCACGCATGGCGGCGTCGATACGGATCAGGATATCCGCGATTTCGGGGGAGAGGCGGCGCAGGAGCGCGAGATCCCACTTTTCCAGGGCTTCCTGCATGACCGTGTGGTTGGTGTAGGCGAAGGTGGCTTTTGCGATTTCCAGCGCTTTCTCGAACGAGACGTGGTCCAGCATCAGCAGGCGGACCAGTTCGGGAATCGACAGCGTGGGATGCGTATCGTTGAGCTGTACGGCATAGCATTCCGCGAAATGAGAATAGTCGCGGCCGTAACGCTCACGGTAGGCGCGGAGCATATCCTGCAGGGACGCGCTGGAAAGCACGTACTGCTGCTTCAGGCGCAGCAGCTTGCCCGCGGGCCTGGTATCATTGGGATACAGGAATTTGACGATATCTTCGGCCGCGTTCTTGTCCTTCGCGGCCTGGGCATAACGCTGCTCGTTGAAGGTTTTGAAATCGATCTCATGCAGGCTCTCGGTCTGCCACAGGCGCAGGGTGCCGACGACGCCGTTTTTGTAGCCGATGACCGGCATGTCGTAAGGCACGGCGCTGACCGGCCCATCCTTGATGGGGACGATGACCTTGAGGTCGTCGCGGCGTACGCTCCATGGGTCGCCCAGGCGCGACCAGTCGTCGGGCGCTTCCTTCTGGCAGCCGTCCTCGAAATACTGGTAGAAAAGCCCGTAGCGATAGCGCAGACCGTAGCCCGTCAGCGGGACGTCGAGCGTCGCTGCGCTGTCCAGGAAGCAGGCGGCGAGGCGGCCCAGGCCGCCGTTGCCGAACGCGTCGTCCTCGATGTCCTCGAGGACCGCGAGATCAACGCCCTTCTCCTGGAAGAGGGATTTCGTTTCGCTGAGTACTCCCAGGCAGAGCAGGTTGTTGTATACCAGGCGCCCCGTCAGGTATTCGGCAGACAGATAAGCGGCCTGCCTTTTTGCGGCGCGCTTTTCGTTGGTCTTCATCCAGTCCGGCGCGATCAGCGCCATGACCGCACGGCCGAGGGCGTTGTGCAGCTGGTGCGCGTCAGCTCCGGCCAGTTCTGTATGATACATCGCGCGCACATTCTGTTCTGTCAGGCAGAGGATGTCCTGCGGTTTGAAAGCCATGTTCAATTCCTCCCGTATTCGTGATTCATGATCTGGATGCGCTTGAGCAGGACGGCGCTCAGGTCGCCGGGCATCATGCGGTAGCGCCAGTTGTTGCCGCCAACTGTGCCGGGGTAGTTCATGCGCGATTCATTGTCCAGGCACAGCCAGTCCTGCATGGGGATGACCGCCAGAAAAGCGGGGGACGAAAGCACCCTGCGGATCATCGCGTTGCAGATGTCGTCTCCGGGCTTCATGCCCAGGATGTTCTGCGCGTTTTGGCGTTCCTTGCGGTCGATGCGGTTATACCAGCCAAGGACGGTATCGTTGTCGTGTGTGCCGGTATAGGCGACGGTATTCTCTGTGATGTTGGCGGGGTGGTGCGGGTTGCTCTCGTCACTGTCCAGGCCGAACACCAGCACCTTCATGCCGGGGAAGCCGGTCTCCCGGAGCAGCTTTTTCACGCGCGGGCTCACTTCGCCCAAGTCTTCGGCGATGATGCGCATGTCGGGCAGCTGGCGGCTTACCTCGTTAAAGAACAGCTTCCCCGCATTTTTGACCCACTTTCCGTGGCGCGCGTTATCCGCGTCGGCGGCGACGGAGTAATAATTCGCGAATCCGATGAAATGGTCGATGCGGATGATGTCGAAGCGCTCGCTGATCCCGCGCAGGCGGTCGATCCACCAGTCGTAATGGTGCGCCCACAGCCTGAGCCAGCGGTAGAGCGGGTTGCCCCAGAGCTGGCCGTCCGCAGAGAAGTAATCCGGCGGCACGCCGGCGACGCGCTGGGGGTTCAGGTTTTCGTCCACCTGGAAATACTGCGGGCTCTGCCAGACGTCGCAGCTGCCCGGTGCGACATAGATCGGGATGTCGCCGAACAATGACAGCTCTTTTTTGGCGGCGTATTCGCGCAGTTCCGTCCACTGGCGGTCGAAGAGGTACTGCACAAACGCGTGGTACAGCACCCGGTCTTTGAGGCTCTCGAGCTCTTTGGCAGTTTCCGCGTTATGGTCGGTGGGGTAGCGCCGCTGGGCGATCGGCCAGGTGTTGAAGGGACCGTGCGCTTCCTTGAGCGCTTCGTACTGCGCGTAAGGCCAGACCCAGGCTTTCCTGGCGGCAAAGCTTTCAACCTCGGATTTCAGGTCTCCGATGGAAGCTTCGTAGGCGCGCAGCAGGCAGGCTGTTTTGGTCTTTTCGACGGCGTCAAAATCGACGCGCGGCGCAGGTTCCGCGGCAAAGTTCGCATCCTTGGGCAGGATGCCTTCATCCCGGAGCGCGGTCAGGTCGATCAGCAGCGGATTGCCCGCGTAAGTGGATGGGCTCTGGTAAGGCGACGCGCCGAAACCCGTGGGCCCGACCGGCAGCATCTGCCATACGCGGACGTCCGCGTCGTGTAGAAAATCCGCCATCTCGCGCGCAGGCGCGCCAAGCGTGCCGATGCCTTCCGGCCCGGCAAGCGACGTGAGATGGACCAGCAATCCGCTCTGGCGCATAAGCTGTGCACCTCCGTTTTTTGTTAGCCGATGATTTCGCCTTTTGCGTTGAAAACGGGCAGTTTTTCGAGGTAGATCAGGTCGTCGCGGCTCTGGGCGTCACCCTCGGCCAGGATCGCCATGCGGCCGACGATGTTGCCGCCGGCTTTGGTGACGAGCTGCTCCAGCGCTTTCAGGGATTCGCCGGTGGAGATGACGTCGTCCACGATCAAGACGCGGCGGCCCTTCATGTATTCGGCGTCCTTGCCGTCGATGCAGAGGATCTGCTCTTTGGCGGTGGTGATGGAGTTGACCTTCACGCTGAAAACGTTCTGCATATACAGTTTCGGCGCTTTGCGGGCCAGCAGGTAGCGGTTCTCGCCGCTCTGGCGCGCCATCTCGTAGACCAGCGGGATGCCCTTGGATTCGGCGGAGATCATGATGTCATATTCAGGCGCGCGCTTGAGCAGTTCCCGCGCGCAGGCCTGGGTCAGTTCGACGTCGCCGAAGATGACGAACGCGCCGATATACAGATCGTCGTTGACCCGGCAGATCGGCAGATCACGTTCCAGGCCGGCCACTTTCATCTTATAGGTAAGAGACATATTGATTCCCTCCATCTTTCGCCATTTATTTCAGCCGTCCGGCTGCTTTCTTATTTTATACGGTTTACGGTGGATTGTCAATCACCCATGCAGATTCAGCCCTTTTCATTGCCTGCAGGACGTGTTATAATGCCTATATGACGTTCTGAACAGTGAGGAGGAATGGCGGTATGACCCTTTACGTGGTGGCGACGCCGATCGGGAACCTGGGGGATATGAGCCCGCGCGCGGTGGAGACGCTCAGAAACGTGCAGCTGATCGCCGCGGAGGACACGCGCGTCACCATGAAGCTAACCAGCCATTTCGATATCCATACGCCGCTGACCTCCTGCCATCAGCATAACGAGCGCGGGAAAGCGCAGGAGATCGTCAGCCGGATGCTTTCGGAAGGCATCGACGTTGCCCTGGTCACGGACGCGGGCACGCCCGGGGTCTCAGACCCGGGCATGATCCTGACCCGGCTGTGCGCCGAGGCAGGTATTCCTGTGGTCGCCGTGCCCGGACCCACGGCGCTGGCGGCAGCCCTGTCGGTGAGCGGGTTCGACGTGACGGAATTCACGTTTTATGGGTTTCTGCCGCGGGAGAAAAAGCCGCTGGAAGAAAAACTCCGCAGTATGATCGGCGGGCAGGCCGCCATCATCCACGAATCCCCGTTCAGGGTGATCGCGCTGATGGAATCGATCGCGCGCGTCCTTCCGGAAGCGCGGGTGAGCGCGTCCTGCGATCTTTCCAAGCTGCATGAGCTGACCCTGCGCGGAACGCCAGATGAAGTCCTGGAACAGATGAAAGCGAACGAGAAGGCTGAGAAGGGCGAATACTGCATCGTGCTCGACCTGCGGCAGGTTCCTGTACCCGAGGCTGCAGCACCGGCGGCGGAACTGAGCCCGGAAATGCGCCTGCTTGAACTGATGCTCGGCGGAGCATCCCTGCGTGAAGCGCGGGAACAGTTGCAGGCCCAGGGACTGCGGAAGAACGAACTCTACGCTGCTGCGCTGAAGGTCAAGGAAATGATCGAGGACCAGTGAGAAATAAAAGTAAAGGGCATGCCGCGGTTTGCACGGCATGCCCTCTTGTTTTGGACTGAATCAGCGGGTCTCGGCGTAAAGCGCGTTCCACTTTTCGAGCATTTCAGCTTTGTGCTCGATCAGCCAGCTGGTGTCGCGGGATACCCAGTTAATGGTATCGTCGGCAGGCAGGTACTTGATCTCGTACTTCGCCTTCGGGTTGGTGAAGCGCAGGGTCTCCAGGCGGGTCGCCAGCGCTTCCTGGCCCTCGGGGCTCATCAGGAAGTTGATCATGGCCTTCGCGGCTTCGGGATGCGGGCAGTTTTCGATCATCGCGCAGCCCATGGTGGTGCCGGACGCACCGTTTTCAGGATACTGGATGCGGATGCGGTCGGAGCCGGACTTGAGCAGGGTGTCAGCGCCGTCTTCGTAGGTCAGGCCGACAGCATATTCGCCGCTGTCAACAGCTTTGAAGCATACGGAGGAAGAGGTGGAAATGACCAGACCGTTTTCGAGCAGTCCGCGCATGATGGCCCAGGCTTCGTCACTGTCATAGCCATACACTGCGAAGATGTTGCAGACGTTGTTCCAGGCGGCGGAGGAGCTGTTGGGGTCGCTCAGCACGATGCGGCCTTTGAGGGCGGGATTCAGCAGGTCTTCATAGGTCCTGATCTCGACGCCGAGTTCTTTTTCGAGTTCCACGTTCACGCAGAAGCAGATGGTGCTCAGGTGGTCCTGGTTGTAGCGGCCGTTGTGGCTCTTGTAATCAGCGGGCAGATCGTCCTCATAGGGAGAAGTATAGAGGGCGTAGATGTCGTCGTTGGCAGAGCCGTCGGACGGAGAGAGGCCGCCCCACTGCACGTCGCCCTGGGGATTGCCGGCTTCGGCGCGGGTACGGGCCTGCAGTTCGCCGGCGGAGCCGTTCACCACTTCCACTTCCACGTCGGGATACACTTCGTTGAAGGCTTCGATCAGGTTGTCGATGTCGTTATCGGTCATGGAGCTGTACAGCACCAGGGGACCGGACACGGATTCCGCAATCGCGGAGCAGGCGGCCAGCATCATGATGGCGGCCAGGAGCAATGCTGTAAGTTTCTTCATAAAGAGAAACCTCCTTTGAATAGATTTATTTTCAGGCGCACCGTGCGCCCGGGGATCAAAGTTTGATGTCCTCGCTCTTGGTCACCGCCAGGTAGATGATCAGCGAGATCGCGGTCAGCACCGTCAGGATGGCCGCGAAAGCGCAGGCCAGGCCGTCGTTGCCGCGGCTGATGGCCGCGTAGGTGCTCATAGTCAGGGTGATCGTCTTGTTGTTGTACAGGATGATCGCGCTCGAAAGCTCGGTGACGATGGCGACCCAGCTGAGGACCGCGCCGCTCATGATGCCGTTGCCCATCATCGGGGCAGTGACTTTCAGGAACGTCTTGAGCTTGCCCGCGCCGAGAGAGATGGAAGCTTCTTCTGTACTGATGGGGATGCTCTGCAGCGTAGCGGTGGCCGAACGTATTGTGTAGGGCATCCTTCGGATGACCAGCGCGATGATCATGATCGCCATGGTGCCGGTCAGGGCCAAGGGCTGCTTGCCGAACGCGATGACCAGCGCGATGCCGATGATGGAGCCGGGCATGATGTAAGGCAGCATGGACAGGGTATCGATGGTGTGATTCAGCGGGCGCGGCCTGCGAACCACCAGGTATGCGATCAGAATCGCGAAGATGATGATGATCAGCAGCGAAACGATACCGAAGATCATCGTATTGTTGATGGAGCGCACCAGCAGCTTCTTCATGGCTTTCTCATAGTTGACCATGCTGAAGCCGGGCTTGAAGACCGCGCCGTCGCAGTTGCGGAAGGACAGGTACACGATGTACAGCTGGGGCAGGAAGGCCAGCGCGATCAGGCCGTAGCAGTACACATACATGAGTACGCCCGCGACGCCGCGCGGTTTGTGCTTCTGGATGGGATGCAGGGCGTTGATGGAGAAATTGTATTTGTTGGTCGCCCATTTCTGGATGAAGAAGACGATGGCCGTCACGATGATCGCGATCACGGAAATGGCGGCGGCGAAGTTATGGTCCGTCCCGTTCTCGCCGAGGTACTGGTTGTAGATCTCGACGGGGAACGTGCGGTAGCCCTCGCCGATCAGCAGCGGGGTGCCGAAGTCCGCGAAAGCGCGCATGAACACGAGCAGCGACGCGGCCAGGATGGTCGGCATGGACAGTTGCATGATGACCTTGAAGAAGCGCCGGACGCCGGTGCAGCCCATGTTGGCGGAGGCCTCGATGAGGCTGTTGTCGATGGATTTGAAGGCACCGTTCATGTACACGAAGACGAGCGGGAAGAACTTGAGCGCCTGCACCATCAGGATGCCGCCGAAGCCGTAGATGCTGCCCAGCTTGATGCCGAACGCGTCCTTCAGGAACACAGTGATGACGCCATTGCGGCCCAGCAGCATGATCCAGCTGTACGCACCGATAAAGGGGGCACTCATGCAGCAGAGAATGGAGACCACGAAGATGAATTTGCTGCCCTTCAGCTGGAAGAATGAATAAAAGTACGCAAAGGGGATGCCGATCAGCAGCGTGACCGCGGTAACGGCGATGGTGACCACGAAGCTGTTCTGGATCGTAGAGGAATAGTACGGCGTGGAGAAGAACTTGCCGAACTGCTCGAACGTGAACCGTCCGTCGCTGCTGATGACGGACTGTTTCAAGATGCCGAACATCGGATAGATCAGGAACAGTCCGAACAGCGCCAGGAAGATCCAGGTGATAAACGTCCAGACCTCATATTTCTTTTTCACGGTTACACCGCCTTCTTTTCAAGGTCGTTCTGTACACCTTGCAGGATGTTGGTGCTTCCGTCTTCGGTCATGACGTTGATCTTTTCGCGTTTGACCGTCAGGCGGACGTGTTCGCCTTTGGGAATGATGCTGTCGATTTGGGATTCCTGCACGATTTCCGCTTTGATCCCGTCTGCGGTGGTCACGAAATAGTGCGTGTTCAGGCCGAGGAACACGCTGTCGTCGATCCTGGCGTCAACCCCCTCGTCAGTATTGGAGATGACCAGTTCTTCCGGACGTACGCAGACTTTGACCGGCATCTCTTTCTGGTATTCGGGCAGGACGTGCCCGACCGGAACGGCGTATCCGCCCTCAAACACGAGCGTAGGCACCTTGTCGCGGAGGACGAGCTTCGCTTCGAAGATGTTCGTACGCCCGATAAAGGACGCCACGAACAGGTTCGCCGGCCGCTGGTACAGCGCTTTCGGGGTGCCGATCTGCTGAATGACGCCCAGGTTCATGACCGCGATGCGGTCCGATACCGCCATGGCCTCTTCCTGGTCGTGGGTCACGTAGACAGTCGTAATGCCGACGGAGTTCTGGATCTCCTTGATGACCGTACGCATCTCCACGCGCAGCTTTGCGTCCAGGTTGGAAAGCGGTTCGTCCATCAGCAGTACGTCGGGCTGGATCACCAGCGCGCGCGCCAGCGCGACGCGCTGCTGCTGGCCGCCGGAGAGGCGGTCAGGCATGCGGTCGGCATATTCGTCGATGTGCATCAGCTTCATGAACTTGTTGGTGTCTTCGATGACCTGGGCTTTGGGCAGCCTGCGCTCTTTCAGGCCGAACGCGACGTTGTTGCGTACGCTCAGGTGCGGGAAGATCGCGTAGTTCTGGAACACCATGCCGATATTGCGTTTGGCCGGGTCCAGATCGTTGATGCGCTTGTCGTTGAAGCAGATATCGCCGCCCTCGATGGAGTTGAAGCCCGCAATCATGCGCAGGAGGGTGGTTTTGCCGCAGCCCGAGGGCCCCAGCAGGGTGAAGAACTCGCCTTCTCTGATCGTCAGGCTCAGATCCGGGATGACGGTATTGTCGCCGTATTTCTTAATGACATTCTTGACGTTGATGTTGACACTCATCTCAATCTCCCCTTTTCAATTGAGTCGTTGAATATCTGTCAGGATTATCGGTCACTTATTGGATAGGAGTATAACACATCATTCAACCAAAATCCATAGATCTGGTAATATTTTATATATTATTTTGTATGTTTGCGGCTTTTCTGTTGACAACGGCGCGGCCTTCATATATATTTTGATATGACTGAAGATTTAGTCACGGGGGATAGGAACGCCATGAGAATCAAAACGGGGCAGAATGACAGCGCCATGATCTCGCGCCTCTTTTTCAGGCTCCTGCCCGTGCAGGTGGCGATCGTCGCGATGGGTTCGATCAACTCCATCGTGGACGGCATCGTCGCGGCGCGGTTCTGCGGCGAAACGGCAGTCGCCGTCGTGGGCCTGTATTTTACGATGGTACGGATCCTGGAAGCCGTCGGCTCGGTCATTCTCGGCGGCGCGTCGGTCCTGAGCGGACGCTACCTGGGCGCCGGAAAGATCGACAAGACGAGAGGCGTCTGTTCCCTGGCGATAACGGCTGCGCTGATTTCCGGCGCTGTCCTGACGGGGGCCAGTTTTGCCGCTCCCGAAGCGATCGCGGGGCTGCTCGGCGCGAACGAGCAGCTGAAGAAGGATCTGGCGATCTACATCGTGGGCTATGCCTTCGGCCTCATTCCTTTGCTGCTGTCGCAGCAGCTGGCGGCGTGCCTGCAGCTGGAACGCCAGCAGAAGCGCGGCCAGGTGGGGATCGTTGTGATGGTTGCGGTCAATTTTTTGCTGGATATCCTGTTCACCGTGGTCATGGATATGGGCATCTGGGGGCTCGCGCTGTCGACCTCGCTCGCCAACTGGGCTTATTTCCTCGTCCTGGTGCAGTATTATCTGACGGATAAGGTGCAGCTGAGGCCGGGCGTGAGGCTGATTGCGTGGCGTGAACTGCCCGGGATGCTGAAAACCGGCTTTCCCAACGCATTGCTGGTGGCCTGCCTCGCGGCGCGCAGCCTCGTCATCAACCGGCTGCTCCTGGCGCATGCGGGGGAAGACGGTCTGAGCGCGCTGTCTGCGTTTAATATGGTCAGCGGTCTCATCCTGGCGATCGCGCTCGGCACAGGGGCGGTCATCCGGATGCTCTCCAGCGTTTTCCTGGGCGAAGAGAACCGGGAAGCGCTTCTGGCGGTGATCAGGACCGCACTGACCAAAGTGATGGCGATGATGGCGGCGGTGGCCGCCGTCGTTGCGCTTCTCGCACCTGTGCTGACCGGGATCTTCTTCCAGGATCCGGCTTCCGGGGTATACAGTATGACCAGGGAACTGTTCGTCATTAACGGACTCAGTGCCCCGCTGGCGCTTTTGTGCATCATTTATTCGAGCTATTGCCAGGCAGCCGGGTTCCGGTGGTTCGTCAACCTGACTTCCCTGATGGACGGCTTCTTCAGCGTAGTCATCCCGGCGGTGCTGCTGGCGCCGGCCTTCGGTGCGCTGGGCGTATGGCTCTCTTTCCCGATCGGGCTGTGCATCACGCTGGCAGTCTGTGCGGTTTATGCGGTGATCCGCTGCAAGCGCTGGCCGCGCAGCCTTGACGAATGGCTGTTGCTGCAGCCGGAGTTCGGGACGGGCGAGCGCCTGGTGATGACCCTGCGCGATGTGAGCGGCGTCACGCGCACGGCTGTAAGTGTGCAGGAATTCTGCGACGCGCACGGCATCCCGAAAAAGACCGGCGCGCATGCCGGCCTGTGCCTGGAGGAGATGGCCGGAAACATTGTGGAGCACGGTTTTGAGAAGGACCGGAAATCCCATGTGGTGGAGATTCGCGTGGTCATCCTGCAGGAGAGAGTCGTTCTCCGGATCAAGGACGACTGCATCCCCTTCAACCCGAAGGAATGTTATGAAATGACTGCAAGCGGGGACCCGTTTGCGAACGTCGGGCTGAGGCTTGTCTATGGGATCGCGCAGGATATCAGCTATCAGAACCTGCTCGGTTTGAACGTGCTGACGATCACCCTGTCGGATTCCGTGTCCGCTCGGGGAGCATGACAGTAACATTATTGAAGAAAGATTTACGGATTGTAATGAAAGGGGTAACAAACAATGAAAATCGCGATTCTGGGTACGGGCAAAATGGGCGCTGCGATGGCGAAAGGAATGGCCCGCAGCGGTGAAGCCGGATGGAATCTGGTGCTGACCAACACGACAGGCGTCCTGCCGGAGAGCCTTGCTGACCTTGCCCTGCGCTGCATGAAATCCAATGCGGATGCGGTCAGCGGCGCGGACATAATCATTTTGGCCGTTCTGCCGCAGCAGTATCAGGCAGTGATTGCCGAAATCCGCGACGCGGCGCAGGCGGGTGCCTGCCTGATTTCCATTGCGCCGGGCTATACGCTGGAGAAACTTACCAGTCTGACCGGCGGCAGGCTTCAGGTGATCCGGGCGATGCCCAACACGCCCGCGCTGATTGGCGAGGGGATGATCGCCGTCTGCCGCGGCGCAAATGTAAAAGATGAGACTTTTGACCTGGCACAACGCGTACTGGGGGTGCTGGGGCATACGGAAGCCGTGTCTGAATCCCAGCTGAACGCCGTCATCGGCGTGAGCGGCAGCGCGCCTGCCTATGTGTATATGTTTGTCGACGCGCTCGCGGATGCGGGCGTCCTGGGCGGGCTGCACCACAGTCAGGCGGTGCGCATGGCAGCGCAGATGCTGTACGGCAGCGCGGCGCTCCTGCGCGAATCTGGAAAGAGTCCGGCGGAACTACGGGAAATGGTCTGCTCCCCGGCGGGCACGACCATCGAGGCGGTCGCTTCGCTGGAGGAGAGTGGCTTCCGCGGCGCGGTCATCAAGGCGGCCCGAGCGGCGATGGAGAAAGCTTCTAAAATGGCTTAATACCCAAAATTTGTAACAACTTTGAAATAATTTTATTGACTTTGTTACAAGTTCGTCATATAATTCAAATGTTGAGGTCTGTCCTTTCAATCAGGGACGGGCTTTGACAGTATACTGTAATCGAGGTGCTGTTCCATGCGTACGCCCAACACTTTGACCGGAAGGCGTTTTATGGCTCTGCTGCTGGCGCTCCTGATGCTCTGCGCGTCTGTGCCGGCCGCCGTTGCCGAAGAGACTGAGGTTTTCGGCTGTGTGACCGAAGACCAGGTCAAGCTCAGGCAGAATGCCAGCAAAACCGCCGGCTACTGGGAATTGTTGCCGAAAGGCTGGGTCATGACCATTCAGGGTACGACCACTGTCCAGGGCAATCTGTGGTACCGGGTGAAGGGCGGTGTGCCCAGCGCTCCGGAAGGCACTTATACCGGGTATATCCTCGGCGACTGCTTCCGGCCACTGACGCTGGAAGAGACGGCGATCTGGCTGAACGAGCGCGCTCAGGGGACCATCACCGGAGATCCGCTGGAGGAGACCGAAGAAGCTGAACCCGTGTTCGCCAACGTCGGCGGCTGGGTGACGACTGCGGTCAGCGGCGTCAATCTCCGCTCGGCTCCGCAGTCCACCGGCGACATCCTGGCGGTGCTGCCCCACGGCGCGATGCTGCAGGTGACCGGGTACGCGAACGGCTGGTTCATGACGGAGTATAACGGCGAAAGCGGCTATATTTCCGACGCGTACGTCCGCAGCGCCTCTGCGGAGGAAATGACAGCGTATTTCAACGGGACGGAGCCTGAGGCGAACGAGGAATCGGATGCGCTTCCCGTGCTGCTCACCCGGCGCGCCAGCGCCGCGGCCGCACCGCAGGCAGGCATACCGGCGACTGTATATACCGCCAACGGTGAAACCATCACCCTGCGCGCCGACAAGGCCAAGAACGCGACTGTACTGGCGTTCCTGCCCAACGGTACGGCAGTAACGATCATTGAGGACAGCGGCGAATGGGCCAAGATCCTCTATGATTCCAGGGAAGGCTATGTACTCAAGGAAGGCCTGATCCCGTCCGCCGCTCCCGCTGCGGCGGCCCAGGGTACTGCAGTGACCGGTACCAGCTACCTGATCGGCACCGGTCTGATGGCGACTGTGAACGTTCCCAGTGGTACGCTGCCGCTGCTCAAGGAAGCTTCCGACAGCGCGGACAGTCTGAAATCCATCCCCAACCGCTCCGAACTGTTTATTCTGGAAGCACGCTCTGACTGGAGTAAAACCATCTACGCGGGCAAGACCGGTTATGTGGATACACAGATGCTGATCCTGTCCAGCACTTATACCGGCAATGCGCCGTATATCACCATCACCAGCCAGAAGCGCGTGAATGTGCGCCAGGACGCGCGCAAGAACGCGAAAGTCATCGATCGCGTGACGAGCGGCACGGTGCTCCCGCTGTGGGCCAGTCCGTGGACGAACGACGGATACACCTGGTATCCCGTGACTGTCAACAAGGTGAACGCTTATATCCGCGGCGACTGCTGCCGCCTGATGACCGCGGCGGAATACAACGGCCAGGGCAAAGACGATCCGGCGCCCGCGCCTGACAAGCAGGAACTCTCCAACGTATTTGAAAGCCTGTCGAGCGCTCTCAATATCCGCGCCGCGGCGACCACGGCGTCCAAATCCCTGGGCAAGTTGCGCCTGCACAACCGCATGACCTTCACCGGCAGCGCTACCGTCAACGGCGTGCTCTGGTACAAGGTCGATTACAAGGGCTCCAACGCCTTTGTCATGGGCAAATTCGTCCGCGTCCTGACCAAGAAAGAGGCCGGCGACTCCGACAAGACGCCCACTCCGGCGCCGACGCCGGTCATCCCGGCAGGCCTCAGCGACGTGGCTTACACCGTCAAGAACAATATCTACATCCGCAAGGAAAACACCATGAAGTCCAACAGCCTGGACAAGATCCGCAAGGGCGGAAGCTATATGACCTGGCTGGGCGAGACGCTGCCGGACAAAAATGGTGAGAACTATACCTGGTACCATATCGAGTACCTGAACCTGAAGGGCTGGATCCGCGGCGACCTGATCCACGTGATGACGGTCGAAGAGTGGGAGAAGGCTTTCGGCACGCCGACCCCGACGCCCGCCGTGACGCCGACGGCGCCGATTGTGACGCCGGTGCCGACCGCGACGCCGACCCCGCGTCCGGGCACGCTGACCGATGTGGCGTATACGATCAAGAACAACATCCTGCTCCGCAAAGAGAATACCATGAAGTCCACCAGCATCACCAAGATCTATCTTGAGCATTCCTACATGACGCTGCTGGGCGAGATCAAGGCGGACAAGAACGGTGAAAACTTCACCTGGTACCATGTCAACTACAACAAGAAGATCGGCTGGATCCGCGGCGACCTCATCCACGTGATGACGAATGACGAATGGGACGAAGAGTTTGCGACCCCGACGCCTGCCGTGACCGCTACGCCCGCTCCGACCTCCGTGCCTGACGGCGGAAATACGCCGGATGGCCTCAAACCCTACGTGGCTTATGATATCCTGCGCTACGGTTCGAGCGGTGCGGCTGTGACCCAGCTGCAGCAGAAGCTGTACGAGCAGGGCTATCTGGCTCCGGCCAACGTGACCGGCGTCTATACGGATCCCACGCGCCAGGCGGTGAGCACCTTCCAGAAGGACAACGGCCTGACCGCGGACGGCGTTGCCGGCCAGCTGACCCTGGCTGCCCTGTACGGTACCGTCGCCTACGATACCACCATCTACCCGGTGGAAAAGGTGAACTGGTCCGTCGCCAACAAGCTCTGGGCGCGCGGCACCGTGGCGATGGTCACTGACGTGAATACCGGCCTCTCCTTCGCGGCGAAGCGCTATGCCGGCGGTTCTCACGCCGACGTTGAACCGCTGACCGCAGCGGATACGGCGATCATGTGCCGCATCTACAACGTTGAAAATGCCCAGGAGATCAGCGAAAACAACCTGTATCAGCGCCATCCGCTGTGGGTGACCATAGGCGGGCGTTCGCTGGCGGCGTCCATGTACGGCGTACCGCACAATCCGAGCGGCGATACCCTGCCGGACAACGATTATACCGGCCAGTTCTGCATCCATTTCGTCGGCAGCAAGGTCCACCGCACCAACGAGGTCGACAAGGACCACCAGAACGCGATCAATTATGCGTACAACCACGCGCCGGTCAAGAAATAAGGAAGGCGCTTCCCGCTGATGATTGTCACGGTAACTCTGACACCGGCTCTGGATAAGACGGTCGTCATCCCGAACTTCCGGACAGATGAGGTCAATCGCATAGAGAGCCTTCGCCTGGATCCCGGCGGCAAGGGCATCAACGTATCAAAAGGCCTGCACGCGCTGGGGATGGACAGTCTCGCGACCGGCATCCTCGGCGGCGATACGGGCAGGTATATTGAAAACAGCCTGCGCGGACTGGGCATCGCCTGTGATTTCGCGTGGACCGATCATGATACACGGACCAACCTGAAAGTGATCGATCCGGTATTGCACACCAATACGGATATCAACGAAGCCGGCATGCCGGTCGGTCAAGACGTTCTGGAGACGGTTTACCGCAAGATCGAAACCGCTGTGCGGCGGGATGATATCGTCGTCTTTGCGGGTAAAGCGCCTGCAGGAGCGGCTGACACGATCTTTGCTGAATGGACGGAGCGCCTGAACCGGAAGGGCGTGCGCGTCTGTCTGGACGCGGACGGCGGCCTGCTGATCGAGGGCGCCAAAGCAAAGCCTGCTCTGATCAAGCCGAACGACGCCGAACTGAGCCGCCTGACGGGGCGCAGTTTCGAGAGTATTGATGAGATCGCCGCTTCAGCGCGTGAGCTGACAGCGGACGGTATAGAAACGGTGGCCGTTTCCCTGGGCGGCGACGGCGCGCTGTTCGTGAAAGGCGATACCGCGCTGCGCGGCCGCGGCCTCAAGGTAGAGGTACAGAGCACCGTAGGCGCGGGCGACAGCATGATGGCCGCCCTGGCTTACGGTGCCGCGAGCGGCATGAGTTTCCGCGATACGTGCGCGCTGGCCATGGCTTTCAGCGCCGCGGCGGTGACCACGCCGGGCACGCAGCCGGCGGAGATGGACTATGTCAATGAACTGCTCAAACAAGTCATACTGACTGAGATGTGATGAGAAGGCTGAGCCGATGAAAACACGCGCTGTGCGCCTGCATGCCGCCAATGATCTGCGGCTGATGGAATTTGAACTCCCGCCGATCAGGGACGACGAGATCCTGGTCAAGGTGATCTCGGACAGCATCTGCATGTCCACCTATAAGTGCGCGATCCTGGGCACGAAACACAAGCGTGTTCATCCGGACGTGGCGGATCATCCCGCAGTCATGGGACACGAGTTTGCCGGTATGATCGTGGAGGTCGGCAAAAAGTACGAGGGACAGTTCTTCCCGGGCACCAAGTTCACGCTCCAGCCCGCGCTCAACTACAAGGGCACGATGTGGAGCCCCGGATACAGCTATCCTTACTTCGGCGGCGACTGCACGTACTGCATCATCCCGCCCGAAGTCATGGAACTCGGCTGTTTCCTTGAGTATAAGGGCGACGCTTTCTTCGAGGCGTCCCTGGCTGAACCGTACAGCTGCAATATCGGCGCCGCGCACGCGGCGTTCCATACCCGAATGGGCGTTTACCAGCATGAGATGGGCATCCGCGAGGGTGGAAAAATGGCCATCCTGGCCGGCGCAGGCCCGATGGGCCTCGGTATGGCAGAATATATTATCCACTGCGACCGCCGCCCGGGTACGCTGGTCGTCACAGACATCGACGAAGCCCGCATCAAGCGCGCGCGCAGGCTGTTCCCGAAAGAACTGGTCGAAAAGACCGGTGTCATGGTACAGTTTGTCAATACCGGGGATATCGCCAATCCGGCTGCTTATCTGCGCGATCTCGCAGGCGGGGGATATGACGATGTATTCGTCAACGCTCCGGTGGAAAGTGTCGTACAGCTGGCATCGGACATCCTGGGCCGGGACGGCTGCCTTAGCTTCTTCGCAGGGCCGACGGATCCTAAGTTCTCCGCGAAAATCAATTTCTATGACGTGCATTATAACAGCACGCACGTCATCGGCACCACGGGCGGCAACACGGCAGACATGATCGAGTCGCTGGAACTGACGGCAGCCGGGAAGATCCGGCCCGCGGTCATGGTGACTCATGTAGGCGGCCTGGACTGCTGCGCGGAAACGACGCTGAATCTGCCCAAGATCCCGGGCGGCAAGAAATTGATCTATACGCACATCAATATGCCGCTGACGGCGATCGACGATTTCGCAGAAAAAGGGAAGGATGATCCGCGCTTTGCAGACCTGGCGGAAATCGTCTCGCGGCACAGCGGCCTCTGGTGCCTGGAAGCGGAAAACTATCTGCTGTCACATTGGGAGAATATTGAATAAACTGATGGCGCCGGCCTGGCCGGCGCCATTGTCTTACTCTGTCTGGAACCGGTAAATTGCTTCATAGGCGTCCCTGATCGTCGGATACAAGGAACGGTACAGCTTGAAGTGTTTTTGATAGATTTCGTGGACTGACTGCTGCGGTGTCAGCTCTTTTTGTATGCGGATGCACTGGGATGCGTCGGCGAAATCGCGGTACCAGCCGATGCCCACGCCGGCGGTCAGCGCAGCGCCGAGGGAGGTGGCTTCGCGCGGGGTCTGGTGGACGCGGACCGGTACACCGAACATATCCGCGGCCATCTTAGCCCAGAGTGCGCTCTTCGCGCCGCCGCCGACCAGCGTCAGCCGGGAGGCCGGCAGGCCATTTTCCGCCAGGATCGCGCCGCACATGTGCAGCGACTGCATGATGCCTTCGTAAACGGCGCGGGCGATGTGTCTCCGGTCGTGGGACAGCGTGAACCCGATCAGTGTGCCGGATGCCTGGGCGGTCCACCAGGGAGTGCGTTCACCCATCAGCGTGGGCAGGAAGAAAACTCCCTCCGCGCCGGGCGAAACCTGACTGGCCCAAGCTTCCACCGTTTCCGGATCGACGTCCGCCCCTGACGAGCCGAACAGGTTTTGCGCAGCCCAGTCGAAGGCCGCGGCGCCGCTCTGGACAGTGCCGCAGACGTTGTAGTGCCTGCCGTCATTGTCAAAGTAATTGAACAGGCGCGTATCGCTGACCGGCTTTTCGCTCATGGTGCTGACCCATGCGGAAGAGCCGATGTTCATATAGGTATCGCCGACTGTCTGACTTCTCGCGCCGTGCGCGGCGCACGCGCCGTCACCCGCGCCGACGGCGACGGGCAGGCCCTGTTTCAGGCCGGTCAGGGCTGCAAAATCCGCGCTCACTTTTCCGCTTGTGTCAAAGGATGGGCGCAGCTGCGGCATTTTCTGATGATCGATCCCGCATTCGGTCAAGATATCCCAGGCCCAGCCGCCGGTGCGCAGGTCCAGGCAGCTGCACAGGGAAGCGTCAGTCAGATCGGTGCACCCGGTCAGCCCGGTCGCGCGCCCGTACAGGTAATCCTTGATATTTACGAAAGCAGCCGCGCGGTTGTATACTTCCGGCTCATGCGCTTTCAGCCACATATATTTGGGCAGCCCGCTGTGGACGTCGATCCGGTTGCCTGTCACGGCGAAGTATTCATCAAGGGGAATGGCCCTGCGGATCGTCTCCGTTTCCGGCTCCGCGCGCAGATCGCTGTGGATCAGGTTGTCGTAGAGGGCGTTTCCGTCCGCGTCGACAGGAATGCAGCCGTTCATCGTACCGGTGAAGACCAGCGCTTCACAATCTCCGGCCGGAAGGTGCTCGAGCGCCGAACGGATCGCCTGAACGGACGCTGTGGCTTGTTCTTCGGGCTTCTGCTGGGCCCAGCCGAGGGCGGGATAGCGTGTGGGATAGGTGACGACGGTGCTGAACAGCGAACTGCCGTCCCTGGTGAATGCCGCGCATTTTACGCCGGTCGTGCCCGCGTCCAGAGTCAGGATGTATTTCATGGCTGTTCCTCCCGGCAAAATCTCATGGCTATTCTATCATCTTGCGTCCTGAATGGCAACGCTGGTTCAGGAAAACGAATCAAATTGGATCCCTTTTTGAACAGCAACAGCGGGTTGCTTGCTTCCGGGATCGGGCGGGGATATAATGACATTACACAGGAAAGAGGGAGGAATGTGTTATGGAAATCTGTGAGATTCTGAAAACATTGAGGGAAAAGAACGGCTTGACCCAGGACCAGATGGCCGAACGCGTGATGGTGACCAGGCAGGCGGTCAGCCGCTGGGAAAACGGGGAGACGCAGCCGGGCACCGATACCCTGCGGATCCTGTCCCGCGAATTCAACGTGTCCATCAATACGCTTCTGGGGTCGCCGCGGCAGCTCTACTGTCAGTGCTGCGGCATGCCGCTGAGCGAGGACGATTATATCAGCCGGGAACCGGACGGGAACTTCAACGAGGATTACTGCAAATGGTGCTACGCGGACGGAAAATTTGCCTATGCGACCAAGGACTCCCTGCTGGACTTCCTGGTCGGCCATATGCCCAACCCCGAAAACACGCCGGACGCGGAGCGCAGGAAGTTGTTTGACGGACAGCTTTCCCAGCTGAAGCACTGGAAGGAACGTCTGTAATATTCATATAAGAACAATGCATGAAAAAACACACCCGCGCGAACGGGTGTGCTGTGATTATCCGGGTTACAGCTCTTCGACCATGTCGCTCTGGCGCGAGTCAAAAGACTGGCGCAGGCGGCGGAGCTGGTCGAGCTGGGCACTCAGCATCCCGTCGGCCCGTTCGAGGGTCTGCTGGATGCTGTTTTCGGTATTGAGGCGGTACTGATCGCAGTCCATGTGCGTGCGCTGCAGCAGCTGGGCCGCTTCGGCGTTGGCGCGCTGTGTGATGGTGCTGTCGGCGACCAGCTGTTCCGCGCGGGCCTGGGCGTCTGCAATCATCGCGGCTGCGCGGGCTTGGGCGTCCGCAACCATGGCGTTGGCTTTGTCCGCGGCGTCGCGGGAGATATCCGTGGCGCGGGCCTGCGCCTCCTGCAGGGCCGTCTGGGCGCGCGCGTTGGCGTCATCCACAGCGCGGCGGGCAGCTTCGTTGGCTTCGCTGGTCACCTGCTCGGCCTGGCGGTTGGCTTTCTGGATGAGTTCGTCATACTGCTGGATGATGTCCTTGGCGGTCCGGATGTCCGGATCGATGCTGGACTCCACGCGCTGCAGGATCTGCTTGACTTCCTGCTTATCGACCACGACGCGCGTGGAAAGCGGCACCTTGGTCGCTCTGTCAAGGATCACGTTCAGCTGATCCACATAGTCAAATACCCGCAGTCTGCTGTCAGCCATTGTTGGGCCCTCCTTTGGCATAGTGTTTTATGATATGATCCCTCACCTGCGGAGGGACAAAAGAGTCGATATCGGCGCCCAGGGAAGCCAGTTCCCTGACCAGGCTGGAACTGATGGATTCGCAGCCTTCTTCCGGCGCGAAAAAGACGGTGTCCAGTGCGGGATTCAGGCGGCGGTTCACGCGGGCCATGGTCAGTTCGCTGTCCAGGTCCTGCATGCCGCGCAAGCCGCGCAGGAGTACAGTCGCGTTGAGCTGGGCGGCCAGCGCGCGGGTCAGCCCTTCCGCGGTCAGTACTCTGACGTTGGCGAAAGGCTCGCAGACGTCCGCGAGCATCCGCATGCGCTCGCCGATCGGGAACGCGCCCTGTTTCGCGGGATTGCGCATCACGGCGACAAATACTTTGTCAAAGTGTTCGGACGCGCGACGGATCAGGCTCAGATGACCGTTGGTCACGGGGTCGAAACTGCCGGCGTACAGACAGATAACCGGGCTCATGCGTTCTCCTTCACATAAAGACGTCAGACAGCGTAAAAACTCAGCGCGGTATCGCGGTAGACCTTGCGGCGGGTGAGTCGCCAGCCTTCGGGAAGTGTAATCTCCGTGGACGCGTCGTGCTCGGCGATGATCAGCCCGTCAGGCGCGAGGAGATCGGCTTCTTTCAGCGCGGCGAGTACCGGCGTCAGATCCATGGCATAGGGGGGGTCCAGATAAATCAGATCGAACTGTGCTCCTTCCCTGGCCAGCATTGCGACAGCGCGCTGGTCCGGCATTTCCATCAGCCGGGTCCGGGAGTCACAGCCGAGTTTGCGGATGTTTTCCCGGATACAGGCGCACGCGGCATGAGCCTGGTCACAGAGTACGGCGCTTGCGGCGCCGCGGCTGACCGCTTCGAGGGCGACCGCGCCGGAACCGGCGTAGAGGTCGAGAAAGCGCGTGCCTTCCACGCGGCCCTGGAGGATATTGAACAGCGCCTCACGGGTCTGGTCGAGCGTGGGGCGGGTGTTCGTTCCCTTCGGGGCGGTGAGTGGCCGGGAACGGTATTCGCCCGCGATGATCCGCATCAGACCAGTTCCGTGGTGTTCTTGGGCTTACGCGGGGCTGCTTTGCGGGCCTTCCGCCTGCGCTTGCGGTCCGCGGCAGCCATGTTGCCGTGCAGCATCGCACGGCTGTAACGCCCGCGCAGGTAACCGACCGCGTATCCGATAAAGGGCAGGCTCAGCGTGAGCGGGGCCAGGCGGTCCATGAGCAGGGTCAGGTCGGCGTTCCGCGCGCCTACAAGGTTGATGTAGGGGTAGATCATCAGCCGCATGACCAACAGCAGGATGGTGCCCGCGGTGACGGGTTCTGTGGTCTGGTAGTACTGCAGGGGCAGCATCAGGTCTTTCTGGTTCTGGAAGGCCTGGACCCAGGAGGGCAGTGCCGGCAATACGAATTCCTGGCGCTTGACGGTCAGGGCGAATATGACGGCGACGATCAGCAGCGGCAGGTAAGCCAGGAAGGCTGTAACGGCCCCTTTGAGGGGATGGAAGCAGCGGTCCCGGTCCTGCGCGGAAACGGGCTTGCCTTCCTGATCGTGGTTGTACATGATTTCCGCGAGGGTGATATCGCCGTAGCCGGTGCCCTGGCCGTTGTTGTAGAGAAGCGCGATGCAGAAAACGATCAGCAGCACGTTTAGCACGATGCGCAGAAAGGGCAGGTTGTCCAGCGCCAGCGGCGCGCCGGCGAACAGGTTGACCAGCATGAAGATGAGCGGATAAACCATCAGCTTGAGCGCGCGGGTCACCACCAGCTTGCTCATCGGATTTCCGCGCAGGTACGGCTTGGAAATCGGCTTGATTTTCTTTTGTTTCTTTTTGCCGGGATTTGACATGCGTACAGCCTCCTGGGGCAGTGATTAATCCATTTTGCTTTCCTGAGCGAGCTCGTAGCCGGCTTCGGAGAGCACGGCCTCGCTGCGGGCAGTGTCGGCGACGCCGAACACCAGCGTCCGGACACCGTCAGTGGCCTTGATCATGTACAGGTATTCGATGTCGATCGCATGCTCGCCCAGCGCTCTCAGGGCGGCTGTCAGGCCCGCGCTTTCATCGGGGGCCTTGACGCCCACGACCTCCGTAAGGCATCCGGAGTATCCGGCTTCCTGCAGCGTCTGCAGGGCCAGGTCCGGCTGGCTGACGATGGCACGCACCACGCCGAAGCGCGAAGCGTCCGCCAGCGCGAGCGAGTGGATGATGATGCCCTTCGATTCGAGGGCCTGTGTCAGGTCGGCGAGGGAACCCTGGTTGTTTTCAATAAAGACAGATAATTGTCTGAGCATGTTTCCGTCCTCCTCCAGCAATTGTCTTATTCTACCACCTCTGTCTGCCGATGTCAAACAGAGCGGCCTGCCCATTTGAGGCTGCGGCGGTATCCGCATATGAAAAAACCGCCGAAAAACACGGCGGTTCTGAAAGCGCGCTGCGGATTATACGACCGTGATGTCGCCCGAAACGCTGTTCAGCTTAATTTTCGCGGCACCGGGCCCCTCCTGACAGGAGAGACGGATGTCGCCGGAAACGGAACTGGCCTGTGCGCTCGCGGGCTGGGCATCAGCCAGGCGGATCTCCGCGTCTCCGGAAACGGTGGAGCCGTGGATGCGCTCGACGGCGCCGTGAAGGATGATATCGACGTCGCCGGAAACGGACTTGTAGTCGATCTCCCGTGCCTCGCCCTGGAATTCGAAGTCGCCTGAAGTCATTTTGCATTCCAGGGAGCCTGTCTTGACCTGGGTCAGTTCAGCATCTCCGCTTGCAGTCGTGATCCGGAGTGCGTCTGCCTGTCCGGTCAGGCTGATATCGCCGCTCGCAGTGCCGACGGTGATAGTCCCGGCGGTCCCTTTGACGTTCGCGTCTCCGCTTGCGGTGTTGATCCTTGTCTGCTTGCAGCCTTCAAAAAGGTACACGTCCACGTCGCCGCTGCCGGTGCGCAGCGTAAGCGTGTCGAGCGGCAGGTTGACCCGGACATCCCCGCTGCCAGAAGTGATTTCCATCGCCCTGCGCCAGCCGGCGGGTACACGGATGATTCCGTGGCAGCACTCCTGTTCGATGCGGGTCGCGATGACGTTGAGCGTCCTGAGCAGCCACCCGCTGAGGTTGTCCGGCTGCTGCTCCGGTTTCTTGAAAGTTTCTTCCGGCCGGACGATCTCCAGCGCCAGGCAGCCGCCGTTCATCTCGCTGTGCCACTGCGCCCCATCGCCGCCGATGAGTTCCAGGTGGATCTGCTGATCCTCGGAAGGCAGGACCTCAAGGTCGTCTGAGCCCAGGTTCACCCGGATCTCCGTCACGTTCAGAGCGGGAAAGGTATCCGGAGCAATGGGAGTGAGGGAACGCTGGCGGTGGGGGAAACGCTTGGTCAGTTCGCCGAAATCGGCGAGGTCCGCCCTGATCTGGCGGGCGGCTTCATCTTCGCTGACGCCGCCTGCCAGCAGGTCGGCAAAGCGTTCGTTCAGGTCAGCGGTGAGTTCCTCCTTGAGGACCTGTGCTTCTTCCGTCATTTCAACGTCCCGGAACAGTTCGTCCGTAATATCGAGAATCTTCTGATACATATCGGTGTCCTCCTAAATACTCTGCGCTTCAGCAGGATTGTTCAGCAGCAGCAAATCCAGCGTGCGGCGGGTCTCAAGCCAGGCCTGCTGCTCCGAAATCAGACGCTCCAGACCCTTTTCGGTCAGCCGGTAATAGCGCCTTCGCGCCCCGCTCTGCTCGTCGCCCCAGTAACTGTCGATCAGTCCGTCCTGACTGAGCCGCCGGAATGCGGTGTACAGCGTTGGCTCCTTGAGTTCCAGCGCGCCGTTGCTCAGCCGGGCGATCTGCTTGATCATCTGGTAGCCATAGCTGTCGCCTTCGCTCAGGCATTTAAGCAGGATCGTGTCCGTATATCCGCGAAGAATATCCGATGACAATGCCATGGTCAGCCCTCCTTAGTTACAGATAATTGATAATAATAATTCCTGTGCAGAATAAGGCAAATTTGAAAGTCATACGCTTCGCCTCCCCAATGATGGTCAGTCATGTCATGGTGTGCCGCGGTTCATCAAAGAATATATACTTGATGAATGCAAATAAATAATACAACAAAGTACATCGCCTGTCAATATATTTTGCGAAATAATTTATAAATTTTTAAAAATGGTTTTTTTGCAGAAAAACCTGCCGTTTCTGCCCTTGACAAGAAGTGGTCTTTTATTAGATAATAAATTGGATATTTTCGGACGAAAGCTGTCCCGAATTTTGAGGAGGTTACGCCATGAGCAAAGTAGTCGTATTCGACCATCCGCTGATTCAGCACAAGCTGAGCATTATGCGCGACAAAAATACTGGATGCAAGGAATTCCGCGAATTGCTGGACGAGATTTCGATGCTGATGGTATATGAAGTGACCCGCGACCTGCAGACCGAAGAGGTCGAGATTGAAACGCCTATCTGCGTGACCAAAACAAAGATGCTGGCGGGCAAACCCATTGGCATCATCCCGATCCTTCGCGCCGGTCTGGGCATGGTGGACGGCATCCTGAACCTGATCCCTAACGCGAAAGTCGGCCATATCGGCCTGTACCGCGACCCGAAGACCCTGAATCCGGTCGAATACTACTGCAAACTCCCCGAAGACGCCGAACACCGCGAACTGATCGTCCTCGACCCGATGCTCGCCACCGGCGGCAGCGCCAGCGCGGCCATCAATTTCATCAAGCAGCGCGGCTGCCACAACATCCGTTCGGTCAACCTGATCGCGGCGCCCGAAGGCATCGCGCGGCTGCAGAAGGATCACCCGGACGTTGACATCTACGTGGCGGCGCTGGATGATCATCTGAACGACCACGGCTATATCGTCCCCGGCCTCGGTGACGCGGGCGACAGGCTTTTCGGCACCAAGTAAGGAGAAGCCAGGTGAAGGTTCAACCCGCTGTCCGTCAGGAAACGGCGAGAATCGCCCTCGGGACCGGTATCCTGACGGTGCTGATGATCGCGGTTTTCCTGATCATCGGGCGTTTTGACTGGACCGTGTTGACCGGCGCGCTGCTGGGTTGGGCTGCGGCTGTGGGGAACTTTTTCCTCATGGCGCTGACGGTCCAGAAGGCGGCAGACGACATGAAGCCGATCGAGACGCCGGAAGCGGAGACTGCGGACGGCGACGAGGAAACCGACGAAGACGAGAAGGAGCAGCCGCTCAGCGAGGATGCCAAACGCGGAAAGCAGCGCGTCCAGCTGAGTTATACGCTCCGGATGCTCGGACTCGGCGTCATCGCGATCCTGGGCGTCACCCTGCCGTGGTTCCAGTCCGTAGCGGTGCTGGTGCCGCTCCTGTTCCCGCGGCTGGTCATCGCGTTTGAAGGGATCCTGATGAACCGCAACAATTCTGGTCAATAACTCAGGAGGGAATGCGCTAGCATGAAAGAAAAAAATACGCGCTTCCGTCTGCTGGACGCGCTGTACATCGCTATGATGATCGTGCCCCTTCTGGCATGCATGGTGCTGAAGGTGCTGACAACGCCGCAGGGCGAAGGCATCACCATCAGCGGCGCGCAGATCTATCTGACGATTCCCATGCCGGTGATGGATCTGACGATCACGGCATCCCAGATCACGTCCTGGGCGGTCATGATCGCCATTCTCGGGCTCTGCCTGTATCTGACCCACGGCCTGACTGTAAAACCTGAGAGCAAACGCCAGCTGGTGGCGGAATGGGCTGTCGAGAAGGTCAACGGCCTGGTTTCGGAAAACATGGGTCAGCGGTTTATGGCTTTCGCGCCGTTTATCGCATCGATCATGCTCCTGTCGGCGTTTTCCAGCCTGACGAGCCTGCTGGGGCTCTTCCCGCCGACGTCGGATATGAACGTCGTGGCAGGCTGGGCCATCCTGGTGTTCGTGCTCATCACGCATTACAAGCTCAAGGGCGGCGTCTGGCCGTATGTCAAGGGCTTCTTTGAGCCGGTGCCCGTGTTCGCGCCTTTCAATATCATCGGCGAGATCGCGACGCCTGTCTCCATGTCCTTCCGTCATTACGGCAACGTCCTGTCCGGCGTGGTCATCTCAACGCTGGTGGCTTACGCGCTGCGCAGCCTCAGCAAGATGATCTTCGGCTTCCTGGGCAATTTCACCATCCTGCAGATCGGTCTTCCGGCGGTCCTGTCCATTTACTTTGACATTTTCAGCGGCCTTATGCAGGCCTTCATCTTCGCGATGCTGACGATGCTGTACATTGCTACAGGCTTCCCGGAGGAAGAATACGAACGGCGCAAAGCCGCGAAAGCGGCCAAAGCAGCCGCCAATTGACACATCGCGCGGCTATTCGCGCTTTGTATAAACTTTGACTTATAAATTTTAGGAGGCTTTATCATGATTGAACTTGCTATCGGTATCATCCTGGCTGGCTGCGGCATCGGCGCGGGTCTGGCGCTGATCGCGGGTATCGGCCCCGGCATCGGCGAAGGCAACGCCGTCGCGAAGGCTTGCGAAGCCATCGGCCGTCAGCCGGAAAGCCGCGGTTCCGTCACTTCCACCATGATCATGGGCTGCGCTATTGCCGAGACGACCGGTCTGTACGGCCTGGTCATCGGCATCCTGCTTATTTTCGTAGCACCCGGTATCTTTGTGGGCACCCTCAAAAGCGCGATGGAAGGCTGGGCAGCAGCGTTCCATTGATCAAAGATCACTTCATGCAGAAAGGCAGATGAATGATGGTACAGTCACTGGATATCATTTCTGTCAATATTTGGCAGATCCTGATTTCCCTGATCAATCTGCTGATCCTGTTCCTCATGCTCAAAAAGTTCCTGTTCAAGCCTGTTCAGAATATGATGGCAGCACGCCAGGCGCAGGTTGACCAGGTCTACGAGGACGCGGACAAGCGTCTTCAGTCCGCGACGCAGATGAAACAGGAATATGAGGAGCGCCTCACGAACGCGCGTGATGAAGCGGACGCGCTGGTCAAGAACGCCACCGCGACTGCCCAGAAGCGCGGCGATCAGTTGCTCAGCGAAGCGCAGCAGCAGGCGAGCCGGCTCAAGCAGAAGGCTGAGGAAGAGATCGAACAGCAGAAAAAGCAGATGCTCAACGAGGTCCGCCAGGACATTTCCGAATTGGCGGTCGATATCGCTTCCAAGGTGATCGAACGTGAGATCAAGCAGGGCGATTACGACGCGTTCGTGGACGAGTTTATCAGAAACGTGGGTGACAAGACGTGACGGAATTCGGCCGGGAATACGGGGACGGTCTGTACGAGCTGTGCGCCGAAGAAGGGCTGGACGAGCAGGTTCTGGGCGAACTGGACTGCCTGAAGAAGCTCTTCAAGGAGCAGCCTGATTTTGTGCGCCTGCTGATGAACATGACCCTGAGCCGCGACGAGCGGCTGACCATCGCGGACGCGGCGCTGCGCGGCCAGGTGCACCCCTATGTACTGAATTTCATCAAAATCCTGGTGGAGCGCGGTGCCGTCAGCGAGTTCGCAGGCTGTGCCGAGGCGTACCGTGAACGTTACGCGAAGGCTCATGACATCGCTGAAGCGAATGTCACGACGGCGACCGCGCTGAGCGATGAACAGCGCAAGGCGCTGACTGAGCGGCTGGAGCGGCTGACCGGGCAGAAGGTCCAGCTCAAGGAGCATGTTGCCCCGGAGGTCATGGGCGGCGTACTGCTGGAGCTGAACGGCAAGCGTTATGACAACACCGTCCGGCAGCGGCTGGACAATATCAGGCGCGCTATTTCGGGCAACGTCTGAGGAAAGCGGTGAATGACATGCAGTTGAAACCTGAAGAGATTTCCAAGCTGATCAAACAGCAGATCAAGCAATACGAAAACAAGATTTCCCAGAATGATACCGGCACGATCATCATGATCGGCGACGGCATTGCCCGGGCGACCGGCCTGGACGCCTGCATGGCGAACGAACTGGTGCGCTTCCCCAACGGCGAGTACGGCATGGCGTTGAACCTGGAAGAAAATTCCGTAGCCATCGTTATGCTCGGTACGGACGAAGGCATCCGCGAGGGTGATACGGTGGAGCGCACGGGCACCGTTGTATCCGTTCCGGTCGGTGAACAGCTGATCGGCCGCGTGGTCAACGCGCTGGGCCAGCCGGTGGACGGCAAAGGCCCCATCGAAGCGGTAAAGCACTATCCTATCGAACGCAACGCTCCCGGCATCATCAAGCGCCGGAAGGTTTCTGTCCCGCTGCAGACCGGTATCAAGGCTATCGACAGCATGATCCCGATCGGCCGCGGTCAGCGCGAGCTGATCATCGGCGACCGCCAGACCGGCAAGACAGTCATCGCGACCGACACGATCATCAACCAGAAGGGCAAGGACGTCATCTGCATCTACGTGGCCATCGGCCAGAAATGCTCCACTGTGGCGCAGCTGGTGGAAAACCTGGACGCCGCCGGCGCGATGGACTACACCATCGTCGTCAGCGCCACGGCCAGCGAGCTGAGCCCGCTGCAGTACATCGCGCCTTACGCGGGCTGCGCGATGGGCGAGTACTTTATGGACCAGGGCAAGGACGTCCTGATCATCTATGACGACCTGTCCAAGCACGCGGTGGCTTACCGTGCGCTGTCCCTGCTGATCCGCCGTCCTCCCGGACGTGAAGCGTACCCCGGAGACGTCTTCTACCTGCACAGCCGCCTGCTGGAGCGCGCGGCGCGCGTGGACCCGAAGTATGGCGGCGGCTCGATCACCGCGCTGCCGATCATCGAGACCCAGGCGGGCGACGTGTCTGCTTACATCCCGACCAACGTCATCTCCATCACGGACGGCCAGATCTTCCTGGAGACCGAGCTTTTCCACAGTGGCATCATGCCCGCCATCGATCCCGGTATCTCCGTCAGCCGCGTCGGCGGCGACGCGCAGATCAAGGCCATGAAGAAGGTCGCCGGCAGCCTGAAGCTGCTGTACAGCCAGTACCGTGAGCTGCAGTCCTTCGCGCAGTTCGGCTCTGACCTGGACGCGGATACGAAGTCCCGTCTGGCGCAGGGCGCGCGCATCGTCGAGGTGCTCAAGCAGAACCGCAACCACCCGATCGCGGTCGAGCACCAGGTCTGCATCTTCTACGCCGTCACGCACGATTACCTGGTGGATGTCGACGTGGCGAAGGTCGCGGAGTACGAGCAGGGCCTGTATGAGCGCATGACCGCGCAGCATACGGACGTGCTCGAGGCTATCCGCACCACCGGCCTGCTGACCGAGGACACGGAAGCCAAGCTCAAGGCCGCGCTGGACGGTTACACCGCCGATTTCATCAAGGCGCATGCCTGATCATTATCAACTGATTCCTTAAGGAGGCGCGTATGGCAGGTTCGTCCATGAAAAGCATCAAGCTCCGCATCAAGAGTGTGGAGAGCACGATGCAAATCACCCGCGCCATGCAGCTCGTCGCTACCTCCAAGCTGCGCCGCTCCAAGGAGCGGATGGAGATGAGCCGCCCCTATGTCGGCGTATCCAGGAAAGCGATCTATGCGGCGGTCCGCGCCTGCACGGACCCGAATGTGCCTTTCGTAGCGGCGCGTCCGCTCAGGAAGCGCTGCTATATCGTCATCGCGGGCGAGCGCGGCCTGGCCGGCGGCTACAACGCCAACGTGTTCAAGGCCGTCGCGGCGGACGCGGGGGAAACGCCCTATATGGTATTGCCCATCGGCCGCAAAGCGATTGAAAAGTACCAGCGCATGGGTGTCGAGCTCGTCAATACGGAGTATGGCCATGTCGAAACCCTGCGCATCAGCAAATGCTTTACGCTGGTCCGCCAGCTGCTCGAAGCCTATTATGAAGAGCGCTTTGACGAGCTGGTCATGGTCTATACGAGCTTCGTGAGCATGATGAGCCAGGAAGTCCGGGTGGAAAAGCTCCTGCCCGTCGTGCCGGATGACGACGTCCAGGCCGAAAGCCGGAACGTGCAGACCGTGTACGATCCGAGCCCCGAAGAGACGCTCGTCAAGGCCATGCCGGATTACCTGGCCGGCAGGCTGTACGCTGCCGGATGCGACGCGTTCGCCAGCGAGGTGGCTGCCCGACGCAACGCCATGGACTCGGCGACCAAGAACGCCGGAGAGATGATCGACGACCTGCGCCTCAAGTTCAACCGTGCCCGCCAGGGCGCGATCACCCAGGAAATCACGGAGATCGTGGCCGGTTCGGAGAACTGACGCATCATACAACTGTATCCATAGCCGGCTCGCCTGTGGCTGCATGAGCCGGATGAAGCTGAATCATCAGCAATATCACCTGCCTTCGCGCAAAGAAAGGAGCCCGAGAGCGTGAGCGAGAAAAACATCGGGAAAGTCGTACAGGTCATCGGTCCTGTACTCGACATCCGTTTTGAAGACGGGCAATTACCGGAGCTGCTGAACGCGATCAACATCCAGTGCGGCGACCGCACGATCGTCGCGGAAGTCGCCCAGCACATCGGCGACAACGTCGCGCGCTGCATTTCCATGAACGCGACGGACGGCATGGTCCGCGGTCTGGAGGCCGTCGATACGGGCAGCCCGATCACGGTGCCGGTCGGCAATGAGTGCCTGGGCCGCATCTTCAACCTGCTGGGCCAGCCCATCGATGAACTGCCGGACGTGGAGACGGCTGAACGCTGGCCGATCCACCGCCCCGCTCCGAACTATGAGGAGCAGGAGTCGTCCACGGAAATCCTCGAAACGGGCATCAAGGTCGTCGACCTGATCGCGCCTTACGCCAAGGGCGGTAAAATCGGCCTGTTCGGCGGCGCGGGCGTCGGCAAGACCGTACTCATCATGGAGCTCATCAACAATGTCGCCAAGCAGCACGGCGGTCTGTCCGTGTTCGCGGGCGTCGGCGAGCGCACCCGTGAGGGCAACGACCTGTACAACGAAATGAAGGAGAGCGGCGTTATCAACAAGACGGCGCTGGTCTACGGCCAGATGAACGAGCCGCCGGGAGCGCGTATGCGTGTCGGCCTGTCCGGTCTGACGATGGCGGAATACTTCCGCGACCGCGAGAACCAAGACGTGCTGCTCTTCATCGACAACATCTTCCGCTTCACGCAGGCGGGCTCCGAGGTTTCCGCGCTGCTCGGGCGCATGCCCAGCGCCGTCGGTTACCAGCCCACCCTGGCGACTGAGATGGGCGCCCTGCAAGAGCGCATCACGTCCACCCGCAAAGGCTCCATCACCTCCGTTCAGGCGGTCTACGTCCCCGCGGACGACCTGACTGACCCGGCGCCGGCGACGACCTTCGCCCACCTGGACGCGACCACGGTTCTGAGCCGCGCGATCTCCTCCCTGGGCATCTATCCCGCTGTCGATCCGCTGGATTCCACCAGCCGCATCCTGAGCCCGGAAATCGTCGGCCACGAGCACTACGAGGTCGCCCGCGCCGTGCAGAGCATTCTGCAGCGCTATAAGGAGCTCCAGGACATCATCGCCATCATGGGTATGGACGAACTGAGCGACGAGGACAAGCTGATTGTGGCGCGCGCCCGCAAGGTGCAGCGCTTCCTGAGCCAGCCTTTCTCCGTGGCCGAGCAGTTCACCGGCATGCAGGGCAAGTACGTCCCGCTGAAGGAGACCATCCGAGGCTTCAAGGAGATCATCGAAGGCAAGCACGACGACCTGCCCGAGAGCGCTTTCCTGTTCGTCGGTACGATTGAGGAAGCGATCGAAAAAGCGAAAAAGGGTGAGCACTGATGGCAGTCTTTACCTTAGAGATCGTGACGCCAGACCGCCTGATTTACGAAGGTGAAGCGGAGCGGCTGATCGTGCGCGGCATGACGGGCGACCTGTGCATCCTCGCGCACCACATCGATTACGCCACCGCCCTCGATCCGGGCGAGGCGAGCGTCGTCACCGCGAGCGGCGAACGCCGCGCGGCCTGCACCGGCGGTATGCTGAGCGTGCACGACAATCATGTGCGCCTCATGGCGACCACTTTCGAGTGGGAGGACGAGATCGACCTGAACCGTGCCCAGCGCGCCAAGGAAGCCGCTGAGGAGCAGCTGAAGACCATGACCGCCGACGACAAGAACTACGCGCTGGTCGAAGCCAAGCTCAAGCGCGCACTGGCGAGAATCAGGGCGAAGGAGTAAACGGGAGACAACGTCCTGTACTTTGCTCTCTGCATTATGGATATGATCAAGGGCTATTGCATCATCCGCAATAGCCCTTTTCTTATGCTGTCGGATAACGAAGGACAGGGTTTACCGGACTTTCCAGTTCAGAAATTCCGCTTCCCCGTCGAAAATGAAACAAATATTGTGGATCCCCGAAGCTTCGAGCGGTGCAGTGATCTCTACTGCCTGCGCCCCGGCGGGAATGTCTATCTGCGCGGCGATCGGCGCGTCGGCGGAGTCCAGGGTGACATACAGCGTGCATCCCGTTTCCGATTTCACGTTTACAGAGATCCCGGCTGTGCCCGTGCCGAAATTCGCGCCGGTCACGCGGGTCCAGCTGCCTTCTTTGGTCTGGACGAAAGCGTCCGCGCCGGTGCCCTGGACCTTGCTGCCACCCTGGTGGGACATGGTACAGGCGGATACGGTTACGAACGGATCCAGCGGCTTCAGCTGGGGGACGCCTTTCATGGTGCCGACAACGGACTTGAGCCGACCGTCAGGCAGGATCTCGATGCGGTCGACCTGCGGGCTGCGGTAGTTGCCGGAAATCTTCATGGCCTTTTCCACGGGCCGGCTGTGGTAGAAGAGATAGTATTCCCCGTTCAGGCAGGCGATGGAATGGTGGTTGTTGCCGTACAAGCCGAAGAAACGGCCCTCGTTGGGGAAGAGCTCGCCCGCGTAGGTATACGGACCGAGCGGATCGTCCGCGGTCATGTACTGGATCGCGCCGTCGGTCATCCTGAGGGTGTTGCCGCCGGTCTGCCAGTTGGAGCAGTAGGAGTAGATGTATTTTCCGCCGATTTTGTTGATGCCGGAGTCTTCGAACAGCCACGGCACGTCCAGGCGCACGGGATCGCCCGCCAGGCTGATCATATCGTCGGCGAGGCGCACAATGCGGCCCGTTCCGGGTGCGGCCTGTTTGCCTTCCGGCACTCCCCCGCCGAAGGCGAGGTAGCCGGTACCGTCATCGTCCACCATCACCGCGGGATCGAACAGCCAGGTGACGTCCGCGCAGTTTTTCACGGTGCGGTCGATCAGCGCGCGTCCGCGCTCGTCCTTCCACGGGCCGATGGGGCTGTCGGATGTCAGCACCCCGATGCCGTTTCCGCCGTTGCAGAAGTACAGGAAGAACTTCTCTTTCCCGTCGATCACCTTGTGGGCGGCGCAGGGCGCCCAGGAGTTGTTCGCCCATTTTGCGGCGCCGGCCGCGCCTGCGACCCGGATCTTGCCGTGGTCAGTCCAGTTGACCAGGTCGTCAGAGGAAATGCAGTTGATGCTGCGGATCTGGCTGTAGGAGTTCTCCTTGATCTTCCCGTTCGCGTCCACTTCAAGGATATCGTCCGTCATGTACACATACAGCCTGCCTTCGTATTCCATGACGCCCGGATCAGCGCCGAAACGCTGGGTATAGAGCGGGTTGTACTCATTTTCGTTCTTGTAGGCTTTCTTCAGTTTCAGGGGAATGTCCTTCACCGTGAGTGCTTCTCCTTCCGAATGTGAAACAGCAGGCGCTGTGATCATCGCGGCCGTCAGCGCGAATGCCAGGAGGCGCCGTAAGTTTGTTCTCATCGTTCCGTTCCTTCCTTGATACAGAGTGCAGGGTATTATTCTATGGAAAAGAACAGAATCCCTGCACCGGATGGTGCAGGGACCTAAAAATGTTTGCGGAAACGTGGTTTATTTGCCGATATAGATGAGGTCCGTCGCGACGGCCATCCAGGTGAAGAACATGGCGTTGAAAATGGCCGGCACGTAGAAGTTCTTCGTCTTGCGATACGTAATGCTCGCCAGGATGCCGACCGGGATCATCATGATGGCCGCGTCGACCAGGGAGCCGTTGGCTCTGGACATGCCCAGGCTGGTGATCGGCGTGGTGTGCAGGAAGGCGATCTTGCCATAGGCATAGCAGAGGAAGAACATCGGCGGGAGCGCGTTCGCCAGCCAGAACAGCACCGTGGAAAGCACCGGCTTATCCTTGATATAGCAGCTGGTCGTGTGCATGTAGTTCGCGAGGAGGAACGGCAGGAGATACAGCGGGAAGTAGATCAGGAACTTTTCCATCCTGAGCTTGGTCAGGCTGTTGATCTGCACTTTCCAGAACCTCGGGCTGATGGAGAACAGCTGTTCGCCGAAGGTGACGACGAAGTACACCGCGAGCAGCGATACGAAGCCGAGCAGCAGGCCTTTCACAAGCATGACGCCCTTCCGCGTTCCGGGCAGGGTGATCTGCTCTTTCAGCGCCTTCTTGTCCGTCTTGGTGATGACGAAGTTGATCAGCGCCCACAGGACGATGCCGAAGAGCTGCAGGCAGCAGAGCCAAAATACCAGGCCGTTGACGTTCTGGATGTTGGTGCCGTGGATCTGGTCGGCGGATACCCACTTGTTCAGGATGCCCTGGCCGGTAGGCACGGCCCACGCAGCCGTCGCGGCGCCGAAAATCGCGGGAATGATGAGGCCGGCCCAAAGCGTCCATTTCTTGGGGCTCGCTTCGATGACGGTCCTCGGCTGGGCGACCAGGTCTTTGCGGAAGAAGTCGAGGTCGAGGAGGATGAGCACCAGGCAAATCATGGCGCAAATGATGGCCGCGAACGCGAGGGCAGTGCCGAATTCCTTCCACAGGTACAGGATCGGATGATCGTTGCTCAGCTTGAAGGTCGTGGTATAGAAGTCACAGGCGGCTTTTACGAAGGAGTAGCTCGAAAGGCCGATGGTGTGGCCTGTCCAGCCTTCATAATAGATACGGCCGGTTCCGTTGGCGGGATCGCCGTACCACTTCCAGAACTCGAACTGATCCAGGCCGAGCACGCTGGCGTACTGGGGATTCTTGTACATCTCGCGCCTGTCGCCGCGGTACAGGTTGTCCCACTGGCCTTCGAACAAAGCGCTGTTGATCTGGTATTCGTCCGTGAGCAGGCTGCCAGCGCCGACATACATGACGCCCTTGACGCCGTCACGGATGACCTGCTTGGGCGTCGTGTTGCCCTGTGCGTCGGTGACGGTCGCGCCGCTCGGATCCGGCACATACAGCGCCGCGTTCACACGGGAGGCACCCATGGACCGGCCGATATAGCCGATGTTGTTCGTATCGATGAAGTCGAGGCCGTATACATAGTCGGTGACGTCGATGGAGCCAAGGCCGTCATTGTCTTTTTCAACGTCGGATCTGCCGATCGTGTACGGTTCGATGCCGATCGCGACGATGCCCCTGCGCGCGAGTTCCAGGCCCGCGTCAGACATGTACTCAACACTGGCGTTGCCGCCTGGGATGAGCATGATGGCCGGAGCCGGGGTTTCCCGCGTAGCGGTAACAGGCTTATACACTTCCAGGCTGATCGCTACGCCCCTGTCCGTCATTACGGACAGACGCCTCATTTCAGTCTTTCCGCCGTTGGTGGAAACGGCTGACGCCAGCAGCAGGCCGGCAAAAAAGACTGCCAACGAGATCCAGAGAAGACATTTGACGGAAGACTTTTTCTTCATACGCTCACGCTCCTTAGGATTTATTTGCGGGTCTCTGTATGAAGCCCGTATTTTTGGCTATATAATAACAATGGATGCCATTTTCGTCAATAGCATCCATTGCTTTTTTCTGGTTATTTATGACCAGATATTGCTGATATAAGCCGCGAAATCAGCCCTTGATCCGGATCGTCAGCACATTCAGGCCCAGGATGTTCTGGTATTGGATGTCTTTCGCCATCTTGAACACCATGCGGATGCCGATGTTCTTCATCATATCGTCTGATCCCGTGATCGTCAGGCGTTCGCCCGGGTTGAAGGGCACGCAGTCGTCCTTGATGCGCAGGATCACGTCGCCCGCCTTATGGGATACACGGACGTCGACGGTGTGGCGCTTCTTGTCTTTGGTGAAGCCGTGGTCGACGACGTTGCCGGCCATCTCTTCCATGGAAAGGCCCGCCAGATAGGCGCTGCGCTGGCCGATGCCCTTGGAGAGGCAGAAGGCCTGGATGCGCTCGGAAATGCTTACGACGTCCTCCATGCTGCGGATGGTCAGGTCCATGCGCTCGTCCGGCGTGACACCGAAGTCTTCGGGGATGACCATCAACTCTTCCATGTTGCGGGGCATATGCTTGTTTTTGAGCCAGGCGTAGGCCACGATGACCAGCGTGGTGACGACACCGTTCAGCACGTTCGCGATATAGACGCTGTTCATGCCGAGAGCCGGGATCAGCAGCGCGGTGAAAGCCGCGACGCAGACGATGCCGTCCAACAGCGCGAGCAGATGGATGAGGGCCTGCTTGCCGGATGACTGGCCGTAGCAGGTAAAGTGCATGCACATGATGGCGAACGGCATGCTCAAGGGCAGGATGCGCAGGCCCCAGACCGTCATCATGTACACAGGTTCAGAGGGATCACGGTAGAAAATGCGCGTGAACGGAACAGCGCAGAGGATGATGCCGGTCAGGATGGCGCACATCAGCGGGATAAAACGCTTGAACATGACACGGAATACGTCAGTCAGGGTCTGGCGGTCTTCCTCGCCGACGCTCACGCTGATGAGCATGCGCGATACCGCGAGCATGCCGGCGGGGATCGCCCAGAAGATGCCCATGACGTTGTTGGCGGTGGCGAACGCGGAGATGCCGACGCTGCCGACAAAAGCTTCAAGCAGGCGGTTGACGATCAGGCCGCGGGCGGTCTGGTACACATTGCTGGCGGCGCCGGGCAGCCCGATGCGGACGATTTCTGCAGTATCCTTCCAGACGAGGTTGCTGAAGGAGAAACGGAAGTGCGATTTGCCGGACAGGAAGACCTGAGCCTGAATGCCCAGGAACACCCACATGCCCAGCGCGGAAGCGAGGGCGAGGCCGAAGGCTTCCATGCGCAGGACCTGCACAAACAGGTAATTCAGGAGGATGTTGACGGCGATGTAGGCGACGCTCGCAGCCATGGTCCGGCCGCCCTTGTTCTCAATGGAGAGGAACGAGGCGAAGGAATTGCCCAGCATCAGCGGGACGATGCCGATGGCCTGGCCGAGGAGATAGCTGTTGAAAATGGGGCGGACGACCGTGTCGCTGGTCAGGAAGCCGGTCAGGTCGAAGAGGCTCAGCAGCACGTAAGCGACGATGAAAAGCAGCGAGATCAGCAGTGAGACGGCCAGGTTCAGGGAAAAGACGTTCTGCATCTTCTCCTGCTGGTTCTGGCCGATATACTTGCCGCACAGAATGGCGGAGCCGCCGACCAGAATGGTGCTGATCGAAGTGATCAGCATTCCGATCGGGCCGTACAGTCCGACGGCGGTCATAGCCGTGACGCCGACATAGTTGCTGGCAAAGAAACTGGACACGATGCCGTTGACCGCGCCGACTGCGGCGAGAAGGATCTGGATCGGCAGCAGCCGGAACAGCAGTTTCGTGACCATTTTTGCGTTGGCTTTCTGTTCTTACATGGAAATATCCCCTTCCCCGCACGGCTGTGCGGCTGATGAACGAATGAACGCCCTGTACTATATTACTTCACCTTGGCGGCGATGTCTATATCGAAAGGCGGGATTCCGCCAAACTTTTCACTATTCTCGGGCCGGAAAGGCGGCTTCATTACACTTTGATCAGCAGGTTGTTCAGTTTCATGATACAGGTATATTGGACTTCTTTCGCAGTGTTGATGAAGGTCATGACTGCGGCGGCAATCAGTGGCAGGTCCCGGTCGTTATCGATGGGCATGAACGCCCACAGTATCCACATGGCGTTGCGGGCGGGCAGCCCGATCGCTGTGCCGATCAGATAGTCTTTCGCCTTGGGCAGCAGGTACGCCACGCTGCCGGTCGCGCCCAGCAACCGCGTAATGGGAGTCGCGAACAGGCATATCACCAGCATCATCAGAGTCGCGATGCCGACACCCAGGACGCAGGCCAGCGAGAATACGCCCTGGGCCTCTTTGATGTCGCCGCTGCCGACCAGGCGGACAAAACGGTTCCGTGCGCCGGTCGATACGATAGAGCCGGCCAGGGAAAAAACGACGATCAGCGGACTCACGATCCCGAATGCGGCAATGGAATCCACGCCAAGAAACCGGCCGATGATCACTCCGTCCGTAAAACTGCCGAGCGTAGAGGTCAGCGCTGACGCGACATAGGCTGCAAGCTGAGCGTAAAAAGTGTTGCGGATAATCCTGCTGTTCATCATCCCGTTGTACTTCCAGATTTCATGATCATACTGCCGAGAACGTGCGTGTTACGCAACAGTTTTCGACAAAAAAGAAAGAATACCTGCACCGGTCGGCAATGCCCGCCGGTATAAACATGCAGGTGTGAAAAAGACGTCTGTTTTCAAATTGAAATCCGCATCCGGGGCGATTATAATCATACCAGGTAAAGGCCTTGCCAAGTCGATTCGAAAGAGAGGAAAACGTATGAGTTACAATCTGAATCAACTCGCCACGATCACCGGCCTGACGACCAGGACGCTGCGCAATTACCTGAAACTGGAATTCCTGAAAGGGGAGAAGATCGACGGGAACTGGACCTTTACGGAAGAAGAAGTCGGGGCGTTCATGGCGGTCCCTGCCGTCAAACAGGCGATCGACGCGAAAAACACCGGCGTCATTTTCGACTTCTTGGCTGACGCCTACAAAAAGAGCAACCGGATCTGCACAGTTCTCGACTTTCCGGTTGCCATGGATGAAGCGATGGAGATTTCGAGGTTCTTCTGTCAGGAGATCAATCAGAACGGTTCCGACATCGTCTTCAAGTTTTCCTACGAGCGGAATCTGGCCCGCGTAATCCTGTCCGGCGCGGAGGAATCCGTTATGGATATCCTGAACGCGTACTACGGGCGGAAGCGCAATTGACAGCAGAGGATCCGCATACCGTCATTTCTTTGCGGTGTCGATGGATTTGCCGAATACGAACCAGCGCTGGTACAGGAATTCAGTCACGAAGTTCAAAATCATATTGAGCGCGGTGACAAGGTACTCGTTCCAACCGAGGGTGCCGACCAGCCAGTTGCCCAGCAGGGTGCTGAGCGGTGTGAACACGGCGTAGTAAGCGGCGACTTTGGCCATGGCGACCGGTACGTTGGCGGCTGAACGGAAAGTGTATTTGCGGTTGAGGGTGAAATTCCACAACACGGAGAGGACGAGGCTCAGCAGATAGCAGACCCAGTAGGACCAGTGAAAGACTTCATTGAACAGGGTGAAGCTGCCGATCTGGATGAGCCCGGCGCTCACGGAAAACAGCGCGAACTTGACAGCGCGCAGCGCCTCCTGGCGTTTGTTCATGACCGGGCCTCCGGGTAAACCGTGCGCGGCGCGCTCGTCAGTTCGCTCAGGTAACGGCGGACATAATACTTGGCCATATTCAGGTTCTGCTCGGAGTAATTGCCGCACTCTTCGGGTTTCGCGCCGGGGATCTCGCCCTCGAAGTCCAGGATAAACTGACACATATCCCTGACCAGGGGCAGGACGTCAGCCGATTCGAGGATGCCGAACATCAGCAGGTAAAAGCCTGTGCGGCAGCCCATCGGACCGAAATAGACGATATCGTCCTTCCGCGCGCTGTTGCGCAGATAGGTGGCCCCCAGGTGCTCGATGGTGTGGATGGCCGGGGTGTCCATGACCGGCTCGCGGTTCGGAGCGGTCAGGCGCAGGTCGAAGGTAGTCACCGCGACATGGTCCCGTTCATCCCTTCGGGACACGTACAGCCCCGGCAGCAGGTCCAGGTGGTTCACGGTAAAGCTGGCGATTTTATCCATAGGGATCTCCTTCATGAAAAAACTGCCGCCATGGATGACGGCAGTTTTGTATCGGAATGATTATTCCTCTTCTTCCTCTTCGGGAAGCTCGGCGTTGTGATACACTTCGGACACGTCGTCGTTGTCGTCCAGCATGTCGAGCAGTTTCTGGATCTTGGCGACGGTATCGGGATCGTCCACCTTGATGGTGTTCTGCGGCACCATCTGCTTTTCGGCGGAGATGAAGGACAGACCTTCGTTTTCCAGCGCTTCGCGCACGGCGGAGAAGTCGTTGGGCGCGGTGTAGATCACGAAGGCGTCTTCTTCAGTCTTCATGTCTTCGGCGCCGCAGTCCATGGCCTTCATCAGGATGTCGTCCTCGTCCATGTCGGGCTCGCGTTCGATCACGATGACGCCTTTATTGTCGAACTGGTAGCTGACCGAGCCGGTGGTGCCCAGGGAGCCGCCGTTCTTGTCGAAGATGTGGCGGATATCGGAAGAAGTGCGGTTGCGGTTGTCGGTGACCAGATTCACGATGACCGCGACGCCGCCGGGCGCGTAGCCTTCATAGGTGAATTCTTCGTAGTTCACGCCGCCGCCTTCGCCGGAAGCTTTTTTGATCGAGCGCTGAATGTTGTCGTTAGGCATATTATTGGCCTTGGCTTTCGCGATGATGTCGCGCAGCTTGCCGTTGACGTTCGGGTCCGGTCCGCCTTCGCGCACCGCGATCGCGATCTCACGGCCGATCTTGGTGAAAATCTTGCCGCGGGCGGCGTCTGCCTTGCCCTTTTTCGCCTGAATATTATGCCATTTAGAATGTCCGGACATTGGGAAAACCTCCTGTCAAAATAACAAATCGAGATATTATAGCACGCAGGGTGTGAGCGCGTCAAACAAATATTTGGAAACCGCGCACATTGACGCTGCCGTCCAGGGCCAGGACGTCTTGGCTGCCGTCGGGCATCACGGTCAGCTGCTGGCTGGCTGCCTTGGCGAAACGCGCGTCCGCTGCTTCCCCGGATACGAGGATCGTGGTGACGCTGCCGCCCTCCTTGAACAGGCGGCCGCTTGAGAAGGCGCACAGCAGCGTGTCGTACAGCGCGTTTTCTGACGGCTCAAACGTGTTGGGGCAGCTGATCAGCAGGACCGCGTCCGCCTTCTGTTCGGCGATGCGGGCCGCGCGCGCGGCGGCCAGGCGTATGACCTGGCACTGCTTGTCCATCGGCGCGGCGGGTTCAGTCGCCATGACGGGGCAGCGGAGCGAAGCGCGCACGAGCGCGGCTTCTTCCGGGGTATCCTGGACGCTGAGCAGCAGGACGCGCGCATTCGGCTTGGATTCCTGGATGTGCTTGACCATCGCGTAAGCGAGCTTCAGCGCGGTATCGTCCTTGGCGGCGGCGAAAACCCTCTGCCCGTAAAGGATCGGCGCGCTGGCCGTTTCGCCCTTTTCACCCGCTTCGTTCCTGAGCGGGAAGGAGCACAGGCGCTTCGCCGGCACGATGACGTGCAGGGAATCGAAGGACGCGCGGCTCTTCACGTCGTCGACGGGGATCCCGTTGATGCCCGTGACATAGAGCATGAAGCGGTATTTGTCGCCTTCGCGGCGGGCACGGATCTTACCGGTGACCTGGTCGCCGGTGCGCAGCTGGAAGCGCCGCACCTGCGCGGCAGTCATGTAGATCACGGACTCGTCGTCCAGGTTGTCGTCAGGATACAGGAAGGCCGTGCCGTCGTTCAGCAGTACGCAGCTGCCCTCGGCGTCCTCGCTCTCGTCCTGGTTGAGCAGCTCGTTCACGGCCGGCTTCCCGAGGCTCTGGTAATCACGCAGAGAGGCGGGCGGCACCGTGGAGCGCGCGTTCTGCCAGGATGCGGGCCTGGGCTGCGGTTCCGGCATGGCGTTGGGATCCATGACGGGGGCTGGTTCGGGAGCGCGGGCAGCGGGCGCGGCTTCCGGAGCGCGAGGGGTTTCGGCCGGGCCGAAACGCTGCTGGGGCGCAGCCGGGCGTGGCGCTGCCGGCCGGGCGGCAGTATCATAGGGGCGGGCAGGCGCGGCAGGACGGCTTTGGTCGGCCGGGCGCTGGGCGTATGGGGAATGGACCGCTGCCGGTGCCTGCGGAGCGGGCGCGTGATAGTTGTTGGGCTGGAAGCTGCGCGGATTGTGCCAGGCCTTGGTGCCGCTGTCGATGTGGAAAGCGGGCGCCTTGCTGGAAATCGTGCTCAGCACGTCGCTGCTGTGCGTGGTAGTGGTATTGGTCTGCGGCCGGACAGGATCGGAGCTGAAGCGCGGCCGTTCCGTCTGGGGGCGGGTATAGCCGCCCATGCCGTAACCGATTTCGCGGCTCTCGTCATCGTCATCGGCAATGATGGACGCCCTGCGCACCGGCTTGGGGGCCGCTTCTTCCGTTCCGGCCGCCGCCGGCTGTTCGGGTTCGCCGATTGAGAGTTGATCCTGGGTGCCTTCATACTCGGCAATGCGATCCACAATGCCTTGCTTATTGATTCCGGCGGACAGGGTGATCCCATGTTCGCGGGCGTATTTCCGTAGTTCGGTGACTGTCATTTCGTCCCAGCGAGATGCCATAATTTCTCCTCCGCTTTATTAGACAATAGCATGGAAAACATTGGTCGTTCCGATACGGTTGTCCTGGATAGCAAATATTATAGCAAAGAATATATCCCTTGGCAAGGAAAAATAAAGGCTTTTAGGGCTTTTTTCTCAATTTTTTTGCCGATCATACCTTGCTTTCGTCAGGTATGTACTCAGACGATCAAAAAAGCCTGAAACCTGTAAAGCTGCGCAGGCTTCACAGAAAAACACAAGGCACAGGGCAGCCGTGAAGACTGCTCCCGTGCCTCGATGTCCGTGCTTTATTCTTTCGATAATTTATGGATGGATCAGAGCATTTCCCTGATCTTTTCCGCTGCTTCGCCGATGGGAATTTCCTGTTCTTCACGGGTCTGGAGATTGCGGACGCGCACGGTGCCGCGCTCGAACTCGTCGCCGCCGACCATCACGATCAGGCGCGCGCCGAGCTTGTCGGCAAATTTGAACTGCGCTTTCAGGCTGCGGACGCAGAGGTCGTTGTCGGCCTTGACGCCGTTCGCGCGCAGTTGCTGGGTCAGTGTGAAGGCGTCCGGGCGGCGCTCGTCGCCGATGTTCGCAACATACACGTCCGTCACGGACGGCGCGGGAGGCTCCAGACCCTGGTTCTTCAGCTCCAGCAGGATGCGCTCGAGGCCGAGGCCGAATCCCGCGGCGGGCATATCGGGTCCGCCGAGCTGTTCGATCAGGTTGTCGTAGCGGCCGCCGCCGCAGAGCGCCAGGCCTTCGCGGCCCGTCTGCATGATGACTTCAAACACGGTGCGGGTGTAATAGTCGAGCCCGCGCACGATGGTCGGATCGACCGCGAAGGGGATGCCCTGCGCGGTGAGAAGCTCCTGCAGCGCGGCGAAGTGCTCCTTGCACTCGTCGCAGAGGCAGTCCAGGATGGACGGCGCGCCTTTGACGATTTCCTTGCACTTATCCTTCTTGCAGTCGAGGATGCGCAGCGGATTGCGGTCGAAGCGCGAGCGGCAGTCTTCGCACATCTCGTCGATGCGTCCGCCCAGATAGGCACGGAGCGCTTCGTGGTACTTCGGGCGGCATTCCCTGCAGCCGATGGAATTGATGTGAACGACCAGGTTTTTCAGCCCGACTTCGCCGAGCAGGGTCATCAGCAGATTGATCAGCTCAGCTTCGACCGCCGGCGACTTGCCGCCGAAGCACTCCATGCCGAACTGGTGGTGTTCACGCAGGCGGCCCGCCTGGGGATTCTCGTAACGGAAGATCGGAGCGGCCAGGTAATAGACCTTGCAGGGGAGAGGCTCCGCGTACAGGCGGCCTTCGATGAAGGCGCGCACCGCGCCGGCGGTGCCTTCCGGCTTCAGCGTGATGGAGCGGTCGCCCTTGTCGTTGAAAGTATACATTTCTTTATTGACGATGTCGGTGGTATCGCCGACGCCGCGCAAAAACAGTTCCGTATGCTCAAACACCGGTGTGCGGATCTCGCGGTAGCCCCACAGAGCGGCCAGCGCGCGCATTTTCGCTTCCAGTCCCTGCCACAGATAAGCCTGCTGCGGCAGCATATCCCTCGTTCCCTTCGGAGCCTGTGTCAGCATGGTGAATCCCTCCTCAATCGCCGGTCAAAACCGTTGATTATGCGGTGCATTATAAATTATCGGCCCGTTTTTGTCAATTTTCCGCGAGAAAAAAACAAGGCTGCAAATGGGTTTTATCAGTATTTGTCAATTGACATGGAAAAAACGGCGTGTTATAATCCTTTATAGTTAATTGTCACAATCCGGTCAGGAAACCATGTAAAAAAGACTTGCGTCAGCTGTCGGGAGTGTAGTTTTTATAGTGAAAGAACAGCGGACTGTCGGTCAGTACAGGGCGATCGACTTATCATTATTTGCGCTGATGGTCATGATGGCGGAGACGCTGCTGGTGACCGCGGCAACTCGCTGGTTCCCGTATCAGGCTTACACTGTTTCCGCGACCGCGGTGCTGACCGCGATCGTCATGGTCCGGTGGGGACCGTGGGCAGCCATTCACGCCTGTTTGGGCGGGCTGGTCTACTGCCTCGTGTCAGGCGGTACAGCCCGGCAGTATCTGATATACTGCGCCGGGAATGAGCTGGCCATGCTGATGCTCCTGGTCGTCAAAGCAAAAGGCGATGAGTACATCCGTTCCGACGGGCTCAGGGCAATGGCGTTCGGACTGGGCGTACTGCTGCTGATGCAGCTTGGGCGGGCTCTCACAGCAATGATGTTTGGGGCCGCGGTTTCGGCGGTGACGGGCTTTTTCCTGACTGATTCGGTGTCGGCGATGTTTACGCTGATCGTCATGTGGATTGTCCGGCGTCTGGACGGCATATTGGAAAATCAGTATCATTATCTCGTGCGTATCCGCAGGGAACGCGAAAGGGAAGAAGGAGGCTATCGATGAAAGGTCAGGCGGGGGATTATCTGATCCTTGATCAGGCGACAGGCCGGTACCGGGAGGATCCCGAGCAGGTCGTCCGCGATGATGTCGAGAAGCATTACTGGCTGCATGTCGGCCGCACCATGCTGAAGGACTGGCGGCTGTATGTAATGCTGGTGCCGACTTTGCTTGTGTTCCTGTTCTGGCGCTACATGCCGATGTACGAGCTGCTCGGATCCTTCAAGGTCAATGACGTGGTCAAGCCTGTGGCGGATCAGTATTTCATGGGCTTTTCCAATTTTAAGGCCCTGCTCCTCGGTACGGGCACTTCCGCCAGGCTTGCGACGGAATTCTGGCGGGCCATGCGCAACACCTTCCTGCTGAGCTTCTACGGCCTGCTCTTCGGTTTCCCGATGCCGATCATCCTGGCACTGTTCTTCAACGAAGTGAAGTCCGACCTGCTGCGCAGCGGCATGCAGGTATTTACCTATCTGCCCAAATTCATGTCCACCGTCGTCATGACGTCTCTGGTCATCATGCTGATCCGCCAGGGCAGCCCCGCGACCGGAGCACCTCCAGGAATCATCTCCCGCGCGCTGGCCGGGCTTGGTCTCATTACGCAGGAGACTGCCCAGAACGGCCTGCTGAACAATCCCGCCTACTTCCGCGCCATCTATCAGATCTCCGGTATCTGGGAGACCGCGGGTTATGACAGCATCGTCTTCTTCGCGGCGATCATCGCCATTTCGCCAACAAGCTATGAAGCGGCACAGATCGACGGCGCGGGCAAATGGGCCCAGATGCGTTACGTCGTGCTGCCCAGCATCCTTTCCACCATCGTCATCATGCTGATCACGAGAATCGGCTCCATGCTCTCGATCGGCTATGAAAAAGTATTGCTGCTCAACGAAGAAAACAACGCGATCTACCAGACCTCTGAAGTTATCTCCACCTTTGCATGGCGCATCAAGACCACCCAGGACCAGAGCGGCATGGCCTCCGCGGCAGAAATGATGAACAACGTAGTCGGCATGCTGCTGGTCATCGGTGCCAACACCATCGCCCGCAAAGCTTCCAACGTGAGCCTGTACTGAGGAGGCTGAAAACATGAAAAGAAAACTTGAAATCTCCGAACTTGTTTTTAAAGTCATCGCCTATACCTTCCTGACGGTATTCGCGCTGCTGTGCCTGTATCCCTTCCTGTACGCGATTTCCGCGTCCATCAGCGGAAGGCACGCGGTGGAGTATCAGGAGCTGATCCTGTTCCCGAAGAATATCCAGTTTGAAGCCTTCCGGGATATGTTCGGCAACAACCAGTTCTGGAACGCCTATTCCAATACGCTGTTCCTGACCATCTACGGTACCATCTGGTCCCTGGTGATTGCCATCCTGGGCGGCTACGCACTGAGCAAGAAGAGGCTGCTGTTCCGCAAGGGCTTCAACTTCTTCCTCGTATTCACCATGTGGTTCTCCGCCGGTATCGTCCCGCAGTACCTGAACTACCTGGCCACCAAGAGCGTGTTCAACTCTGTGGGCATCATGGACGACAAGTGGCTGGTCGTCATCGCCATGGGGATGGCGGCCATGAACACGATCCTGCTGCGCAACGCGTTTGAGAACGTGCCCTCCGAAATCGAGGAAGCGGCCATCGTGGACGGCGCCAGCGAGTTCCAGGTCCTGACCAAGGTCCATATCCCCATGAGCAAATCCACCATCGCGACGGTGGCCCTGTTCTTCGCCATCAGCCGCTGGAACGGCTACTTCTGGGCGCGCCAGATGATTTCCAATAATAATGAACAGCCCCTGCAGGTCTTCATCCGCAATCAGCTGGAGCAGTACACCGACCTGGAGCAGCTCGCGTCCTGGACCAAGGACTACGCTGCGGACTCCGTGATTTTCGCGCTGATTGTCTGCTCCATTATCCCGATCCTGATCATTTATCCCTTTATCCAGAAGTACTTCGCCAAAGGCACCAATGCCGGCGGTGTGAAGGAATAAGACAAAACGTAAGGAGGAATTCAAATGAAACGGATTCTGGCACTCATTCTGGCCTGTGTGATGCTGCTGTCACTGACGGTGACCGCGAGCGCAGCCGACATCACCCTGCGTATGGCGACCGGCTACAACAACGCGAACACCGGTCTGGCTTTCAGCTCGGATATTGCCGGTGAAGGCATTACCCTGGCCGACGGCGTGACCTATCACACAGGCGACCTGAAACCCACCTGGGTTGAAATGGAAAAGATCCTGTCCGAACTGACTGGCAACAATGTCGTGATCGACGGCTCTTACTACCAGGGCAACGGCGATGCCAAGGAATTCGACTACTGGAAAGAGCAGCTGGACCAGATCGACATGGTGCCCGGCACCTCTCTGACCCTGACCGCTTACGGTGATTCCGGCAGCCTGGTGAACCTGGCTGAATATGCGGACAAGCTGCCCGATTTCATGGCTTATCTGGAAGCCAACCCCATCGTCCGCCTGTCCATCACCGGCAACACCGAGACCGGCGCGATCTATTTCGCTCCTTACTTCGACGGCGTCAACGACATTGAAAAAATGCCCCTGATGCGTATCGACATGCTGCAGAAACTGCTGGACGGCGAAGGCGCGTTCGCGGCGGATGCCTGCAAGGATACCGCGGCTCCCGTATACCAGCCCTACATGCCGACCAGCGGCAAGATCGAGATCGAAACCCCCACGGCTGACGGTTCCGCGACTCAGGTCCTGGTGAAGGACTATGACGCTTACGGCAACATCGTCGCCAAGATGAACGAAGTCGGCCCGATGTCCGGTGTGGACGCGGTCAACATGCTGCGTGAATACATCGACAAGACCTACGGCGGCTACTACGGCGCTACCCGTTCCAACCTGTTCTGCGGCTATGACGCCTGCTGGGACGCTGACGAAATGGTCGCCCTGCTGCGCTGCGTCGTCGCGAACCCCCAGACGCTGAACGGCACCGATTCCATCCAGGGCCTCTTCTCCCGTGAAGAGAACTCCATGGCCCGCCGTCCCGACGTATATCGTCTGGGTGGCCCGCTCTTCGGTGTCCGCGGCTATGAATCTCGCCAGGATTACCTGTACTTCGACTACGACGGCGAACTGAAGGACGGCCGCCAGAACGTGCTGGCTTATGAAGCCGCTGCCCGGATGCACGACATCGCGATGGAAGGACTGATCTCCTCCGACTTCATGACCCGCGCGAGTACCAACTCCGGCATGTACCTCGAGAACGACCTGGGCTTCATGTCCTACGACTACAACCAGACCCAGACCCTGATGAACGCCACCAAGCTGCAGCTGGACCAGGGCGAGAAATACAGCTGCATCATGATTCCCGTGGCCCGCTGGTATGATGGCACCAACGAGGACGGCGTCTACATGCGCTTTACCGAGAGCTGGCGTTCTGTCAAGCCCGGCGCCTGGGCCATCTCCAAGAAGGGCGTTGAAGCCAATCCCGGTGCCCTCGATGTCCTGCTTGCGCTGGTCAACTACGTCTATTCCGAAAAGGGCCAGATCCTCATGAGCTACGGCCCCGACGCTTTCATCAAGACCAAGGATGACGGCTCCTACGAGACCTTCGTGTTCAACGGCAAGGAAATGCCCGTGATCGCGGATGCTACCGCTGAAGAACTCTGGTCCCTGGCCGGCGGCAACTACACCAACTTCGCCCGCCGTTACCTGGGCTCCACCCTGTCCTTCGTAAAGAGCCAGGCCTTCGAGTATCAGTGCACGCATGAAGTCGGCAGGGAAGGCGCTGCGAAGCTGTCCGCCGCCATCGGTCTGGGCACCATCAAGCATCCCGCGCTGGCCATTACCGAGAATCTCTGGTACACCTCCGTGCCTACGGTTCTCCCGTTCTATGCTTCTGAAATCACTGAAAAGAACAACCTGAGCGATCTGGCTTCCAACTTCAGCAACGACTTCAATATGTTCGACGAGATCCTGGTCAACGGCATCCCGAACGGCGCGACTGCTCAGGAGCAGGCTGAAATCGCCGAGAACGACTGGAGCGGCTATGTCTACACCGAGATCTGCAACGACGCTTGGACCCGCCTGATCGAGTATTACAACTCTCTGAATTGATTCCGGCAGGTATCTACCGTAAGTCGGAACAACGGCACTGCTCACCTGCCTCCTCTGCGGAGGAGGCAGGTGGGCCTTCCTGAAAGGGCTGAATCGATATGTACAAAAAGCAGGTAAACTTTCAGCGAATCGTCTGTTTCTGCGCCTTGATTGCCGGCGCGCTGTTCTTTGTGTATTCGCTGGGTATGATGACGGATCTTTATGACACGCTGTATTCCATGGTCCAGCCGGATAAACTGGACAGTGCGAAGGTCGCGGGCGCCAGGATCTATTATGATATGCAGCCCTTCAACCGCCTCCTGCTGCGGTTTTCCATCGGCATGATCGTTCTGGCGTGCATACTCTTCCTGACGAATACCCATTCGCGCAGGAAATATTACATGAGCAATGCCGTCGCAACGGCGCTCAACGTGATCGCCGAGGTGGCCATGGCAATCTGGTGCCACATTCAGGTGGTCGCTTTCAGGGCACAGTATGTGGGCACCGTGGATTTCGCGGAGCTTTACAAGCGCCTTTCCCGCCGCGGCACCTACAGCGATTCCACATTCTGGTTTGACATTCATTACCTGGTATGCATCGTGGCTGTTATCGCAGCCGTACTTCTGATTGTGAATTTTATCTGGAAGAAGAAAATGATGCAGGAAGAGCAGGAACTTCTCAGTTCCACGAAAAAGGAGGTATCAGCATGAGTGATGATCGCGTCACGCAGTTGGACCGCATGCGCTATACCAAGAATACAGCCTCTTCGCGGCTTGCCCTGCTGGCCATCGTATTCGATGTGCTGTTCTTCATCAGTCTTTATAAATCCGACGTGGATACGTACTATTACACTATCCTGATCGGCGCTTCCATCGTATACAACCTGATCTTCCTCCTGGCGGCTTTCCTGTGCTCGGAAGGCGTCAAGAACTACCAGGTTTCCTACTCCTGGGCGATGATGGTTCTCGGGGCGGGACAGATACTCAGGATTTTCATCATTCCCATGGACGCGCACAAGACGCTGGTCAATAACGCTCCGGTCATGGGCGACGCCCAGTTTACCCGGATCGTGATCTACCTGACGCTTTCTGCCGTCGCGCTTTTCGCCGGCGCTGTCATCAATTTGCAAAAGAGCCGGGCACTGTCCGCGCATCTTGCCTCTCTGAAGGCATAAGGAGGGGGAATAACGCATGGCTGAGCTTCAACTGCATCATCTTGACAAAATCTACGACAATAACGTACAGGCGGTCTACGATTTCAACCTGGATGTGAAGGACGGCGAGCTGATCGTATTGGTCGGTCCGTCCGGCTGCGGCAAATCCACCACCCTGCGCATGGTCGCCGGCCTGGAGGACATTTCCCGCGGCAATCTGCTGCTGGACGGCAGAGATATCACCCAGGCGCCTGCCAAGGACCGCGATATGGCCATGGTGTTCCAGAACTACGCCCTGTACGGCCATATGACGATCTATGAGAACATGGCGTTCTCGCTGACGCTGCGCAAGGAAAACCCGAACGTCATCCACAAGAAGGTACTGGCGGCCGCGGAGATCCTGGATCTGACCGCGCAGCTGAACAAAAAGCCTTCGCAGCTGTCTGGCGGCCAGCGCCAGCGCGTTGCCATGGGCCGCGCTATCGTCCGCAACCCGAAGGTCTTCCTGTTCGACGAGCCGCTGTCCAACCTGGACGCGAAGCTGCGCAGCGCCACCCGCCGCGAGATCCTGCTGCTGCACAAGCGCCTGAACGCGACCATCCTTTACGTCACCCATGACCAGACGGAAGCGCTGACGCTCGCGAACCGGATCGTCTGCATGTCCATGGGCCATGTTCAGCAGATCGGCACGCCTCTGGAGCTCTACGATTCCCCGAACAACACCTTCGTCGCGACCTTTATCGGCCTGCCGCCGATGAACATGCTCAAGGTCACCATCGAGGACGGCAAGGCGAAGGGCGACGGATTTGAAGTGCCGCTGTCGGCGGAAGACTGCGCTATGCTGGCGCCGTGGAGCCGGAAAGAAGTCATCCTGGGCGTCCGTCCCGAGTATATCGCCGAAGGCGGAGATCTGAAGCTGAAGGTCAGCACCAACGAAAACTTGGGCATGACGACGCTGGTACACGGCAAGATGGGTGAGAACACCCGCCTGACCGCGAAATTCCGCAGCTGGGCCAATTACAAAAACGGGGATATCGTACCCATTCACTTTACCAGGATGCTCTTCTTTGATCCTGAAACCACCAACGCGATCCGGAAGGAGGGGAAATGACCATGGCACAGCAGCCTTCCCGGGTGCATGAGTTCTTTAGGAAACGGCTGGTCTCCCTGAAAAGGAAACCGCAGATTATACCGTTGCTGGTGCTTGTGCTGGCGTTTGTCTACTACTCTTTCAATCTGAGCCCCGTCGCGAACACGACTGCGCTGATCAACGGCCCGCACATGGGTCTGTCCGAGTTCTGCACTATGCTGTTTTCTGCGCTTGGCATCGTGTGCTTCCTCAACTCGTTCCCGCACCGCAAGAAAGCCAATATTCCCATGCTGGTGCTTACCTTCCTGATGCTCGGGCTGCTCGTTTTCTGTGATTATTACTATGGCACCAGGATTTCCGTGGCGCTCACTCGCGCGGAGAGCCCCATCGTGCCGACCGGCAAGAACGCCTTTGTCGCGGTCGCGCAGAACGTGGTCCATGTCCACATGGTCCTGCTCATCGTCGGCGCGGCGCTGCTGGCGCTCCTGCCTGTATATTCCACCTTCCTCAGGAAGATCAATACCAGCATCGATGTCGCCGGAAACAGCGAGATGACGGCGATCGACATCAGCGGCGAGGACGCCTGAGCCGAAAATGGGAAACAGGAAACAGCACGGTAAACCGCCGCGCGGAAAGTCCGGCAATCCTGATCGGCGATCGGCCGCGGGAAAACCGGATGAAGAAAAGACGACCGCGGACTATTACCGGCTGAAGACGGAGGCGGTAGAGGACCTGGTCACCGCCAACGAAGAGAATTCTCCGCCCGTATCTGCCGCCGAACTGAGGAAATACCGTTCCGGCCCGCAGATCAAGCTGGCCGACTGGGTCAAGGTCCTGCTGCTGAAGTTCTGGACCGGCGGTATGATCTGTTACTTCTTTATCTGGGGCCTGAGCACGTTCACCCTGAATCAGTGGGATCACCTGCTGGTGCTCGGGATCGCCCTGGGGACGGTGACCCACCTGATCACCAATAACATCCTGCGCTTCATCGCCGCGACCCCCGGGCTGTATGACCGGTGGATGATGTTCCCCTGCGGGACGATCTGGCTGCTGCCGCTGGATATCCTGTACGCCCTGCTTCTGGTATTCTGCGTGGTGATGACCTATAACGGGATCAACCTGATCGCGGCCGGCAGCGCGCAAGACGCTCCTGCGGCGCTGGGAGTGGAGCCGATCCTGTTCGGCGTGATCATGACGATGTGGGATCTGCTGTTTCTGGGTATGAAGCATCTGTTCAAACGGATGCTGACAGACGCGAAGCGCAAGGTAAACTCCGGAAAATGAACAGGATCCCTGTTCATCACGAACCTGATTCTTCTGATGACGATTCTCCCTGAAAGGATGGATTTTCCGTTGGCTGAAAATGCGACCTACGCCGCCCTGGATCAGTATATTGAACGGCTGATCACTGAATCTACTCCGGACTATACTGCCTGGAATGTGGAAAAGATCCGCCAGGGGGCGTCGACCAATTGGAATTACATCGACGGCTGTATGATGACCGCCCTGCTGTCCTTGTATGAGATCACTGGAGAACGCCGGTATTTCGATTTCGTCGAGTCCTTCATCGACGCTTTTGTCTATGAGGACGGCACGATCCGCACCTTCAAAGCTGAAGGCCATACGCTGGATGACATCAACGAGGGGCGTGTGCTCTTTGACCTTTACAAGGCCACAGGCAAGGAAAAGTACCGCAAAGCGGCCGATTTCCTCAGGAAGGCGCTCGACTCCCAGCCGCGGACCGTTGAAGGCTCATGGTGGCACAAGCAGATCTATCCGAACCAGGTCTGGCTGGACGGCATCTACATGGCACAGCCCTTCGCTGCTCTGTACGAAAAGCATTTCGGTACCGGGGATTACAGCGATATCCTGAAGCAGGTCGCTGTCGTCCGCGACCGGATGCGGGATGCACGCACAGGCCTGTATTATCACGGCTACGACGCTTCGCGCGAGGCTTTCTGGTGCGACAAGGCTACCGGACTGAGCCAGAGCTTCTGGCTGCGGGCCATCGGCTGGTTTTCCGTCGCGCTGGCGGATCTCTGTGAGATCCTGCCCGAAAAGGACGCCGCCCCGCTGAAAGACGTTTTTTCCGCCCTGATGCGGGATGTACTACCCTTCGCCGATCCGGAAACCGGCATGTATTACCAGGTGGTGGACCATCCGGAAGTGCCCGGCAACTATCTGGAAACCAGCGGCAGTTCCATGATCGCCTATGCGATGCTGAAAGGCGCGCGCCTGAAGGTGCTGGATGCTTCCTATGCGGAGCAGGGCTGCAAGACCTTTGACGGCATCGTCCGCACGAGCCTTTCCTTCACCGGAAAGGAACTGAACCTGAACAATATCTGCCTGGTGGCCGGGCTCGGCCCGGAAAACAACCGCCGCCGGGACGGCACCATCGCCTATTACCTTTCCGAACCCGTCGTTCAGAACGACGCGAAGGGTGTCGCGCCGCTGCTGATGTGCTATACGGAAATGAAGAGGAGGTAACCCTCATGGCTTATCTGACCCTGAAGAACGTCAACAAGATCTACCCGAACGGATACCACGCCGTACACAACTTCAATCTGGAGATTGAAAAGGGTGAGGTCGTGGTTTTCGTCGGCCCTTCCGGGTGCGGCAAATCCACCACCCTGCGCATGATTGCGGGCCTGGAGGATATCTCCAGCGGTGAATTTTTGCTGAACGGAGAGCGCGCCAACGAGAAAGGACCCCGTGAGCGTGAGATCGCGATGGTGTTCCAGAGCTACGCCCTCTATCCGCAGATGACCGTGTACGACAACATCGCCTTCGGCCTGACGCTTCAGGGCGTGGACGAGGACGTCATCGAGGAGCGCGTGAAAAAGACCGCCGCCATCCTCGGTCTGACGGATTATCTCGACCGCCTGCCGCGTGCTTTGTCCGGCGGTCAGCGCCAGCGCGTCGCCATCGGCCGTGCGATCATCCGCAAGGTCGGCGTCTTCCTGATGGACGAACCGCTTTCCAACCTGGATGCCAAGCAGCGCGTGACCATGCGCTACGAGATTGCGCAGATCCACCAGGAAACCGGTGCGACCACCATCTACGTCACCCACGACCAGACCGAGGCCATGACCCTGGCGGACCGGATCGTGGTCATGAAGGACGGTTATGTACAGCAGATCGGTACGCCATATGAGCTCTATTTCAAGCCCGCCAACGTTTTCGTCGCCGGCTTCATCGGCGAGCCGCCCATGAACTTCGTGCGCGGCAAGGTCCATGGCGGGAAGATACAGTTCGGCGAGAATACGATCGACCTGTCGGCGAAACTGAAGAACGCCGCTGCTTATGAAGGCAAGGAAATCGTGTTCGGTTTCCGTCCGGAAGCCATCCGCCTGACCGGTGCTGAAAACGCGCATTTGATCCACAGTCAGGTCGAGCTGACGGAAATGCTCGGTGACAACACCAACATCTATATCACCACCGGCGACAGCCGCGCGATCCTGAAGGTCGACTCCCACGACACGCCGGAAACGGACGTCCCGCTCGATTTCTATATCCCGTTCGAGAGCGTCTACCTGTTTGACGGTGAGACGGAGAACGTGATCGACTGACCGCAATGACGATAGATTCCTGAACGATTACCGAACCCGGCTTATTACAGCCGGGTTTGGTTCGTCCCGGGGGTATATGAAAGGACGAAAGCGATGATTTTCGAACCGAGAAATATCACGCTCAAAAATGGCGCTGTATGTACCCTGCGCCCGACGCATCCGGACGATTCGGAGCAGATGATCGACTATATGAAGCGGACGGCGGGGGAGACGGAATACCTGCTGCGCTATCCGGACGAGGTCAATTATACGCTCGAGCAGGAGCAGACGCTGCTGCGCCGGCTGATGGAAGAACCGCATACCGTGATGATGGTCGGCATTGTGAACGGCGAGGTCGCCGGCAACTGCAGCATCGGCGGGTTCGGTGAGAAAAGGAAGCTTCTTCATCGCTGCTCCATGGCGATCGCGCTGAAGCAGGCGTACTGGGACCTGGGCATCGGTACGGCGATGATCGGATATCTGACCGAGCTTGCGGGAAAGATCGGCTATTCGCAGATGGATCTGGAAGTCGTAGCGGATAATGTACGTGCCCAGGCGCTGTACGCGAAGTGCGGCTTTGTTCCGACGGGCAGGAGAAGCCGGGCGCTGAAGTTTGACGACGGTACGTACCACGATGAAATCATTATGGTGAAATATCTGGATCAGGAGGTTAAATGATGGATCTGTCCAATTTGCCGCGGGTTTCCCTGGGCATTTTCCCGACGCCCATTCAAAGGCTGGAAAACATCAGCCGGGAACTGGGTACCAACGTATATGTCAAGCGCGACGACCTGACGGGCATCGGCCTGGGCGGGAACAAGGTGCGCAAGCTGGAGTTCCTGCTGGCGGAAGCAAAGAATCAAGGCGCTGAAATCGTCTTCACGACCGGAGGAGCGCAGTCCAACCACGCGATGCTGACAGCGGCCAGCGCCCTGAAGCTCGGCATGAAGCCCATCCTGATCCTCAAAAAGCGTGGCGTTACGGCCCGGCTGGGCAATCAGCTGCTGGAACACCTGATGGGCGTGGATGTGCGCTTCGTGGACACGGACGATTACGCGGATATCTATGCGGAAATGGACCGTGTGGGCCAGGCATCGGGACGTCCGTACTACAAGATTCCCTGCGGCGGCTCGAATGCGCTCGGCAGCCTGGGCTATGTGGCCTGTGCGAAGGAAATCGCAGGACAGGGCGTTCATTTCGGGTACGTCGTCTGCGCGGAAGGCAGCGGCGGCACCATGGCGGGCCTTGCGCTCGGCGCGAAGCTGTACCTGCCGGGGACGAAAGTGTACGGCATGATGGTCGATACGGATCCCTTTGACGTGATCACTCCTGCCCTGATGCGGGAGGCGGCGGCGCTGCTCGGCGAGGACCTGGAAATCACGCCTGACGATTATATCCTCAGGGATATGTGCGGCCCGGGCTACGCGGTTTCTTCCCCGGAAGGCGCGGCGGCGGTCAGCCTGATGGCGCAGAAAGAAGGGCTGTTCCTTGATCCGGTTTATACCGGCAAAGCCTTCGCAGGACTGATTGCGATGGCGAAGGAAGGCGCTTTCCGGCCGGACGATAACGTTCTTTTCCTCCATTCGGGCGGCGCAGGCGGACTGTTTGCGGTGGACATGGACTGATTGCAAGAAGATTCATTCAGGAATAACGGCGTCTGCAGATGGTATTTCCTGTCCAAGATTCCTAAGTCCGGCGATTCATTCGCCGGATTGGCATAGCCAACCCGAAGGGCATGGGATCAGGGACAGGAAAACCGCAGAGGGGATTCATCAAAGGGGGAACACCCTTTGATTCTGGTCCGCAGCAGCGACATGCGCGGTGCGAGGACGAAATCGCGTCAGCGATTTCTACCTTGCAGATTTGCCGCCCGGGAGTCCCGATGGGACGAGAGGCAAATCTGCAGGGGGTTTCCGTAAGGGGGACGCCAGTCCCACTTGCGGTAACTATTCAGCCACAGGCGGAATAGTTACAGAAAATGCTTGCATTATCATACATTGTTTGGTAAAATATCTTTTGATGGCATTTTGCGTCTTTTCTACTGGAAGGCGACTATTTAGACAGGGAGAGGATTAACATGGCGGATTATTTGACCAAGAACATCCGGAACATCGCGCTGCTCGGACACGGCAGTGAAGGCAAGACCACACTGACGGAAGCGATGCTCTACGCTGCGGGCCTGATCGACCGGCAGGGCAAGGTGGAGGACGGCTCCACCGTATCGGACTACGATCCGGAAGAAACCAAACGTTCGATCTCCATCAGCGCTTCTGTAGCCCCCATTGACTGGAAGGGCAACAAACTGAACGTCATTGACGTTCCCGGTTATTTCGATTTCATCGGCGAATCCATCGCGGCGCTGCGCGTCGTCGAAACCGCCGGCATCGTGGTCGGCGCGGTCAACGGCCTGAGCGTCGGCGCCGAAAAGGCGTGGGACAACGCGGGCAAGACCCCGAACGTCTGCCGCATGTTCATCATCAACCAGATGGACCGCGAGAACGCCGATTACAATAAAGTCCTCGAGGCACTACGCAGCAAGTTCTCCGACGGCATCGTGCCGCTGGTGCTGCCCATCGGTTCCGGCGCCGGTTTCAAGGGCGTCGTGAACATCCTTGAAAACAAAGCTTTCGAAGGTACCGGCAAGAATCTGAAGGAAGTGCCCGTGCCCGCCAATATGGCCGGTGACATCGAGAACGCCATGGCAGAGCTGACCGAAGCGGCTGCCGGCGCTGACGACGAACTGATGATGAAGTACCTGGAAGGCGAAGAGCTGACCCACGACGAAATCGTGCAGGGCTTCCGCGCCGGTATGAAGGACGGATCCATCGTCCCCGTCGTGCCCGTCTCCGCGCTCACCGGTGTGGGCGTCGTGACGCTGATGAACACCATCGCCAATTACCTGCATTCTCCCGAGGAGATCAAGCTGCAGGCGGTCAATCCGAAGACCAACGAGGCTGTGGAGCGCGCCTGTGACGCGAACGCGCCTTTCAGCGCTTTCGTCTTCAAGACCATTGCTGACCCCTTCGTCGGCAAGCTGTCCCTCGTGCGCGTCTGCTCCGGCAAGCTGACCAGCGCCACCCCGCTGTACAACGCGAACGCCGAGAAGGCTGAAAAGGCTGCCGGCCTCTACTTCCTGCGCGGCAAGAAGCAGTCCCAGGCCACCACGGTATACGCCGGCGACATCGCGGCGCTCTCCAAGCTGAGCATCACCGCTTCCGGCGACACGCTCTGCGACCAGGCGAGCCCCATCCGCTATGAAGCGATCGCTTATCCGGAACCCTGCATCTCCAAGGCTGTCTCCGCCGCCAAGCAGGGCGAAGAAGACAAGGTCTTCTCCGGCCTCGCCCGCCTGATGGAAGAAGATCCTTCCATGAAGGTCGAAAAGAACGCCGAGACCACCGAGACGCTGCTCTCCGGCCAGGGCGAACTGCATCTGGACGTCATCCGCAACAAGCTGGCCTCCAAGTTCGGCGCCAACGCCGTGCTGGCTGACCCGCGCATCCCCTATCGTGAAACCATCCGCAAGACCGTTTCCGTCCAGGGCCGCCACAAGAAGCAGACCGGCGGTCACGGCCAGTTCGGCGATGTTTGGATCGAGTTCTCCCCGATCGGCGATACCAACATCCAGTTCGAGTTCGAAGACGCGGTCGTCGGCGGCGCCGTCCCGCGCAACTTCATCCCCTCCGTCGAAAAGGGCTTGCGTGAGAACATCGTCAAGGGCGTCCTCGCGGGCTATCCGATGGTCGGCCTGCATGCCAAGCTGTATGACGGCAGCTACCACCCGGTAGACTCCTCTGAAATGGCGTTCAAGACCGCTGCCCGCATCGCCTATAAGAAGGGCTGCGGTGACGCGTCTCCTGACCTCCTTGAGCCGATCCTCCACGTGGAAGTGTACGTGCCCGACGAGTACATGGGCGATGTCATGGGCGATATGAACAAGCGCCGTGGCCGCATCATGGGTATGGACCAGGTGAACGGCCTGCAGCGCGTGACCGCTGAGGTGCCCATGGGCGAAATGTTCAAGTATGCCACCGACCTGCGTTCCATGACCCAGGCCCGCGGATACTTCACCCAGCGTTTCGAGCGCTATGAGGAAATGCCCTCTGACGCCGCGAAGAAGATCATCGAGAGCGCGGTCAAGGACGAGGACGAGGACGAATAATCTCTACTGTGTTATGTCCGCCGGCAGATCAGACGACCTGCCGGCGTTTTTCATAGGAGCTGGAGGCTGATTCTATGAATACAATCGGGGAAGCACCCCGGATCGATGCGTATCAGACGGAAGGGTTGATCCTTGACCGGCTGGATGCGCTGAGGATTCACTATGAGCACTATACGCACCACCCCGTCCATACCATCGATGAGTGCCTCGACCTGCCGTACGCTGAGGAGGACGTGACCTTCTGCAAGAATATCCTGTTGTGCAACCGACAGCAGACGCAGTTCTATCTGTATGTGACGGTGCCGAAAAAGCCCTTCCGGACTGCAGACGTGTCCAAGCTGCTGGGTGTGTCGCGGCTCAGCTTTGCGCCGGATGACGCGCTGCCCAGGCTGCTTCAGCTGTATTCGGGTTCGCTCACGCCGTTGGCGCTGTGGCTGAACCCGGATTCCGGCATTCAGCTGGTCCTGGATCGGGAGATCCGGCAGCCGGGGCGGATCGCTTTCCATCCCGCGGTCAATACGGCGACTGTAATCTTCCAGCAGGAGGACTTCTTTTCACAGGTCGTTCCGGCATTGCCGGGCGAACCGGTTTTCCTGGACGTGCCGTGGCCAGTCATGTCTGCAGGGGTTTGAAAGGAGACGGATCAGATGGACGAAAATGAAATCCGGGAGCGGATCAGCGCGGGCCGCGCGTTTATTACGAATTTCTCGCAGGTCGTCGATGACAGCTATCAGACGGACCAGCAGCTGAAAAAGCCCCAGCCGCCGCTGGCCAAGGCGCCGATGGCGGAGACTGCCCTGGACCTGCCGAAGGACTTCTCCGGCGTTGAGATTGAGCGGGACTTCCTGCACATCGTCAACAGCCGCAAGAGTCACCGTGTCTATACGGAGGGCACGATCACTTTAGAGCAGCTCAGCTTCCTGCTCTGGTGCACCCAGGGTGTCAAGAGCGTCCGCGGCAGATCCTATGCGACGCTCCGTACTGTCCCCGGCGGCGGTGCCCGGCATCCTTTTGAATGCTATATGGCTGTCAGGAAGGTGGAAGGCCTGCAGGCTGGACTGTATCATTACCTGCCGATGACGCACCGGATCGAGTACCTGGGAATGCCGGATGATCTGGAGGGGATGATCGGGGAGTCGCTCAGCGGACAGAGCTGGGCGGAAAAGGCCAGTGTCGTGTTTTACTACAGCTGCGTATTCTACCGCGCGGAGTGGCGATACGGCGTATGGGCGCATCCCACTGTGCTGATCGACAGCGGACACATCACCGAGAACCTGTATCTCGCTGCCACAGCGATCGGATTGGGTGGCTGCGCAATCGCTGCGGTGGATACGCCGGCTGCCGACCGCGCTTTCGGCCTGGACGGCGTCGATGAGAGCATCTTCTATGCCATGCCGGTGGGTACAGTCGCAGCTGAGAACCATGGCGCAGAAGATGCCTTTTACGCATTTGTGCGCGAGGAGGGATTGTAATGGTCGTACGTTTTGCAAAACGGGGAGACCTTGACGCTGTCAACATCCTCCGCAAGGAAGTCAACGACCTGCATGTCGCCGGGAAGCCTGAGGTGTTCAAGCCGGGTTTTGCCCAAGAACTGAGGAACTATATCTATGTGATCTGGGATGACCCTGAAAAAGATATTGTTGTAGCGGAAGAAAACGGCGACATCTGCGGCTTTGCCGTGCTGGCGCACATTGTCAGGCCGGAGAATCCCTTCATGTATCAGCGTAATTTCCTGGACGTCGATGAGTTCTGTGTCTCATCCTCATACCGCCGCCATGGCGTCGCGACCGCGATGATCGATTTCATCCGCGATATTGCAAAAGAAAGGGGCTTCCATCGGATCGAGCTCAACATGTGGGAGTTCAATCAGGATGCCCTGGCGTTTTACGAAGCGGTCGGCTTTACGACCTACAGACGTTATATGGAAATGTTCTTATAAACGAATCATTCCTGCAGCGGTCGCTGCAGGAATGATTCATTAGTTGAATATGCTTTTTACTTTGTCCAAGAAGCTCTTGCTGCCTTCGTATTCGCGGCCTGTCGAGATCGCGTCGAACTCACGCAGGAGCTCTTTTTGCTTTTCGGTCATGCGTTTGGGCGTCTCCACCTTCACGTGCACCAGCAGGTCGCCTTTCAGCGACGAGCCGACGCGGGGGAGGCCCTGGCCGCGGATGCGGAATTCTGTCTCGGACTGTGTGCCCTCGGGGATGTGGTATTTGACCGTTCCGTCCAGGGTCGGCACGTCGATATCAGCGCCGAGCGCTGCCTGGGTGAAGGAGATCGGCATGTCGAGCAGCAGTGTGGTGCCGTTGCGCTTGAACAGCTTGTGCGGACGCACTGAGATGAACACGATCAGGTCGCCCGCGGGGCCGCCATTGACGCCGAGACCGCCCTGTCCGCGCAGGACGACGGGGTTGCCGTTGTCGATGCCGGCCGGGATGTTCAGCTTCGCGGTGCGGCGCAGGCGCTTGGTGCCGGTGCCGCCGCACTTTTCACACTTGTCGGTCACGATCTTGCCGGTGCCGCCGCAGGTCGTGCAGGGACGGGAGATCATCATGAAGCCGCCCTGCATCCGTACCTGGCCGGTGCCTTTGCAGGTCGGGCAGGTCTTGGGCTGGGTGCCCGGCTTCGCGCCGGTACCGTGGCAGACCTCGCAGACCTCGTCGCGCATGAACTCGAAGGACTTTTCGCAGCCTTTCGCGGCTTCCTCGAAGGAGATCTTGAGTTCGTACTGGATGTCCTCACCGGCACGGGGCGCGTTGCGGCGTGCGCCGGAACTGCCGCCCATGCCGCCGCCGAACAGCTGGTCGAGGATGTCGCCCATCCCGCCCATGCCGCCGAAGCCGGAGAAGTCGAAGCCCGCGCCGCCGGTGCCGAAGGGGTTCTGAGGCCCGTCCATGCCGAACTGGTCGTAACGCGCACGCTTGTCCGGGTCGGACAGCACTTCGTTGGCTTCGTTCAATTCCTTGAAGCGTGCTTCAGCATCCTTGTCGTTGGGATGCAGGTCCGGGTGACATTCTTTGGCCAGCTTCCTGTATGCTTTTTTGATATCTTCAGTGCTTGCTGTCTTCGGAACGCCTAGCACCTCGTAATAATCGCGTTTCGTTGCCATTGTATCACCACACTTTTATGGGAAACTCGGAATGCTGAATTCGGAGTGCGGAGTTTGATTGTACTCTGTGATCAGTATTCATAATTCCGCATTCCGCACTCCGCATTCCGAACTGGTAGTTTACTCTACGGTTCCGTCCACGTCATAGCTGCCGTCGGCGTTCGGGCCGCCCTGCTGCGGGGGCTGCTGGTAACCCTGGGCACCCATGTCGGGGCCGGGCTGGCTGCCCTGCTGCTGGTAGAGCTTGCCGAAGATGGCATAGACCTTCTGGGTCATCGCGTCCATAGCGGATTTGATCTCAGCGGCGTTGTTGCTCTCGCGGGTCTTCTTGAAGTTCGCGATTTCGGTTTCGACAGCCGCCTTGTCCTCGGCGCTCAGCTTGTCGCCGTTCTCACGCAGCTGCTTTTCGATCTCGTAGATCATGCTGTCGGCGCGGTTGAGGGTTTCGACCTCTTCCTTGTGCGCTTTGTCGGCCTCGGCGTACTGTTCGGCTTCCTTCACGCGCTGCTTGATTTCCTCTTCGGTCATGTTGCTGGACGCAGTGATGGTGACCTTCTGCTCGTTGCCGGTACCCAGGTCCTTGGCGGATACGTTCACGATGCCGTTGCGGTCGATGTTGAAAGTGACCTCGATCTGCGGCACGCCGCGCGGAGCGGCGGGGATGCCGGTCAGCTGGAACTTGCCCAGGGTCTTGTTGTCGTAGGCCATCGGACGCTCGCCCTGCAGGACGTGGATTTCCACGCTGGTCTGGCCGTCAGCGGCGGTGGAGAAGACCTGGGACTTGCTGGTCGGGATGGTGGTGTTGCGGTCGATCAGCTTGGTGAAGATATGGCCCTCGGTTTCGATGCCCAGGGACAGCGGCGTCACGTCCAGAAGCAGGACGTCCTTGACTTCACCGCCAAGCACGCCGGCCTGGATGGCCGCGCCAATGGCGACGCACTCATCGGGGTTGATGCCCTTGAAGGGATCCTTGCCGGTGATGTTCCGGACAGCGGTCTGCACGGCGGGGATACGGGTGGAGCCGCCCACCAGGATGACCTTATCCACCTGCTCGGCGGTCAGGCCGGCGTCACGCAGCGCGTTGCGCACGGGCACGATGGTCTTTTCCACCAGGTCGGCGGTCAGCTGGTCGAACTGCGCGCGGGTCAGGGTCATATCCAGGTGCTTGGGGCCGGTGGCGTCCGCGGTGATGAAGGGCAGGTTGATGTTGCTGGACATCGCGCCGGAAAGCTCGATCTTCGCCTTCTCGGCAGCGTCCTTCAGGCGCTGATAGGCCATCGGGTCCTTGGTCAGGTCGATGTGGTTTTCCTTCTTGAAGTTGTCAGCCACATAGCGGATGATGCGCTCGTCGAAGTCGTCGCCGCCCAGGTGCGTATCGCCGTTGGTGGCCAGTACTTCGAAGACGCCGTCGCCCAGTTCCAGGATAGAGACATCGAAGGTGCCGCCGCCCAGGTCGTATACCAGGATCTTCTGATGAGCCTCGTCCTTGTCCAGGCCGT
>JAFRNK010000075.1 GCA_017430225.1 Clostridia bacterium | reverse complement strand
CGTCTGCACAATACGCTGCTTGCCGACCAGGCACGGCTCACGGATCTGAACGCCCAGCGTGAGACCCTCGACGCGGAAATCGCGCAGGTGGAGCAGGAAGTTTCCGCGGCACGGCTCACTTACAGCGCTCAGCTGCAGGAAACCCACGACGCCGAGATCCAGGCTGAGCGCCTCCAGAATGAACTCGAGCAGACGTCTCATGACGCCGAACAGACCGAGCTCAATGTGAGCGCTTTCAGGACGGAACTCGAGCAGCTGAACGAACAGCTCAGCGTCGATACCCTGCGTCAGGCGGAACTACGTGACGAGACTTCCCAGGCAAAAGAGAAGCTTGATCGCGCACTCCAGGCGACCACTGAAGCACAGCAGAAAGCTGATGCCGCCGAAGACGAACTGAACCGCCACAAAACAAAGATCCTGAACGCGGTGCGCCAGCAGATGGACGCGCGCGAAGCGCAGTCCCGCCAGGCTGCGATCCGCGAGCAGATGCTCAGCCGGATCAGCGAACTTGAAACAGCAGTCGAAAGCCTCCGTGCGCAGCACGCCTTGCTTGAGGAGCAGACCGCGCTCGACCGCGAAGACTGTGAACGCATTGCGCACAGTCTGGAAGAAACCAGAAAAGAGCATGAGTCCATCAGCGGCCGCCTTTCCGGTCTCAACGAGAAATCCAGAGCCGCCACAGCCACAGCACAGCAGGCGAACATCGTACTTCAGGCCGATATCAGCCGCCTGAAACTGATGGAAGAAATGTCGCGTGACATGACCGGCTATCAGCAGTCGGTCAAAAAAGCGCTCGATTTCGCTGGCCATGACAAGGGCGTCTACGGCGTAGTCGCTAAACTGATCGAGGTTCCCGAGCGGTTTGAGACTGCGATCGATATGGCGCTCGGCGGCGCGCTGCAGAACATCGTGACCGACAATGAAGAAACGGCCAAGCGGATGATCGATTATCTGCGCGTCAATAAACTCGGCCGCGCGACCTTCCTGCCGGTTTCGAGCATTCGCAGCCGAACGCTCAGCCAGGAAGAAAGAAAACTGCTGAATATGCCCGGCTGCCTGGGCGTCGCAAGCGACCTGATCAGCTTCGACCCGCAGTTCCGCGGGATTATTGAAAGCATGCTCGGCCGGACTGTGATCGCAGATACGCTGGATCACGGCATTCCGATCATGCGCGCCGGGCACCACGCTTTCCGGCTCGTGACGCTGGTCGGCGATGTCATGCATTCCGGCGGCTCCATGACTGGCGGCACGACGCAGAACAGAACCGTCTCCCTGCTTGGCAGGGAACGCGAAATCAAAGATCTGCGCGACCGCATCCGGACCGAGAAAGAACATCTCGAGCAGCAGAACGCCAGTCTCCTCGACCTCAATCAGGAGTGCCAGCAGGCAAAGGCCGACGAGAACGAATGCCTGGCGAGAATACAGGAGCTGGAAATCCGGCATGCCCGTCTCCGCGAGCGCGTGCAGTCGGACGAGCAGGACAGCAAAGAGTTCTACCAGCGCGTTACGGATACCGAATCTGCCAGAGAACAGCTTAAGGCTTCTGTCGCTGACATTGACCGCGACATCGCCGAAGCGAACGAGGCCGCAGCTTCTGAGGCGAGCAGCAACGAGGAGCTGGAACAGCGCACCTCTGAACTCCAGCAAGCCATGCTTCAGCTCCGTGAGCAGGCGGAAGCGCAGCGCACCCAGCTGACCGAAGACCAGCTTTCCCTCAACACACTCATGCATCAGCTTGAAGCGCTGAACCGCAGGATCGCCGATGCGGAAAAGCGGCGCGGCGACAATGCCCGCAAGATGACAGACGCCAATATCCGGCTTAAATCGCTCACGGAACAGATTGCCCGCCTGAAGACCCTCGCTGCCGATTCCGACATCCATGTGGCTGAACTGCGTTCCAAGCACGAGAGCTCGCTCCGAATTGTCGACGTGCTCGAAGCCCGCCGTGCGGACAAGCTCTCCGAGCAGCGCCAGCTGAACCAGGCGCTGGAGGAAGCGCACCAGCAGTCCGAGACCGACAATACCCAGATTCATAAAGCGGAGCTCTCCCTGACGAAGTCGCAGAGCGATCTGACACAGATGACGGACCATTTGCTCAACGCATACGATCTCAGCTATACCGACGCGCAGAACTACCGTTCCGAAACGCCGATCGAACTTGGAAAGGCCGACCAGGAGGTCGCCGAACTGCGTGCCAGGATCCGCGAAATGGGCAGCGTCAATACCGCCGCGATCGAAAAGTACGAAACCGAGATGGCCCGCTACAAGGAGCTCACCGCCCAGCGCGACGACCTCCTGAAAGCGCGTGAAGACCTGGAAAGCCTCATTAAGCGGCTGCTTCGGCAGATGGAAGGTATATTCACAACCGAATTTGCGAAGCTGGACACACATTTCAAGGAAACTTTTGTTCGCCTTTTCGGCGGCGGGCAGGCGGAACTCAAACTGACGGAAGCAGACGACCCGCTCAACTGCGGCATCGAGATCATCGCCCAGCCCCCCGGCAAAAAGCTGCAGCTGCTCTCGCTGCTTTCCGGCGGCGAGCGCGCGCTGACCGCGATCGCGATCCTCTTTGCGATGCTCAAGCTGAAGCCAACGCCGTTCTGCATCCTGGATGAGATCGAAGCGGCGCTCGACGATTCTAACATCGACAATTTCGCGAACTATCTGAGCGAGTACGCCCAGACCACCCAGTTCGTCGTCATTACCCACCGCAAAGGCACCATGGAGTGCTGCGACGGCCTGTATGGCGTCGCGATGGAAGAAAAAGGCGTATCAAGAATGGTTTCAGTCAACCTCGCCGACTATCCCAACTGACATGGAGGTACCATATGGCAGGATTCTTTGCCCGGCTCAAGGATGGGCTCAAGAAAACGCGTGACAAGTTCACGAAGGACGTCGATACGCTGGTGGAGAACACCCGCGTAATCGACGATGACTTTTATGAAGAACTGACCGATATCCTGATTCTCGCGGACGTCGGCATGCCTGCGACGCAGGACGTGATCGACCGCCTGCACAAACAGGTGGAAGAAAAAAAGATCACCGACGCGAACCAAGCGCGCGAGATCCTGAAGGGCCTGCTGATCGACGAAATGAACATTCCCCGCCCGGACCTGCACTGGCCGATGGTCATGTTTGTGGTCGGCGTGAACGGCGTCGGTAAGACCACCACGATCGGGAAACTCGCTCTGCGCTTCCAGGAAGTCGGGCGCACAGTCATGCTGGCCGCCGCCGATACCTACCGAGCAGCAGCTGACGAGCAGCTGGCGATCTGGGCTGAACGCGCCAATGTCCCGATCATCCGTTCCACTGCTGGTGCGGATCCCGCATCAGTTGTCTATGACGCCGTGCAGTCCGCCAAGGCCAAAAAGATCGACCTGCTGATCGTGGACACCGCCGGACGCCTGCACAATAAGAAGAACCTGATGGACGAGCTCAGCAAAATGCGTCGCGTGATCGACCGCGAATACCCCGAGGCGACGATGCGCTGCATGCTCGTGCTGGACGCGACGACAGGCCAGAACGGCATCAGCCAGGCGAAGCAGTTCAAGGAAGCGACCGATATCGGCGGCATCATCCTGACCAAGCTCGACGGCACTGCGAAGGGCGGCATCGCGATCGCGATCCGCCGCGAACTGAACATCCCTGTCTGGTACATCGGCGTCGGAGAAGGCATCGACGACCTGCAGGCCTTTGACGCGAAAGAATTCATCAACGCCTTGTTCTGAGAAGGAAAGACCGTATGTTTATTCTGATCACAAACGATGACGGAATCAGCTCTCCCGGCCTTGAAGTGCTCCTGAAGACGGCGGTCCGGCGCGGGCACCGCGTGATGGTATGCGCCCCGGCAGAGCAGCAGAGCGCAGCGTCGCAGCGCATCCATCTGAACAGGCCGATCATGGTCCGTAAGTATCCGTCCCGCTATGGTGAAGAAGCCTGGGAGATTTCCGGCTCGCCCGCTGACTGTGTGCGCCTCGCTTTTGAGATCACCGACACGGCACCCGATCTGTGCATATCCGGCATCAATGACGGCGAAAACGCCGGCTGCGCGGTCATTTACAGCGGCACCGTCGCCGCGGCGCGTGAAGCAGTCATGCATAACGTTCCTGCCATCGCGGTGTCTATCATGCCCGGTGCGGATGCGTCCATGCGGGAAGCGCTCGCAGAGCGCACTTTCGATCTTGCGGAACAGAGTGACTTAAGCCGGCTCCCCCGCTTTTCGCTGATCAATATCAACGCGCCTGCCATTCCGTCGGATGAATGGAAAGGGATGCGCTACTCCACCGTGTCACAGGCTTACTATCACGACAGCTACGAGCACAGGAAGAGCCCAAGGGGGCAGGAATACTTCTGGATCGGATACGGCCTGCTGATGGACGAACCTGAACCAGGCAGCGATTACGACCTGCTCCGCCAGGGTTATGTCACCGTGAGCGTGGTCGGCGGTTACGCTGATCTGAACAGCCAGGCCAGCCCTTTCATCAACTTCGGGGCTTAGGAGTCTTTGATATGGCATCTGAAACTGTCGGACTCATCAATGAACTGAATATCAGGCGCTGCAGGCTCAGCAAGAGTTACCGCGCCATCGCTGCTTTCATTGAAGAGCATTACGAGCGCGTGCCGTCCATGACCGCGATGGCGCTCGCCCGCGAAGTCAACGTTTCAGAAAGCACGGTGGTGCGTTTTGCCAACGCCCTCGGGTACGAAGGCTATCCCGCGCTTCTGAAGGCATTGCAGTACCAGGTCAGAAAACGTCTCACGACGGACGAGCGGTTCTCCCTTGGCGCGGAAATCCCGCAGGAAGATGTGCTGAGCACCGTTCTCAAGGAGGACATGCGCAATATTCGTCAAACGATCGACCAGATCGACAGCGAAGCCTTCACGAAGACTGTGGACACGCTGCTGTCTGCACGCCATATCTATGTCATCGGCCTGCGCTCGGCGGCACCGCTCGCGCAGTTCATGACCTACTACCTGAATTTCGTGTTCGATAACGTATCCCAGGTGCCCTCCGGTCTCGCTGACGTATTCGAAGGCCTGCTGCGCATTCAGCCGGAAGACGCGCTGATCGGCATCAGTTTTCCGCGATATTCCACACGCACGGTGGAAGCCATGCGCTTTGCGCACAGCGCCGGCGCGCGTGTGATTGCGATCACCGACAGCGTCCGCAGTCCTCTGAACAGCGTCGCGGATCTGTGCCTGACCGCCTCGACTGAAATGCCTTCTTTTGTCGATTCGCTCGCGGCACCCCTCTCCCTCATCAACGCACTTATTGTGGCCATCGGCCTCAAGAAGCGTGAAGAACTCCACGCCCACCTGACCCGGCTGGAAGAAGTCTGGTCCGAAAACGGCGTATACCTGAGAAAATGACAGACTTTTATACAGAAGTTGCCGTTATCGGCGGCGGTGCGGCGGGAATGGCAGCGGGGTATTTCAGTGCCAAAGCAGGCGCGAAAACCGTCATTCTCGAAAAGAACGAGAAACTCGGCCGCAAAATGTATATTACCGGCAAAGGCCGGTGCAATCTGACCAATGATGCCACTGTACAGGAATTCCTGAACGAAGTGCCAAGGAATCCGAAATTCCTGTACAGCGCTTTATCATTTTTATCCCCCCAGGATACCATGAAACTGGTCAGCGACCATGGCTGCCCG
>JAFRNK010000074.1 GCA_017430225.1 Clostridia bacterium | reverse complement strand
TTTGGATTGATAGCTCACATCCACCCGCGCATGCGTCCTGAAGTACTCCTCCTGGATATCCGGAGGATAATTATGAATACTGGCCGGACTGTATTTTCTGTCGCCGCGGTAATAAGCAAAAATGATCGCAGTAAACAGGACGGCGAAGGCGGCGGCTTCCAAAGCAATGACCCACCAAAGCATGTTGATCGATCTCCTCTCAGTTGCAGCGGGGCGGCCGGGGGATGCACCGGTTCACCCGCTTCATATAGTCTGCATAGTCCTGCCCGTACAGATCGAGCAGCCATTTCTCTTCCGTAAGCTTCAGGGCAGCCGTCAGGAGCACACAGTTCACAGGAACGGTCAGCAGCGCCAAGACATTGTGCCACTCAAGGCAGATGCCGGCAAACAGCATCCACCAGCCGCTGTACATGGGATTGCGCACCCAGGCATAGATGCCGCCGGTCTGCAGCCGGTTCTCCGCGATGCTTGCGTCCATGTCCGATCGCAGCGCGCCAATGAACCAGACAGCCAGCCCTGAGACGATCAACAGCACACCGGCGATCCGGCAGAGCAACGCCCATGGGCCCTCCAGAATACCTGTTTTCCAGACATATGCGGACAGTATGATCCCTATGGCGGTAACTGCGCCCATTGCGAACACGATCATCGGGCCGACGCCATACAGGGGCAGCTTTTGCCCTTTCTTCACATAGTTCTTCATACCGGCGTCTCCATAAACTCATCAATCGCCTTCAGCACAGGGATCGTGTATCGCTCCCCGCCAAAGAGCCACTGTTCGTGCTGCATATCAAATTCACGGATTTCCGGATCGCGAAAGTACTTCCTGTAGCGTTTCAAATATTTCTCGCCCATCTTTTTGGCATAGATGAAGTGGACCAAAGTGTGTTCCACATGGATGTCGTCTTCAAGATGGGTGAGCAGATCCGTGTAGTACTCGTTCCGGATGGATTCGGGCCTGAATTTTGAGAAGCAGCCCATGAACCTGTCAGCCGTTTCATCGCTCATCTCAAAGAATGACTTGAGCTTTTCCCGGGTCTTTGCCTGCTTCTTTTCGCTGCCGGTGAAACTGGTCAGCAGCGGCACCACAAGCTTCGACTGCAGCCAGGCGCTTAACTTTCCGCTCTGGTCGAGGTCGGGGCTGCCGAAGATGCCGTGATCGATATGCACCTTCTGCCGCATGATCAGCTGCCCCACGAAAGTGCTGCCCAGGGAGGAGCCGAGCGCCCCGTCCAGTTTCCCGCTGAAGTGTTCCTGAATATAGCGCTCGATCCTCTCCGTCACCGTGATCATATCCGGGAAGACTGCGTCACTTCCGTCAAAGCCGTCGTAGTTGACGCAGATCAGGTGATACTTTTTCCCAAGCCTGTCCAGTACTGTGGCGAAATTCGTCTGATAATCGCAGGCTGTACCCGGAAGGAGCATCAGTGTTTTGCCGGACAGATTGCCCATCTCATCAAACTGCATGGTTCACATCTCCTTTGCCTTTTTCATCATGGCCAGCAGTCCGCCGAACATCCACAGGTTTCCGATACTGATCCAGCCTGCTGTCAGGGCGTTGCGAAGCGGCGTTTCGGGGAAAAGCTTCAGCAGCATGGTCAGCGTCATGCCCACTGCCGGACAGAAGATCCAGCACCATCTCGGGCAAGGCGTCAGGCCTTTGGAGAAGGCGGCGATATGCGCGATCTGATGCACCAGCCAGAAGATGAAGAACAGGATCATACCGGGTAGCAGGAAGTACAGGCCGAACCGGACGGAGGCATCCAATGCCGTCTCAGGGCTGGCCGCCATCATGTACTTGTAGAAGAACACGCAGGCCAGGCAGGGAACGTGTACGCCGCAGCCGCCAAAGGCAAGTACGCCCAGAATGCCGCTGCGGTACAGGTGGGCAAGGCGTGGGGAATAAGGCGCGATCAGCCGATACACGGCAAAATAGCACAGCGCTTCCAGCGGGATCCCGATCAGCCCCAGCAGCGCGGACCATAAAATCCGGCCATCGGACAGGTTCAGATAAGCGGAAAGAAAGCCTTCCATGCCGCCTTTTGCCGCGTCATGCATCCCCCAACCGAGCAGCATGTCGCCTACTAGGACCATCAGGGCAGCAGCGATGCCGATCTTCATCAGATGGGCGATTCTGGGCCAGTCCAGTTCCTTATTCATTCGATGTCTCCTCCTTCATCAGCCGCACCATCAGATCCCATCCCTCTTTGGCCTCTTTCACGATCGGGAAGACGGGATAGCAGTGGAACATCCCTTCGCCGACGATCATTTGATAATTCACACCGTATTTCTTCATGGCTGCCGCAAAGGACGGCGCGCAGGCATACAGCGTCTCGTCAGAACCGTAGATGAAGGTCACCCGGGGGCAGCCCGTAAAATCGCCCCGCTGCAGCCAGATCATGTAGTCCGGCACGCTGCTGTCCCCGTGGCGCATGACCTCCACGGCGGTTTTCATATACTGGGCCGGGATGGCCACATCCTTTTTGTCCAGTTCAACCATCCGCTGCCACTCTTCCTCGGTATCCACACAGGTCCCCGGTGAGAGGGCCATGATATAGCCCGGCATCGGCGTGTCCCCGTGTCCGTCATTGATGTATGGCACCATGCCCAGCGCCAGATTTCCGCCCGACGATGTGCCCAGAACGGAGATACGCTCCGGGGCATAATCCCTGAGCATCATTTTATAGGTCTCATGGATCATCTCATAGGCTTTGGTCAGCGGATAATCCGTGCACAGCGGATAGTAGGGGATGAACAGATCGAGTCCTGTTTCCCTTGCAAACCGCAGCGCCTTTTTGACGGACGCAGGTCTCGGCGCGCTGATCATGCCGCCGCCGATCAGAAACAGATTCGCCCTGTCCGTATGCTCCCTGTGAATCAGCTTCAGCACAGGAAAACCCATGACGTCGATCCGGCTGAATACAAAGGCCTTGTCCTTCAAAGCCGGGATGCGGTTCTTCGCGTTCTGCTTCCTCCGGTTTTCCAGGAGCTCTTCCGTCGTGGAGCTGAGCCATCGCTTTTTGAGACCTGCCGCCACAACCAGCTTTTTCAGCACCTCATACTTGATCGACATTCGTGTCACCCCGTCTGTTAGCATCAGCTAACTCATCTGCAAAAAATAATGCACGCCAAGTGCTTATCTGTTAGTCCTTCCTGCCGCTTCTCCCTGCCGTTTCTTTCGGCTTAGGTCCGGATCTGTGCTTCTCCGGTTTGACGGCATCTTCCGGGATCGCCCAGGATCTGCCCAGTCGCTCCGCGCCGGGAATTCTTCCCTCCAAAGCGTACTGATTCACCCAGCGCACAGATATTCCCCAGCGCTTGGCTGTTTCCTGTACAGAGAAATAACCTTTCACAGTGACACCTCATATCACGGATTTTCAACATCAGGAGGCGAATCAGTTAGTTGCCTCAAACAATATTATATTCCATTTCTCGCAGAAGACAAGTATAAAAATGTAAATCCATAAAAAGGTCAATATCAGAATGTCACCCTTTTAGCCCTGATTGAATCAAAGAGTGTCAGCAAAGCGGTCTGACCGCATGAATGGTGCCGGCGGAAGGAAATACCACGAAACACCTATTATAGTCCTGTGTTCATTTTGAAACAGGGGGATTGACAGGTGAGTGTGGTCAGCTTATAATAACATTGTTATGAAACGATGTTATGAATTTGGGCAGGTGATAAGAACATGGCAAAGCGGGTAGAAGGGCGATCGGACAAGCTATTGGAGTGTGCGCGCGAAGAGTTTATGGAGATGGGTTATCAGGAGGCGTCGCTTCGGGTTATCTCCGCAAAGGCGGATACCACCACTGGATCGATTTACACCCGTTTCGGCGATAAAGAAGGTCTCTTCCATGCGCTGGTGGATGAGACGATTTCCGAATTGCTGACCTGGTTTCGTGAAGGACAGCAGGAGTTCGCGGAAAAACCATCTGCTGAACAGGCTCGTGAAGCTTTCACCTACTGCCCGGATTTATGGGATCAGCTTGTGGATTTTATCTACGTGCGCTGGGATGTGTTCCGGCTGCTGGTTCGCTGTAATGACATCGGATGCTATGAGAATATGCTGCATGAGATCATTGAGATCGAGACGGAGTACACGTACCGTTTCATTGAAGCAACAGGCAACGACGCCGTCTCCAGCGGAAAGATGTCCTCAATGATGATCCATATCCTGTCCGACGCCTTTTATTCCGGGCTGTTTGAGGTGGTCAGGCACGAAATGCCTCAGGAGGAAGCGCATCGGTACATTCGTCAGCTTCGCCGCTTTTTCGTGCATGGATGGTCTGATCTGCTGGGAAAAGAATAATCCGCTTAGAGCCGGGAAACCGGCTTTTGAAAAGCTTATTGGTTAGTTAAAACTAATAATGGTGTCTCCGCTTCAGCGATGACATACAAACAAAAACGGGAGGTATTTTCCATGAAAAAGTTGTTCTCCATGTTCCTGATCCTGTGCCTGATGGCGATCCTGTGTGCTGTGGCCACTGCCGAAGTGCCGATCTTCGCGGGCGGCGCGGGCACCGAGGACGATCCTTGGCAGATCGCCACCGCCGAACAGCTGATGGTGCTCTCCGCCACCGTGAACGACGGCAGCGCCCAGGGCTATCCGGGGCAGTATTTTGCATTGACCGAAGACATCAACCTGGCAGGCGTCGAGTGGCAGCCCATCGGCCACATGGATCTTGAGGACATGAGCAACTACAGTTGCATGTTTTTCGGCACCTTCGATGGCCAGGGCCACACCATCTCCAACGTCACCTTCATTTCCGACTACCCCGTCTGCGGCGTGGGCGTGATCGGCATGAACCTGGGCGAAGTAAAGAACCTGACGGTTGAAAACGTCCAGATCCGCTGCACAGATACCTTCTCCATGGCGGTAGGCGGCGTGGTAGGCTATAACATGGGAAAAGTGCATGATGTGACTCTGACAGGCAAAAACGACATAGCGGCTGTGAACGCCACCGGCGGCATCTGCGGCGGCTCCACAGGTAACACTTGGAATTGCACTGTGGACGGCACGACCATCCACGTGCTGGGTGATAATGACTTCTTAGATGGCCGCATCATTCAGTGCGATGTGGCTGAGTGCGGCGGCCTGATCATCGGCGGCAGCTTCGGCGGTGCCATGGACAACTGCACAGCCAAGGGTACGGTCGTCGCCGAAGGCAATGAACCTGTGGGCATGGGCGGCATTGCTGGATGCCTGGAAATGATGGACAGCGTGACCAACTGCACCGCTGAGGTGGAGATCATCTCCCAGCAGGGCGGCCGTATAGCCCCTTCCGCCCAGCGGATACCAGCACTGGACAACAATTCCTTTCTCCTGGATGAACGGTACCACTTCCTGCTCCTGATAGTAGGGGTGGATCTCGTTCTGCACCAGTGCCGGCGTGATCGTC
>JAFRNK010000073.1 GCA_017430225.1 Clostridia bacterium | reverse complement strand
GGGCATATTATCCCAGGCTCATCCTTCAGAGCCATGCGGACAGCAAGAGAGTTGATACGTCAGTTGAAAGAGAACAGTAATGGGTGGTATGGTATGTGCGAAGCCTGCGGAGCTCCGAACCGCCGCTGCGAATCTGGAAAGAGCATGATGCCATCGCGACGAAAGAAACAGCGGAGATCAATTGCTCTGTAAAACGGGGAAGGTGGAATGCTATGGCAAGCAGTCTGCTGTCAATACGGATCAGCCGGGACTATCCCGATCGACTGGCTATCGCCGGCAACGGCGGCAGCTGTACCTATGAGGACATGCTAAAGGGAATCCGGGGCGTTGAAAAAAAGCTCCGGGAGATGGGTGTCGGGAAGGGCAGCCGGGTGGCGCTGTGGAGCTACAACTGCGCCAACTGGCTGATTGCTTTTTTTGCCATCGTCCGGGCGGGCGGCACTGCCGTACTGGTGAATTACAGCATGAGCAGCAGGGACGCGGCCGAGCTGCTGAGGATGACGGAGACGGGCTTCCTGCTGTGCGGTGACAACGGAGAGACGAAGAAAGACCCGGACGCCATGCGCGGGCTGGCCGCCCTCGCGGGGATCCCGGAAACGCGCTGCCTGGACATTCGCCCCGCCAAGGTTGATCTGGGGCATGCATTCCGGGACGAGGCGGCGGAGGATATGCCCGACACCTCCGACGAGAACGCGACCGCCTTCATTATCTTTACCTCCGGCACCACATCCCAGCCCAAGGCGGTGCAGATCTCCCAGGCGGCACTGAGCTTTGACGCGGATGCCTTTAATGGAAACATCGGTGAATACGCGGGCCGCAGCGTGTGCGTGGCCGTGCCGCTGTTTCACATCCTGGGCCTGCTGATGAGCTACGCCTACCTGTGCCGCGGAAAGACGGTGTGCCTGCCCGCCGACTACAAGCCGGGCACGCTGGTTCGGGAGATCGACGCCTATCGCGTGTCCGATATGGCGGCGGTTGGCGCGATCTATCAGGGCCTGGCTGACGCGGAGGGCTTTGAAACCAACGTGGTGCCGAACCTGCATCTTTGCATGATCGCGGGCGGCATGTCCACGCCTGTGCAGATGATGCGGCTGGAGCTGCAGTACACCAACGCGACCTTCATCAATATGTACGGACAGAGCGAGGCCGCGCCGCTGACCATGGTGCGGCCTTCCGACATGGTGGAAAAACGGGCCCAGACGGTGGGGCAGGCCGTCGAGGGGGTGGACGTACGCATTTCCGACGGCAAGGGCGGCTTCCTTCCCCAGGGGGAGGTTGGCGAGGTGGTCGCCCGGGGCTGCAACCTGATGAACGGCTATGACAAGCTGTCAAGGGAGAAGCAGCCCATTGACGAGGACGGATGGCTGCACACCGGCGATCTGGGCTCCTTCGACGAGGAAGGGTATCTGCACCTGGCGGGCCGCATCAAGGATGTCATCATCCGGGGCGGTGAAAACATATCGCCCGCTGAGATCGAAGGCGCCCTGAACCGGATGGAGAACATCCGCGAGGCCAAGGTCATGGGTGCTCCTCATTCCATCTACGGCGAAAGCGTGGAGGCCTGTGTCACCATGACCGACGGCGGCAGGAGCTTTGACCAGGAGGCGCTGAAAACAGCCCTGAGGAGCGTGATCGCCCGGTACAAGGTGCCCTCGCATATCTTCCTGTATGACAGCTTCCCCCTGAACGTCAACGGCAAGCTGGATCAGCGCGCACTCCACGCGGACATGCTCAACCGCCTGCTGCGGCTGTCGGTGGACGAGGAGCTGGCGGGCGGCGTGACGGTGTTCGACGTGGTGGTCAGAAACAGCACCTATGCCATCGTGCCCGTCACCAGCATGGCCGGCGAACTGGCCCAGGCTGTGGGCTTCAGCCAGCGACGCGTGGTTTCAATCCGCCTGGCGGTGGAGGAGATGCTCACCGAGCGCATTACGGACGCATATTCCGCCGCGGGGGACATACGGGTAAGGATCATTCTGATGCCCGAATGGCTGCGCATCGCCTTCAGCGACGACGGCGCGGAATACTTCATTGACAAGCGGAGGGACACCTCCATGAGCGCGGTGATGATCCTGAAGGCTGTCAGCGACTTCCACACCGATTATCCGAAGGGCAAGCCCGTCTACTGCATGGATTTCCTGTACGAGAACGATTTCAGCATTCAGGATTTTCTGATGAAAAACAGTAAAGGAGAAAAAGAATCATGAGCATGACGCGTCCGAACTTTGAGAAAAAGGAGCTGGCCATCTCCGGCAGTCCCTACGTCTACCTGCCGGTGGATATTCCCGCCTATACCGTGGAGGTCACCCACCGCGATCCCATTGACGGAGAGCTGCTCCAGCGGGCCCTGGATCGAACGATTCAGCGGATGCCCTATCTGTCCGACACCCTGACGATCGAGCACGGCGCGGTGTATTACGCGAAAAACCCGCTGCCCATGGAGGCGGCGCATACAGCGAGCATCCGCCATGTGGGCGGCAGCGAGACGAATTACCATATGCTGGATCTCATCTGGGACGGCCATACGACCTGTTTTTCCATGTATCACGGCTTCTGCGACGGACAGGGTCTCAACGCGTTCCTGGAATCTGTGCTGTATCACTATTACTGCATGAAGGACGGCGTGGAATACGACCCGAACGGCATCCGCGCCGACAGCACCCGGATGACGGAGGGAGAAACCTTAGAGCCCTTCTCAAAGCAGTATGAGGTCTCCCCTGATTTCACCCTGCCCCAGCGGCAGGAACAGCCCGCGGCTTACCATCTGCCTGAGATTGTGCAGAATGGCTCCCAGGAGGTGCTGGAGTACGGCTTCCGCCTGCCATCCGGGGAATTTATGAAGTTTGTAAAGGAAAATGGTACGTCCCCCTCCGTCATGCTGTCCATGCTGGTGGGCGAGGCCATCCTGCGGGTGCATCC
>JAFRNK010000072.1 GCA_017430225.1 Clostridia bacterium | reverse complement strand
GGCGAACAGGCGGGGCTTTAGCATGTCATCCTGCTGGCTTTCCTCCAGGGCTGTCCTGACCGCCTGCTCAACGGCGTCGCGTACCGCGGCTTCGTTCTGGAAACGGATCTCCCACTTGTTGGGATGCACGTTGACGTCCGTCTGTTCGTACGGCATGGTCAGATGCAAGGCGCACATCGGGAAGCGGCCGATCATCACGCGCTGGCGGCAGGCCGTCTCCACCGCGTTGGAGAGCAGCGCACTTTTCATCACGCGCTTGTTGATGAAGAAATACTCCTGGGAACGGTTGCTGCGCGACACATCCCCGACGCCGACAAAACCTTCCACAATCACGCCGCCGCTGACCCCTTTGACCTGTGTCAGCATGCGCAGGACGTCCAGTCCGTATATACTCAGCAGCGCGTTTTTCAGCTGCCCGTCACCAGGGCTGAAATAGACGTTTTTCCCGTCCGCCATGTAGCGGAAGCTGATATCCGGCCTCGACAGGATCAGCCTGGCCATCAGCTCCGTGACCCCTGCCGTCTCGTATGCGGGCTTTTTCAGGAATTTCCGGCGCACAGGCGCGTTGTAGAAAAGGTCTTTCACCACCACGGACGTGCCCAGCGGCGACGCTGCTTCCGAGATGCTGGTGATCTGGCCTCCGTCGTTCTGCACCTGCATGCCCGTTTCCGCGTCCGCGGTGCGGGTGGTCAGCCGGACGTGCGCCACCGCCGCGATGGACGCGAGCGCCTCGCCGCGGAAACCCAGAGTCGCCACCTGCCACAGGTCTTTCGTGTCCCGGATCTTGCTGGTCGCGTGCCGTTCAAACGCCATCCTGAGCTCCGATGCGGGGATGCCCGAGCCGTTGTCCGTAACGCTGAAGCACGTGAGCCCGCCTTCCCGGATGTCCACCGTCACGGCGGTCGCGCCCGCGTCCAGCGCGTTCTCGATCAGTTCCTTGATCGCCGCCGCGGGTCGTTCCACGACCTCGCCCGCCGCGATCTGCCCGATGACTTCGGGAGACAAACGAATGATCTTCTGCATAATTACTCCTGAATCAAATCTTTTTAGCCGCTTAATTCTGAATACTACAACTCTTCCATCATAAGAAAGTCTTTCAGTTTATAATGGTATACCGTACTCGTCGAATAATCGATCTCATCGTTTGTAACAAGGATTTTCTTTGCGGTATTATCCACATCTGCAAAAGCCGAAAATTCCCGCTCGTATGCTTTATCCTCAGTCACGCTGTACGCGACCTGCACAAGATAAATCTTTCCTTCTTTTACCGCCCTGAAATCAATTTCCCGCCCGTGCTGATTATAAACAGTCACTTCATATCCCTTATAAATCAACTCATTCAGGACAGCGTTTTCAAGATTGTGCGTAATATCGTAACGTCCGCCGACACTGCGAATGCTATTGAGCGAAACGTCTTCATCATAGATTTTATAGTAATAATTCATTTTCGCCTTCGTTTTTGACGAAAACAAAGGCACATTATTGATCACATATGCCTCTCTCAGGTATTCCAGATACTTGATGACGGTCGGTACAGTGACGGACACATTCTCGCTCATCATGTAATCACTGATTGATTTGGCGCTGAAGATCCGGGCATTCGATACGAGCACAAAATCCGTAATCCGTTCAAAAACATCTTTTTTTCTGATATTGTAACGATTCTCTAAATCGTTATAGATGATCGTAGCGTTCAGATCCTCGAGATACCGCCTCATCGATGCTTCGTCATGCTGCTCGATGGAAGCCGGAAAACCGCCCCAAATCAAATAATCACTCACATTAAAGGGACGGCCCAGCTGGTCGGCATATTCTTTTGCTTCACAAAAAACAAACGGTTTGATCCGGAATGAAACATATCTTCCTGATAATTCTTTGGTAAACTCTCTTGACAAAAGCTTCGAATTACTGCCCGTGATAAATACCGAGCAATTCCCTAAGCGAAGCGTTCTGCATGCCTCATTCCAGCCCTGCACATTCTGCACTTCATCCAGAAAAACATAGGTCTTTTCATCCCCGATTCTTTCTGTCACGTAATCAATGAGCGCATCAGCGTCAGGTAATGCTTTTCTGACAGAACGCACGTCAAAATCCAGCAGGAGACACTTTTTCCCCTGTGCTGTCAGCTCGTCTGCCATTTGCCTGAGTATGATGGATTTGCCGCAGCGACGAATGCCAACCAGTACTTTGACCAGATCACTGTCATAAAACGGCCTGATCTGGGCCAGGTAATGTTCTCTGATGATCATGCGTACATGAAGCTCCTCTCCCGGATTTGCTTCACTGATTATACTTCATAATACTATCATCGTCAATAAATCTTTAAATACTATTTTAAGAAATTATAAATTTGTCATTTTCTTAAAATACTATTTTAAGATTTTTAAAAAAACTGAAAATCTTAAAATAGGAATCACAGTTTCAACGCTTTTTCGCGCAGCACAAACAGGCGGTTCAGGGCGTCCATGGGCGTCATGCCGAGGACATCCAGCTGCTGGATCTCCTCGATGAACTCCGTGCGCGTAAAGCCGAGGATGCTCTCCTGTTCGTTTTTGCGCTTGCCCTTGCCCTTGGGGTTCAGGATGCTCTGGCCCAGGCCCTGGTCGGAGAGGTCGTGCACGGTCAGCCGGGCTTCGACCTCCTGCGCGCGGGCCACGACTTCGCGCGGCACGCCCGCCAGCCGGGCCACGTAGATGCCGAAGGACTTGTCCGCCCCGCCCGGCATGATCTTGCGCAGGAAGAGCACCTGTTCGCCCTGTTCCCGCACGGCGACGCAGCAGTTGACGACCCCGGGCAGCTTGCCCTCGAGCTCGGACAGTTCGTGATAGTGGGTCGCGAACAGGGTCAAGGCGCCGGACTTTTTCTTGTCGGCAAGGTATTCGACCGCCGCCCAGGCGATGCTCAGGCCGTCGAAGGTACTGGTGCCACGGCCGATCTCGTCCATCAGCACGAGGGACTTTTCGGTCGCGTTTTTCAGGATGTAGGCGGTCTCGGCCATCTCCACCATGAAAGTCGACTGTCCCTGCGCCAGGTTGTCAGACGCGCCGATGCGGGTGAAGACGCAGTCGGTCAGCGGGATATTCGCGCTCGCGGCAGGCACAAAGCTGCCCATGTGCGCCATCAGGGTGATGAGCGCGACCTGCCGCATGTAGGTGGACTTGCCCGCCATGTTCGGGCCGGTGATGATCATCATATGCCGGTCTTCACGGTTCATATCCGTATCGTTGGGGATGAACGGCTCGTCCGTGTTCAGCGCTTCCACCACCGGGTGCCGGCCCTCGCGGACCTCCATCACGCCCTCGTCATTCAGCGCCGGCCGCACGTATCGGTTGAGCAGTGCGGCGCGCGCCAGGCTCTGGTACACGTCGAGCTGCTTAAAGCCCAGCGCCGTGCGCTGCAGGGCGTCCATATGCGCCGCGACCTGCGCGCGCACCTGGTCGAAAAGCTGGTACTCCAGCCGCTGCGCCTGGTCCTGCGCGCCCATGATGCGCTTTTCAAGCTCGCGCAACTCCTCGGTCGTATAACGCTCGCCGTTCGCGAGCGTCTGGCGGCGGATGAAGCGATCCGGCACCAGCGAAAGATTGGATTTCGTGACCTCAATATAATAACCGAACACGCGGTTGTACTGGATACGGAGGTTGCGGATGCCGGTCTGTTCGCGCTCCCGCGCCTCCAGATCGATCAGCCACTGCTTGCCCTCGGCGTCCGCGCGGCGGTATTCGTCCAGCTGCGCGTCATAACCCGTCCGGATGACACCGGGGTCGTTCGGGGAAAGCGGCGCGTCGTCCGAGATCGCCGCGTTGAGCATGTCCAACAGGTCCTGCACCGGATCCAGCAGAATGGCGACCGAATCCAGCGCTTCTGCACTGATGAGCTCCCGCACCGGTTCCGCCTGGCTGAGCGACCGCCTGAGCGACAGGCAGTCCCGCGGATTCAGCGACTGGTAGGAGACCTTGGACAGCAGCCGCTCCATGTCGTACACCTGCTGTAAGCGCTCGCGCACCGCCTCGCAGAGGACAGGCTCCCGCACCAGCGCTTCCACCGCGTCCAGGCGGGCGTTGATCTCCTCCTGTTTGAGCAGCGGCTGTTCCACATAGCTGCGCAGCAGGCGGCCGCCCATCGCGGTCACCGTATGGTCGATCACGCTAAGCAGCGTTCCCTTGCCGCCCTGCCCGCGCAGGGTCTGCGTCAGTTCAAGGTTCCGGATGGTATTCTGGTCCAGCGGCATGGTATGCCCCGCCGTCACGAACTGGATGCGTGTGATGTGCCCGAGGGCGTTCTTCTGCGTATCGTTCAGGTACGCCATCAGTGCCCCCGCGGCGCACATAGCCGGCTGGTTGGCGGCGCCGAAGCCCAAAGCCTCCAGAGACGCCGTTTCAAAGTGTGAAAGCAGCCTTTCCTTGGCGTCTTTCGGCCTGAAGCGTTCCGCCGCGCAGGCGGACACGGGCACCGCCGCAAAATCCCTGAGCGCTTCCGGCGCGTTGGTGATGATCTCCGCCGGCCCGACCGACACGATCACACCCCGCAGGTCACGCTCGTCCGACGTGCCCATACGCGCGAACATCTCGCCGGTGGACACGTCCGCGTAGGCGCAGCCGGCCTTCTTGCCGTTTATGCAGACGCTCAGCAGGTAATTGTTGCGTTTTTCCCCGATGACCGCGCTGTCCGTCAGCGTGCCGGGCGTGATGATGCGGATGATATCGCGTTTCACCAATCCCTTGGCCGTGCTCGGGTCTTCCATCTGCTCGCAGATCGCGACCTTGTATCCCTTCTCCACCAGGCGCGTGACGTAGACATCCACGGCATGGAAAGGCACGCCGCACATCGGCGCGCGCTCCGGCAGGCCGCAGTCCTTGCCCGTCAGCGTCAGTTCCAGTTCCCGGCTGCCCGTCAGCGCGTCGTCGAAAAACATCTCATAAAAATCCCCGACGCGGAAAAACAGCAGCGGTTCCGGGTTTTCCTGTTTGATGCGCAGATACTGCTGCATCATGGGAGAAAGATTTGGCATGGAAATCCTCCAATAATCATGCGGAGTGCGGAATGCGTAGCCTATGATTCATATCACGAAACATGATCTGACTCCGCACTGAGAACTCCGAATTCCGCACTGGTTCTTCAGCATCCGCTGCACGTACTGCACGCGCCGCTGCACCCTCTCGCCTTTGTGCCTTCGGGGTTCAGCGCCTGCTGGAGCGTCGCGTTGACCTCGCGCATCATGGCGGCGAAGTTATTGCGCGACTGTTTGACAGCCTTCGCCAGCGGGTGCTCGTTGTATTGCGCCTGCAGCTCTTCGAGTTCGCGGGTGCGCGCTTTCATTTCCTCGTAATCAGGGTCGTCCTGGACCGCCAGCTGTTCGACTTCGGCGCGCTTCTGCTCATACTCGGTATACAGCGCGGTCAGCTGTTCGTCCTGGTTCGCAGCGTCCTCCGCCGCCCGCATCAGGATGAATTCCGGACTGAACCGCAGGGCGTCTGCGAGGGCCTTGGCTTTTTGCATGACATTTTCAGACATTGAAGAACCTCTTTTCAAATCAGTTCACAAACAGCTCGAGCCGTTTGTTGTAGTAGTTCTGGTTGATGAACAGCATCAGGATGCTGCCAATAAGCGTCACGGTGATCTCGCTCATGATGGTCCTCAGCGACAGATGCGTGACCGAACTCACGGCCAGCAGATACCCCAGGCTGCAGACCAGGTTCGCGACGTACAGGATGCTCAGCTTTTTCGGCGCGTCGATGCGGAATCCGGCCAGCTGAAAGCGCACATAGATCATATACGCCGACAGCCCAAGCAAGACGATGCCCCATACCAGGTCGATGACCCGCAGCCGCTCAAAAGCAGCATAAATCTGTTCGCTTTGGTCTACATACGCCGTGCCGCCGATCAGCCCGACAGCGTTTACGGCATTCCCGAGCGCACCCATCCACAGCGCGAACCAGATCAGGAACTTGTGCCACTTCAGCTTGAAGTTTTCGGGAGAAGCGCCATTCTGTGAGCCGTTATACCTTCCAAAGTTTTCCATGACCGGCCTCCCTGTTATACAGCTGTTCCCTTCAGTGTCGTCCGACTGGCCGCGGTGATTGTCACGGGCACGATCCTGCCCATGTCCTCCGGCTTCCCGATAAAATTGACGCTGATGTTCCGCTCGCATTTGCCGGTCAGCATGGACGCGTCGCGGCGGGAGGTATCGGTCACCAGCACTTTGACCGTTTGGCCGACCATGCTGTTGAGTACCTGTTCCGTCTCGCGGTCCTGCGCGGCAATCAGGCGGGTGATGCGGTCCGTGGAGACGTCCGCGGGCACCTGGTCCGGCAGTTCCGCCGCCTTCGTGCCCACGCGCGGACTGTAGATGAAGGTGAACGCGCTGTCGAAATGCATTTTTTCCACCAGCGCCAGCGTATCCCGGAACTCCGCTTCCGTTTCGCCGGGGAAGCCGACGATCAGGTCAGTGGTGAGCCCGATGTCAGGCCGCGCCTGCCGGAGCTTCTCCGCCCGCTCCATGTACTGGGCCACGGTATAATGGCGGTTCATCGCCTGCAAAATCCGGTCGTTGCCGGACTGCGCCGGCAGGTGGAAGTGCCCCATTACCCGTGGGTTGCGCCTGATCTCTTCGATCAGGGCGTCGCTCAGGTCTTTGGGGTGCGAGGTCATGAAGCGGATGCGCGGGATGCCGGTTTCGGACACGCGGCGCAGCAGGCCCGCAAAGTCCAGGCCCGTCTCCGGCACGCGGCCGTAGGAGTTCACGTTCTGCCCCAGCAGCATGACCTCCTGCACGCCCGCTTCGACCAAGCCTTCGACCTCACGGACGATATCGTCCGGCTGACGGGAGCGCTCGCGTCCGCGTACATATGGCACGATGCAGTAGGTGCAGTAGTTGTTGCAGCCGTACATGACCGTGACATAGGACTGCCACGGGCTCGCGCGGCGGACAGGCACGCCCTCGGCGATGGTGTTCTGTTCTTCGTCCACCTCGATCATCCGTGCGCCGCGCTCCACCGCTTCGTACAGCAGCTCCGGCAGCTTGTGCAGCGTGCCGGTGCCAAAAGCGATGTCGATGAAGGGGTACTGCCGGCGGATGCTTTCCGCCTTGCCCTGCTCCTGCACCATGCAGCCGCAGACGCCGATCAGCATGTCGGGACGCTCTTTCTTGAGCTCCTTGAGCCAGATCACATTGCCCAGTGCCTTGCGCTCCGCGTTGTCGCGGATGCAGCAGGTGTTGTGCAGCACGAAGTCCGCTTCCTCCCGCGGCGCTTCGGTCATCCCCATCTCCGTAAGCATGCCCGCCAGCTTTTCGGAATCGTGCGCGTTCATCTGGCAGCCGTAGGTCACGATGCAGTAGGTCTTCGGCCGCTTTTCAAGCGTCCGGAACAGGCGCATATACTGCGCCTGGCGGTCCATTTCGGTCTGGGGAATGCGGGTGATTGTATTCATAGGCATTCTTGGTATCGTCCTCCGTTATAGCCTGATGTAGCGGGTGCTTTTGCCCTGGCCTTCCCGCTTCAGTTCCCCGGAAGCGACAAGCTTCCGCAAAGCGCCTTCGATCGAACTGACACTGAGGGACGGGCACAGTTCACGGATATCCTGCTTGATGAATCTTCCGATCCTGTTCTGCGCCGCGGCGCGGACCATCTCCAGGGCTGGCAGCTTGCTTTCCACCAGCGCGAAGCGTTCTTCGAACTCCTTATAAGCCGCAAGGATCGTTCCAAGCAGGTATTTAATGAACGGCTCCGGATCGTCCTTTCCTTCCAGCCAGCCATCCTGAGAAGCGCCAAGTGCGTCGTAATAGCTCCCTTTGTCTTTGGCGATCTTCGCTTCGAGTGAAATATACCTTCCGACAAAAAAGCCGTTCCGGTATAGCAGTAACATCGTCAGCAGGCGGCTCATGCGTCCGTTACCGTCATTGAACGGATGGATGCATAGAAAATCATGGATGAATACGGGAATGGCGATCAGCGGTTCCAATTCCATATTGCCGATCACGCGGTTGTATTCCTCACACATCCGGTCGAGCGCTTCCGGAGTTTCATGGGGCGGAAGAGGGGTAAACAGTATTCCCGTGTGCCCGTCCCGGTAGGTGGCACTGATATAATTCTGAACATTCTTTGTCTGTCCGGCCAGCGGATTATTGGCATGGCTATACAGGATCTTATGAAGCTGCAGGATATAATTCCTCGTGATGGGAATCGCGTCAAAGCTTTCATGAATAACGGCAAGCACATCGCGGTAACCAGCGATCTCCTGTTCGCTCCTGTTCCTCGGCGTTGTTTTTTCCTGAACAAGCTGCCGGATGCGGGTATCCGTCGTCACGATCCCTTCGATCGCATTCGAAGCTTCGGTGCTCTGAATCATGGCGATCTCCACCAGCTTATCCAGCGCTTCAGGTCGCTGTTTCAGATAAAGCTCCTGCTTGCCCGCCTCTTTATAGATCCCGGCAATCAGGCTCAGGATCTCCGAATCCCATCTTCGCCTGCCGATCTCCCCGTACTGAAAGCTGCGCATTCCCTTACCTCCCGCAAGATTCCCTTAAATAATAGTTGATTTTAAGGGAAAAGTCAACTCTCCTTTCTATATCTGTGTCCTGTTCATTATTGTCTAAATATGAGATTCAACTCGAGCCGAACCAGGGCTTTTTCGTCATTGACACAATCCATGAGCCTCACCTATAATATTACTGAGTAAGACACCAAATGTAATTCGTATTCACATCACAGGATATTAATTCTCAGGAGGTAGACCCATGTCCAGAATATTGCTTTTGAACGGCAGCCCTCACGCAAACGGCTGCACGGCGACAGCGCTCAAAGAAATGATCTCCGTTTTCGAAGCGGAAGGGATCGAGACGGAACTGATCCAGGTCGGGAACAAGGATGTCCGCGGGTGCGTGAGCTGCGGGTTCTGCTATAAGAACGGGAAATGCGCGGTAAACGACATCGTCAACGAGATCGCGCCGAAGTTCGAGGCCGCGGACGGGCTGATCGTCGGATCCCCTGTATATTACGGCTCCCCCAACGCCACGCTGATCGCGCTTATGGACCGGCTGTTCTACAGCACGTCCTTCTCCAAGCAGATGAAGGTCGGCGCAGCGGTCGTCAGCTGCCGCCGCGGCGGCAACACCGCGTCCTTCGACGTGCTGAACAAGTATTTCACCATCAGCGGGATGCCGGTGGCGTCCTCCACCTACTGGAACCAGGTGCACGGCTTTACCGCCGAGGACGTAAAGAAGGACCTGGAAGGCCTGCAGACCATGCGCAACCTGGCGCGGAACATGGCCTTCATGATCCGGGCTATCGCCGACGCAAAGGAGAAGTACGGCCTGCCGCAGGTCGAGCGCGGATGCTTCACCAGTTTCCCTGACGGCAAATAATGCTGACAGGGTCTATCAGCCGGATGGCGTCCGAAATCAGCGGGATCCTGGACCGGCGCCTGCACAGCTTCTGGCTGTACGGCAGCATCGTCATGGACGATTTCCGGCCCGGCTGGAGCGATATCGACTTTATCGCGTTCTCCGAGGGACCAATCACCGAAAGCCAGGCAGAGCAGCTGCTGACGCTCAGGCAGCGCCTCTCCGGGCAGTTCCCCGGCAACTCCTATTACCGCTGTTTTGAGGGGATCATCGCCAGCCTTCCTGAATACCTGGACCGCGATTTCACCCGGCTCGTATACTGGGGCACCACCGGCCAGCGCATCACAGACAAAGTGCATGAAGATCCTTTCACGGAGTTCGAACTGGCGGAATACGGCCAATGCGTCCTCGGAAATGCAGACAGAAGCATCTTCTCCTTGCCGGGCCGGGAAAGATTGATCGCCGCCATTCAGCGCCATTACGAGACCATCCGGACCGTGGCGGTCCGGACGGACGAGCGGCTGTATTCCTGCGGATGGCTGCTGGATATGGCCCGGTGCGTATACACCTTGCGATACGATGACGTGATCAGCAAAACCCAGGCGGGTCAATGGGCGCTCAACAATCATATTTTTCCCGACGAACCCGCACTGGAAAAGACGCTGGCAATCAGGCAGAATCCGTCTGAATATATAGATAAGCCAGAGATCAAACTCTGGCTGAAGGGATTGGGGCCGACCGTCCAGCGATACGCCGACGTGCTGGAAAAAGAGATCGCCGGCTGTAAGTAAATATAATCGTAAATGGTAACACCGGTCCGCAGGAACAAACGCCTGCGGATCGTTTTTCGTTTACAGATTGTTCACAATCTTTTCTCCGGTTTTAAGGTGTTTTTAAGAAATCCGGGTATGATATAGCTGTCGGAACGGCAGGGAAGCCTCCGGCAAAGGAGTGATCCGGATGAGAAAACACCGCATTTTAAGAAACATTCTGATTGACCTTGCGTGCGCCGGACTGGCGCTGGTCATTTTCGTCCTGTTCCATCACGTGCTGCCCAGGCAGCAGCAGGGGCTGGGCATCGTCATCAGCAATCCGCAGAACACTGAAACCCGGAACAGCGGCGAAATGATTTCCGCTCCGGAAAACGCGCTGGTGATCGCCTCCGCCAGCGCGGGCGATGCGCCGATGCTGACCGCCAGGGGCGGTAGGCAGAATAACAGCGGCAGGGGCAGCAGTATGAACAGCAAGGGCGGCAGCGCCCTGACGGAGGACGGCGGGGAAACGGAGACAGCCGCGGACGACACGCCGATCAGCGAGAAATTCGCGGATAAATATACCGATACCGTCGTCGTGACCGACAGCAGCTATTCAAGCCCTGACATTTCCATCGCCGTCACCGAGGGAACGCTCGGCCGCACCACCTACTACCTGGCGGACATCTACGTGCGGGACATCACCTGCTTCCAGTCTGCCCTGGCGCGGAACACCTACGGTTCCGGCTTCCGGGACAGCATCGAGGACATGGCGGTGCTCAACAACGCGCTGCTGGCCGTCAACGGCGATTACTACGGCAACACCAACGAAGGCGTAGTCATCCGCAACGGCGTGATCTACCGCGCCAACCGCACCGACTGCGACGTATGCGTGCTTTATTACGACGGTACCATGCGGGTAATGCCCGGTTCCGCCTTCTCGGTGGAGGACGCTGTCCGGGACGGCGCGTGGCAGGCCTGGACCTTCGGGCCCGCGCTGCTCGATACCGACGGCAGCGTGCTGACCAGCTTCTCGAGCACGGGGCGCATCATTTCCGCCAATCCCCGCACCGCCATTGGGTATTACGAACCCGGCCACTACTGCATGGTCGTCGTGGACGGGCGCGGCGAGTCGGCAGGAATCACCCTGCCGGACCTGAGCGAACTGTTCTATGACCTGGGCTGCACAGCGGCCTACAACCTGGACGGCGGCAACTCTTCCATCATGGTATGGAACAGCGAGATCATCAACGAGCCCTCGGGCGGCGGACGGGAGAGCAGCGACGCGCTGCTGATCGCGGAGGTGAAAGACCATGACTAAACTGCTCGGCTTATTCAGCCACCTGACGGTGATCCTGGGTTTCATGTTCATCGTCTTCCTGGTCCTGGATCAGTTCAACCCCATGATGAACTTTATCGACAACGGCATTTCCCGCTGGCTGCTGGCGGCGCTGTGCGTGAGCGGCATCGCGCAGAGCATCCTGCACTGGAAAGAAAAGTGGTGAGCAGTATGGGAGAAAACTTCGCGAGAGTGGAAAACAAGTACCTGATTTCCGTATCCCAGGCATCGGCGCTGGAAAAGGGCCTCAGGCGGCAGGGTTTCTGCCGGTCGGACTTCGGCAGCCCCAAAGTGCAAAGCCTGTATTACGACACCGGGGACTGCGCCGTCATCCGCGCGTCCCTGGAGCGCCCCACCTACAAAGAAAAACTGCGCCTGCGCGCTTACGGGGAGCCCGGCGCGCTGACGCAGACCTTCCTGGAAATCAAGAAAAAATACAACGGCGTCGTGTATAAGCGGCGCACGGCGCTGCCCCTCCGGGACGCCATGCACGGCCTGAGCGTGGGCGTGCTGCCTGAGGCCGCAGGCCAGGTGGGCAATGAAGCGCTGTGGCTCGTGAGGCGGTACGGCCTCGTCCCCGGCGCGGTGATCGCCTACGACCGGGACGCCTGGTTCAATCGGGACGAGCCCGGGGTGCGTATCACCCTGGACCGGAACCTGACCTTCAGGAACTGGGATATGGACCTGAACCTCCAGACCGGCAACCTGCCGATCATCCCGGCCGAGGAGCGCCTGCTGGAAATCAAAACCGGGGGCACGTACCCTTTGTGGCTCGTCCGTCTGCTGAACGAAGTCGGTGCGCGGCGCACGCATTTTTCAAAATACGGCCAAGCCTATCAGTTATACATACAACCGGAAAAAGAAGAGATTGAGAGGAGCGGATTCAATTGTTCAACAGCATCTTTGTCAAAGGGAGCCTGACAGCCGGGAGCGTCCTGCTGACGCTGGGCCTGGCCCTGGTACTGGGCTTTGCGGGAGCCTTTTATTATATCAGGAAAAACACAGCCACACGTTCATTCGCCTTTACGCTGGCGCTTCTGCCCCTGATCACCGCCACAGTGATCATGGTGGTTAACGGCAACCTCGGCGCGGGCATCGCGGTTGCCGGCTCCTTCAGCCTGATCCGTTTCCGCTCCGTACAGGGCAGCGGGCAGGAGATCCTGGCCATCTTCCTCGCCGCGGCAACAGGCCTGTGCCTGGGTGCGGGATACCTGCTCGTGGCAGTCCTGCTGATGGCGCTGTGCCTGCTCTTCCACGCCGTGCTCACGGCCTGCAGGTTCGGTCAGGCGGCGGACAGCATGCGGGAGCTGAAGATCTCGCTGCCGGAATCCCTGGACTATGAAGGCATCTTCGACGACCTGCTGGCAGCGTACTTCACCGCTTACGACCTGATCCGGGTGCGTACGGTAGAAATGGGCACAGCTTATCAATTGGTATACCGGGGCATGCCCCGCGGCGCGCAGGCGGAAAAGGCCTTCCTGGATGCCGTACGGGAGCGCAACGGCAACCTGCCCGTATCCATGGGCAGGATCGCGGACAACCGCAACGAAATGTGAGCGGCTACATCTTCAGGACATCGCCCTCATCGGCGATCCTGGAGATCCTGCCATCGCTGACGGCGTAGGCTTCGCCCCGAAGTTCTTCCCGCCCGTTCGCGATATACAGATAACTCCCGTCCGGGATCGCGTAAAAAGTCCTCCCCCTGCTGTCAGGGCAAGTGATATCCTCGAACAATCGCAGGCCATCCAGGACGTCGTTCCTGACCAGCTGATAGTGCGGAAGCAGCATCGTTTTCGTCAGATTCAGCCCGGTCAGGAATTTTTTGTATCCCGGATCGACCGCTTCGCCCGCCGCTTCCGGCTGGGCGTATACCACGTCCGCGGCGTTCATGGTCCCTGCGCTGATTCCGACAATCACGCCCGGAAAGCCCTGGATCAGCTTCCTCAGCCCGATTCTCTCAAAGAACCGGTTCTGCGTCGGCACGTGGCCGCCCGCCAGCATGATGAAATCCGATCCCCTGATGAGCGAGGCGGCTTCCTGCTCGTTCCTGCCGTCCAGGACGATATACCGCCGGAACAGGAAGCCGGCCCCGTCAAAGCCCTTTTTGGTGGAATTTGCGAAGAAGTCCGTCGTCCCGTGCCCGTCCGGATCCGAGCAAATAAAAAGAGCGCGGCAGTTTTCCGGAAAACACCGCCGCATCTCATCAATAAAATGATTGGCCGGATTCAGCGTTTCAGTCCCCGGAACCACTGTGCAGCTCGTCAGAAAACAAATCATGAAGCTCCTCCGGTAACGACATGCCATATGACAGGATTGACAAATCCGCAGGAAAGGTACAGCTTCAGCGGATTGCAGGGATTGTTCATTCGGCCCGATACCGTCACGAAACGGGCTTTGCCCCGCATACGGCGAAGCAGCTCACATACAGTATACCGGCCCAGCCCCCGGCGCCGGTAATCCGGGGACACCTGTATCCATTCAAGGATCCCCTCGCCGATGCGCCGATCCAAGTCCGCGATCCCGGAAGCGACGATCCTCCCATTAGCCGGATCCCGCACCGCGATCCACAAATCAGGATCATATACCGGACGCTTTTGACAGGCGGCAAGCCCGTCACAGGATATGCCTTCCGCCGCGTAGCATTCGTCGATATGCCGCGCGAAATCCGCGGCATCGCACCGAACTGTTTCAAAAGGCTTGGTGAGCGTCGGGCGTTCAAGGCGCTCCAGCGTGTGGACAAGCTTGAAATACGGCTCGTCCGTGCCGCTGCACAGCGCTGCGTCAAACCGGTCGTCCCGGATCACGGATATATGCGCCGGAATCTCCAGCTGTTCTGTCTTCCAGAACGGGAGCGACGAGGCCCCGCACGGGTCTTTCAGGTATTCCTGCGCGTTCATCGCTTCTTGCGCGTCAGTTCCAGCAAGCCCAGCGAGGTAAAACCGTGCACGACGCATTTGACGGGATCTTCCCGCAGCAGCGTACGGAAGCGCTCCAGCACCGTTTCCCGGGCGGCGTCCGTTTCCATGTCGATCAGGTCGACAATCACGATGCCGCCGATGCCGCGCACACGGAGGATGCGGGCGATCATGTCCGCGGCTTCCAGATTGGTGCGCAGGAAGAGCTGCTCCTTGTCGCCGCCTTTGCCCACGGATTTGCCGGTATTCACGTCAATGGCCGTCAGCGCTTCGCAGGGATCGACGATCACAAAACCGCCCGAAGGCAGCCATACCTGGCGGCGGCGCAGGCGCTCCAGCTGCTCGGCTACCCCGAAGGCGGCGAACGGCCGCGCCGAAATCTCATGCGCCGGCGCACCGGTTTCTTCCTGATCCAAGATCAGCCGGTCGATATGGCCGAAATCCTCCAGTGCCTGTTCGAGCGCGCTGCGGCCCGGCCAGAGCAGGCGCAGGGACCTCACGTCTTTTGCGCCGTTCTCAAGGTCGCGCCACCGTTCTGCCAGTTTTTCCAGCTCGCCGCGCAGCGCAGACTCGTCCATCTCCGCGGCCGCCTGGCGCATGATCAGGCCCATGGAACCGGGTTTGATCTTCGCGCCGAGCGCTTTCAGCTGTTCGCGCTGCGCTTCGTCCTCCACGCGGCTCGAGACACCGACCGTCCCGTTCAGCGGCAGCAGCACCAGCCCGCGCCCCGCCAGGGAAATATCCTGCGTCAGGTATGCGCCTTTGGTGCTGACCGCCGGTTTCTTGATCTGCACCAGGACAAAGTCGCCCGGATGCAGGGGCTGTCTGGCTTCCGCTTCGGGCAGAAAGCCCACCTGGTCGCCCGGCAGGCTCACGAACGCAGCGGCCATGCCTTTCGCGTTCTGGCGCACGCGCCCGACCAGGATCGCCTCCGCGCGGAGGCTGTACTCCGGCACTTCGCGGTAATCCGTCAGCACACGGTCGTTCAGGAGCGCCAGCGCCGCGCCTTCCGCGCGGTGTTCCATGAGCAGTGTCCGCACTTAAGCTTCCTCCAGTCGCGTGAGCGCGCCGTCCTGCATCGCGTACAGCTGCATCCGGGTGATGAAAGCGCCCGGTTTTTCGACACCTGCGCGCCTGGCCAGCACGGTCAGAAACAGGTCCGGCTTAAGGGTGCCAGCCTCACACAGCGCCAGCGTGGCGCAGATGGTGCGCGGGCCCAGGATTTCCGCGCTGTAGATCATCGGCCGCACGTCGCAGGGTTTCTCCCCCGTCTTGGTCTTGCGCACAGCGGGCAGCACGTCAACGGCCAGCATCCCGGGCAGCGCGGACATGCACACCGCTGCGCCGGGATCGTCTCCGTCGAGTTCGATGAGGTACTGCGCCGCGCGGAGCATGGCCATCGGCGCGGGATGCTCGTCTGGCAAGGCGCGCACCGCACGGCAGCGCAGGTCGGGCGGCAGCGCCTCATTCAGGCGTTCCTGGAACGCTTCAGGCGCGATATCCCCGCCTACAGGCACTTCGATCACTTCCCGCAGTCCGGGCATGCCCAGCGACAGCGGCGCCGCGGCGTTCAGCAGCATATGCGGGTTGAACCCGTTCGAATAGCGCACCGGCAGCCCGCTGCGCCTGAGCGCGCGCTGCATCGTCCGCATCAGGTCCAGGTGCCCGATGAAGCGGATGCGCGCGCCTTTTTCCATGATCAGCCACATCTTCATACGTTGCACAACCCTTCATAACGCTGCAGGCCGCAGCCGTTGCAGCCTTTGCGGCAGTCTCTGGTGGTCTTGGCCTGCTTCGCGCGCTCGTTTTCCAACTGCAGGTAGCGCTGCGTCACGCCCATATCGATGAACGCCCATGGCAGCAGCTCGTCGTACGACCGTTCGCGGTTGGCGTAGAACGCGGGATCCAGGCCGCACTTTTCAAAGGCTTTCAGCCAGGTATCGTACTTGAAGTGCTCTGACCATCCGTCCAGCATGCAGCCGTCCTGCCACGCGGTGTAAATGACCTCGCCGATCCGCCGGTCGCCGCGGGAGATGCACGCCTCGAGGAAAGAGAGCTCGGAATCGTGCCAGTTGAAGGTGACGCCCTTCGTCTTCAGGTACTCGCGCAGACGGCCCTGCTTTTCCATGACGGTCTCGATCGTATCCTGGGCCGCCCACTGGAAGGGCGTAAACGGCTTGGGCACGAACACGGACGCGCTGCAGGTGACGCGCAGGCCTTTAGCGCGGCGCTCCTTGGGCACCGCGTAGTACGCGGCCACCACTTTCCGCGCCAGGTCGCCGATACCGCGCAGGTCTTCGTCCGTCTCAGTCGGCAGGCCGGTCATGAAATACAGCTTGACCGTGCTGTAGCCGCTGTCGAAGGCGTCGCTGACCGAGCGAATGACGTCCTCCTCGGTCACGCCCTTGTTGATAACGTCCCTGAGGCGCTGGGTGCCCGCTTCGACCGCGACCGTCAGGCCGCTCTTGCGCACGCGGGACAGCTCCTCCAGCGACTGCTTGACCAGGTTGTCCACGCGCATGCTCGGCAGGGACACGCTGACCCGCTTGTCCTGGAAACGGTCCATCAGGGCGACGATCAGCTCTTTCAGGCAGGAATAGTCGCCGCTGGACAGGGACGAGAGGGACATCTCCTCATATCCCGTCGCCTTTTCAAGCTGTTCCGCCAGCGCGATGATGCGCTCCATGCTGCGCTCGCGCACCGGACGGTAGATCATGCCCGCCTGGCAGAAACGGCAGCCGCGGGTGCAGCCGCGCATGATTTCGAGCACAATGCGGTCAAACACGATATCCGTATACGGCACCGGGAAGGTGTCCGGATAAAACGCGTTGGAAAAGTCTTTCAGGATCCTGCGGCGCACCGTCTCCGGCGCGCGCTCGTCCGTGCGCCTGAAAGCGCTCAGGGTGCCGTCATCGTTGTATTCCGGCTGGTAGAACCGCGGTACGTACACGCCCTCGATCTGCGACAGCCTGAGCAGCGTATCGTTTTTGTTGAGCCCCTGCCGGCGGCATTCCCGCAAGGTATCCAGGAATTCCACCATCATCTCCTCGCCGTCGCCGATCTGGAACGCGTCGAAAAAGGCGGCCAGCGGTTCCGGATTGCAGGCGCAGGGCCCGCCCGCGAACACGATCGGGGCGTCCTCCCCGCGGTCCGCCGCGCGCACGGGCACACCGCCCAGGTCCAGCATGTCGAGGATATTGGTATAGCTCATTTCGTACTGCAGGCTGAAGCCGATCACGTCGAACTCGCTGAGCGCCTTGCGGCTTTCCAGGGAGAAGAGCGGCAGATGCTCCGCCTTCAGACCCGCGCGGAAGTCCACCCAGGGCATAAAAACACGCTCGCAGCTCATATAGGGCAGCGAGTTGATCAGGCTCACCAGGATCTTCATGCCGAGATACGACATGCCGATTTCATACGTGTCCGCGAAGCAGAACGCGAAATGCAACTCCGCCTCGTCCCACGGCCGCACCTGTGTATTCATTTCACCGCCCGTATACCGGGCGGGCTTTTCCACTTTCTCGAGAAGCTTTTCTATTGCCCGTTCCTGTGTCGGATTCACAACAAAACCTCCGCTGTGTTGATTCGTGCGTATTTTAGCACGAAAGCGGAGGTTTGTCCATGACTATGAGAGCTGTGTCCCGCGGTTCATCCCCAGAACACATATCTGCCGGGCTGTACTTCGATTTCACGGCCCGCAAGGCGCACCAGGGTCCGGACGGGCGTTTTCAGCTCGTAGCGGATCTGCTCGCCTTCATAACGCCATGTCGCCCGGATCAGGCCGTTGCGGGTATGCAGGGACGCGGTGAGCCAGCCGACGCGCCGGTCGGGCAGGGGCTGCCAGATGAGTTCTGAAAAGCCCGGATGGGCCTCATCGTGCCGGATGCCCGCGGCGGCCTCGAACACCCAGTCCGCCACCGCGCCGTAGGAATAATGGTTGAAAGAGTTCATGTCGGCGGACCAGAAGCCACCGTCCTCCCGGATGCCGTCCCAATGCTCCCAAATCGTGGTGGCGCCTTTGGTGACGGGATACAGCCAGCCAGGATATTCCCGCCGGAGGAGCAGGTCCCACGCCGCGTCGGCATGGCCGTAGGCGCTCAATGCATGCAGGATATAGGGAGTCCCCACGAACCCGGTGCGCAGCTGTGTTCCGTCGGCCCGGACCATCGCCGCCAGAGCGTCCGCCGTTTTCTGCGGGTCTTCCGCCAATCCGAAATAAACAGCGAGAACATGCTCGGTCTGGGTCAGATATTCCGGGAAAGCTTTCCTGAACGCCACGACGATGCGTTTATGCAGGGCTTCATATGCCGAAACGTCTTTCTCCAGCAGCTTTCCGGCCTTGATCACCAGTTCCGTGGAATGGGCATAGAACGCGCTCGCGATGAAATCCTCCCGGGTGCTGCCCTTATAGCTGCCCGCTGGCGCGTCCAGGCCCAGCCAGTCGCCGAAATGGAAATGGCCGACCCAGAGATCGGGCGTTTTCGTGACGGAACCGATGAAATCCACCCAACTGCGCATGGTCCCGAACTGGTCTTCCAGGACGCCGACATCCCCGTAAGTCTGGTAGATCTGCCAGGGACATACCGTCGCCGCGTCGCCCCAGGCGGCGCTGCTCTCGCCCTCGGGCATCAGGTCCGGGATCACCTGGCCCACCTCGCCATTTGCCCGCTGATCCGCCGCCATATCCCTGAGCCATTTTCTGAAGAACTGCTCTGTGTCATAGAGATAGCTGGCGGTCCTGATGAACACCTGGGCGTCGCCAGTCCAGCCCAAGCGCTCATCGCGCTGGGGGCAGTCGGTGGGCACGTCCAGGAAGTTGCCCCGCTGGCCCCAAACGATGTTGGAAAACAGCCGGTTCAGTTCTCCGTTTCCGGACTCCAGCCAGCCGGTGCGCTTCATGTCCGAGTGCACCACGACGGCGGTGAACTGTTCCGGTGCGGGCTCCCCAGGCCAGCGGACGAGCCGGATATACCGGAACCCGAAGAAGGTCAGCCGCGGGTGCCAGGTCTGGCGCCCGTCCCGGCAGGTGTAACGCACCCGTGCTTTCGCGCTGCGGTAGTTTTCGTTGTAGAAATTTCCGTCTTTATCGAGGACTTCAGCGTGGTCGAAAAAGATTTCGTCCCCGGCTTTGGCGTCCAGCATGAACTCCGCGTAGCCGGTGATTTCCTGGCCGAAGTCCACCACCAGGTCACCGCCGGGCGTGCGGAACACCTTCTTTGCGGCAACGCGCTCGGTCTCGCGCACGATCTCGCCCTCCTGGGGGATCAGGATGTCCTTCGT
>JAFRNK010000071.1 GCA_017430225.1 Clostridia bacterium | reverse complement strand
GGCACGCTGAACGGCATCGCTGAAAAGCTCGATTACCTGCGTGATCTCGGGGTCACTGTGCTGTACCTGAATCCGATCTTCAAAGCGCGCACCAACCACCGTTACGATACGGGCGACTACACGGAAATCGATCCTTTCCTGGGCACGGACAAGGATTTCAGACACCTGTGCGAACTGGCGAAGGAAAAAGGCATCCGCATTATCCTGGACGGCGTGTTCAGCCATACCGGTTTCGACAGCCTGTACTTCAACGCCGCCGGACATTATCACGGAATTGGCGCGTACCAGAGCCGGAAGAGTCCTTATTACGGCTGGTACTGTTTCCGCCGCTGGCCGCGGGACTACCGCAGCTGGTGGGGGATCAAATCCCTGCCCGAACTGGATAAGGACAACCCTGATGTCAGAGAGTATTTCCTCGGCGATCAGGGCATTGTGCGCCGCTGGCTGAAGGAAGGCGCGAGCGGCTGGCGTCTGGACGTCGCCGACGAACTGCCCATGAGCTACCTGCGCGAGCTGCGCATTGCGGCGCGGGCAGAAAAGCCGGACGCCGCGGTCATCGGCGAGGTCTGGGAAGACGCGAGCCACAAGGTGACCTATGGTGAAATGCGCTCCTACTGCCTGGGCGATACCGTCGACAGCGTGATGAATTATCCGCTGCGTACCGCTGCGTTGAATTTCATGAACTACAGGATCGCCGCCTGGGACGTGGCGCGCCTGATCCGCAGCCAGCAGGAGAACTATGCTCCCGCTTTCTACTACAGTGTGATGAATCTCTTGGGCAGCCATGACCGCCCGCGCGCGCTGAGCCTGTTTATCGGTGAGGCCGGCAGCGATGAGGATCACGAGCTGCCGTATGGCAATGTCTCCGCGGAAGGGTTGGCGCTCGGCAAGGCGAAACTGCGTGAAGCCTACCGCCTGCTCGCGTCCCTACCGGGCATTCCCTGCGTTTATTACGGCGACGAGTGCGGCATGCGCGGCACCGCCGACCCTTACTGCCGAGGGACTTTCCCATGGGGACATGAGGATAAGGCGCTCCAGGCCGAACTGCGGGAGATCCTTGCCTGCCGCACCCGCCGTGTCTTCCAGACCGGTACCCTGCACGTGTACGCCGAAAACGCGGACACGCTCGTCGTCGTACGCGAAATCACCGCCGGCCACGATGTTTTTGGCATGCCTGCGGAAAACGACCGGGCGGAGGTCAGGATCAGGAGACCGTAATTAAGCGATGAATGCGAAGTGAAGAGTTGCTGCTGAAACGCCTGACGGTGTTTCGATATGGCAATGCCACAGGCGTTCGGAACAGTTATTTGGCGCTGCCAGACCGATGCCTTCAGGAGCATAGCATATGGAATCAAAGAAATCGCACGGCGGTTTCATCCTGGATTCATCACTCATTTCTCGTTATTCCACACTTGTGTCGAAATTGTTCGCTGCAATTCCTGCGAGTCGAATTTTGCTGTTTCGAAAGGAAAATAAGAATAGATGGATATTATCAATCATCTGGTTCTGGCCTGGCTGGAGGAGGATAACCAGAAGCTGGGCCATTTTCGGGTACGTCCGCTCCTACGCGAGACCGGCCCTTTTACGCTTGCCGAGATCGAAGAATGGCGTGACGAAGGTTATGTGCGTGTCGTACCGGACAAGTCGGAGCAGCGCAGCTGCAAGGAAAGGCTGCGCACGCTGGGCAGCTTCTGCCTGCTGACGCTGACTGGGTCGCACACGGACAAGTTCAAGCAGAACAAGAATTATTCCGCTGCCAAAGGCGAGAAGAACCGCTATATCGTGTATTCCAACGCGGTCGAAGCGCTGCCGGAGCAGTTGTTTTACGAAGTGATCCCCGAGAGCATGCTTGCCCGCGCGGTCACCGCCTGTGCTTATGCCCGGGTGGGCGGCAAAATCCACGGCCCGGTGGACCGTCAGACCGGGCACGACCTGAAGGACGCGCGCCAGCTGCCGCCGGACGATCCTCGCATCTTTTCTGTGACGCTGCCGGACGGAGCTGTGCGCCTGTTCTACTGGCCGATCGCTGAAACGACGGAGGAAAGCGCGCCAGAAGTGCCTGCTGAAACGCCGGCTGAAGAAGCACCTGCGGTGACCGGCGCGATGACCGCGCTGGACCAGATCAAAGCGCTGGACAAGCAGATGCTGCGCCTGGTTCAGGAAGCGGAGAACCCCGAGAACGAAAAGCCCAAGGACGTGCTGATCCCCGATGATGCGGGGACGCCGCTGTATTACGCTCAGGTGGAAACCGAGCAGCCTGTCAAGCGCTGCAATAGCCTGGCGCAGGCGGTAGAAAGCAGCCGCCGCACGGCAGAAAAGCCGGAAAAACGCTCGGAAAAGAAAAAGCAGGATCGCAAACAGGACGAACGCAAGCAGACTCCGGTCACTGAAGTCGCTGCGCCAGTACCGCCGTTTGCCGAACTGATGAAAAACGAATGGACGCAGGCTGGCAGCCGGGAGAAGCTGGCGGAGCAGATTCTCAGCCTGCCCGGCGCGCGCGAGCAGTTTGCGAAAGCGCTGGGCGGCACGAAAGATCCCGTACTGGCGGCGCTTAAGGTGCAGCTGCAGGATACGGAAGCCGAGCGCCTGATGACGGTGATGAACCTGAACCAGGCCAAAGCCCAGGAAGCGCAGTACCGCGAAACGCTGGTGGCCGGGCTGGTCAAGAGCGAACGCCAGGAACTGGACGCGCTGAAAGAGGAAACGGAAGCGGCGAAGGCGGCGCTGCAGGAAATCAAGCAGCAGGAAGCAGAGTTGATCCGCGACCGGGCACGCTATGAAGAGTTCTTCGGCCTTCATCCGAAGGTATGGCCCGGCGAAGCGGAAGAAGACGCGCCGATCATGACCGTGGCCCGGCGCATCATGGAGAGTCTGCGCACGGCAGGCTTCGAATGCGATCAGAACGAAGCGCTTTCTCTGCTGCTTGCCTACGCGTTTTGCGGCAAAGAGGGCGTGATGATACGCGCCCAGAGCGAGGCGGACAGCCGGGACGCGGCTGAGGCGCTGGCCCGGGCGCTGGGCGGGAAAGCGTACAACGGCGAAGCCGAAATGAGCGTGATGCGCGGCGGCTCCGCGGCGCTGTTCCTGGTCTGCAACGACCAGTGGCCGACGATTATGCCTTCAGACGATTTCACGAAGATCTATGTACCGGGTTACATTGATGAGATCGAGCAGTACCTGCCGGAAATCAGGCTGTGCCAGAGCAGTCTCCTGCCCGGGATCCCGGCGGCCTGCCCGGCGGTCGATAAAAACCTGCTGAAAGAAAAAATCAACCAGGCGCGCACGCCCCTGAGCCAGGCGGCCCTGGATGTGGTCGTGCATATAAGGAAACTCTGCGTCCAGCAGAGCATCGTTCTGCCGCTGTATATGATCCGCAGCATGACCGCTTTCGCGGAAGCGGCGCAGAATCTGATGGAGGGCGGTATTACCGCCGCGCTGGACCGGGCTGTCCTGATCTATATAGTGCCCGGTATCCTGAAGAGCGGCAGGAAGACGGGCTTCCTGTCAGAGATTTCCAAAGCGATGCCTCTGACCCGCGCCGCGCTGGGGCTCAAATGAGCGCGCTGACTGTTATCACCAGCCCGCACAATCCGATGGTTCAGGGCTGGCGCACACTGAACCATTCTCGCAAAGCGCGTGCTGAGGCGCAGGCTTTCCTCGCAGAGGGCGAGCACATGGCGGAAGAGGCCCTGAAAACGGGCTGGGCTTCGGCTCTGATCTGCGCTGAGAATGCCGCCGGACGCTATGCGGAGCTGATCCGGAACGCCGAAACGGCGGGCATTCCCGTCCATATGCTGTCTGTGCGGGCGCTGGAGGCGGTAACGGACACGAAGACGCCGCAGGGCGTCCTGTGCGTGTGCAGGATGCCGTCGGCGGACGGCCTGCCCGATCTGCCGTTGGTGGCTGCCCTCGAAAACGTACAGGACCCCGGCAACGTGGGCACTGTCCTGCGGACTATGGACGCCGTCGGGAACGCTGGCGTACTGCTGAGCTGCGAGTGCGCTGATGTGTTCGCGCCGAAAACGCTCCGGGCCACTATGGGTGCGGTTTTCCGTGTGCCGGTGTGGGTCACGGAAGACTTCCGTTCGGCGCTGGAAATGCTGAAAGCGCGGGATTACCGGCTGATGGCAGGCGCGCTGGACGGCACGCCGTTTTATGAGCGGCCGGAAGACGCGGAGAGGACGTGCCTGCTGATCGGCAACGAAGGCCAGGGCCTGATAGCCGAAACGGCGGCCCTGGCGCAGCAGAAGGTCCGCCTGCCGATGCCCGGCGGGGCGGAATCCCTGAACGCCGCGGTGGCGTGCGCAGTCATGGCTTACGACGTGCTTAGGCGGAGGCTGGAAAAGTGAGGCTCCGGCATCCCTTCGAGCCGGTCTTCGACAACCGTTCGCGCATCCTGATCCTCGGCTCGTTTCCGTCGGTGCGCAGCCGGGAGGAAGGCTTTTACTACGGCCATCCGCAGAACCGCTTCTGGCGGGTGCTGGCGGCGGTGTACGGTGAACCGGTACCAACGGATATCCCGTCAAAAAAGCGCCTGCTGCTGGAACATCAGCTGGCGCTGTGGGACGCGGCGGCACAGTGCGATATCGAGGGCTCGAAGGACAGCAGCATCGCGAACGCGGTGCCCACTGATCTCTCCGTGATCCTGACCCGGGTACGGATCGAACGCGTACTTTGCAACGGTCAGACAGCCGGACGGTTGTATCGTCTTCTCCAGTTGCCTCAGACCGGTATCCCGCCGGTCGTCCTGCCCTCCACCAGCCCCCTGAACGCGTCCTGGAGCCTGGAAAAGCTGACGGAAAAGTGGGGGAAGGAACTGACTGAAGTTATGAGTGAGAAGTCAGAAGTTAAGGCAGGAACGCCGGAGCAAAGCAAGAGCGGTTTCACCTGAACTCCTCACTCTTAATTCCTCACTGTTTTCCCTGTTTTTCAATACAATCTATTATTTGAGGTGTCATTATGCAAACATTGATTCCCGATCTTTCCAAAGAAGTCCGTGAAGCGCTCGAAGCCGGCAGGCCTGTGGTCGCACTGGAGTCCACCATCATTTCCCACGGCATGCCCTATCCCCAGAACGTGGAGACTGCCCGCAAAGTGGAGCAGACCATCCGCGACGAAGGCGCGACGCCCGCAACCATCGCGGTGCTGGGCGGCCGCATGAAGGCTGGTCTGAGCGATGACGAACTGGAATACCTGGGCAAGGCCGGCCAGAAGGTGACCAAGGCTTCCCGCCGTGACCTGCCCGTACTCATTGCCCGCGGCATGGACGGCGCGACGACGGTGACCACGACCATGATGATCGCGCACCGCGCTGGCATCAAAATCTTTGCGACCGGCGGCATTGGCGGTGTGCACCGCGGCGCGGAAACGACCATGGATATCTCCGCCGACCTGGAAGAGCTGGCGCATACGCCCGTCATGGTCATCTGCGCTGGCGCGAAATCCATCCTCGACCTTGGCCTAACGCTCGAATACCTGGAGACCAAGGGCGTGCCCGTGCTGGGTTACGGCACGGAGGAACTGCCTGCTTTCTATACGCGGAAGAGCGGCTTTGCTGTCGACTACCGTGTGGATACCCCCGAAGACCTGGCGGCGATCTTCCGCGCACAGCGGGAACTCGGCATCGAGGGCGGCATGTTGGTCACGAACCCCATCCCGGAAGAGTATTCCATGAATCCGGACGTCATCAACCGCGCGATCGATCAGGCAGTCGCCGAAGCGAATCAGCAGGGCATTCACGGCAAGGCCATCACGCCCTTCCTGCTGGCGCGCATCAAGGACCTGACTGGGGGCGACAGCCTGGACAGCAATATCCAGCTCGTGCTCAATAACGCGCGGCTGGCGGCGAGGGTCGCGAAAGCACTTTGATCAAGTGAGGAATGATGAGATAGGAGCGAGGAGTTCAGGACTGAACTCTTCGCCTGCGGCTCAGAATTTTGGATTGCTGAAGTAATAGGCGCGTAAAGGATCGGAACCACGCAGCGGTTCCGACCGCGGCGCCTCACTGATACGTCAGCTGTATACACTCAATTGCAGGTACAGCTTCCCCTTCTTGCTGATGCCCACTTCGCCCTCGTACCTCGAGCGGCCATGACCGCGGACGGAGAGGACCTGGCCGGGCTTTAGCAGCTGGTCGGGCTTGGTGACCGGCGCGTCGTCGACCTGGACCTTGCCCTGGCGGATGAGTTCCAGCATGTCCCCGCGGGATAGGCGGTACAGGTGTGCGGCGACGGCGTCCACGCGCGGCGAAGCGGCCTGGATCCTGACAGGTGTCAGTTTCCGCAAAGCTGCGGCAGGCGGCTCGCAGGCGCAGCAGTCTGTGTCCGTGCGGCCGACACGCGTGAGCGCCGCGCACAGCATGTCCGCGATCGTATTGACGCAGAAGACGTAAGCGGCGTCGTCCGCGAGTACGATATCGCCGATCAGTTCGCGCTCGATGCCGGTGCCCATGACTGTGCCGAGAATCGCGCGGTGTTCCAGCGGTTCGCCGTAGTGCGCGCTCCTGCGGGTTACGCGCAGGCACGTGATGGGGAAGTCCCCGGGCTCCGGTGCTTCTTCCCCGACGCCAAGCATCCGGCGTTCACAGTCTTCGGCGCCGCCGAACAACAGATATCCCGCCTGCGCTTTGCGCGCGGCGATTTCCGCTTCCTTCTGCTCGCTCAGGTTCAGGAAACGGCTGAAGAGCGGCTGGCGGCGTCCGGCTGCTCTTTGACATAGTTCATCCAGATGTTGCTGCATTGATTCAATCTCCCGGAAAGTGAGGTGAGGCAGGTGGCAGACCACAGACCGCCCGCGGTGATCGGGCTCGTCGCCCACGTGGATGCGGGTAAGACGACGCTGTCGGAAGAGCTTCTGTACGTGTCCGGCGCGCTCAGGCGCAAGGGCCGTGTCGATCACGGCGATGCGTTCCTAGACACGGACGTCCAGGAAAAGGAGCGCGGCATTACCATATTCTCCAAGCAGGCGCGCATTTCCTTCCGGGGCCGCCCGCTGATCCTGCTGGATACGCCGGGGCATGTGGACTTTTCGGGCGAGACGGAGCGCGCGATCGGCGTCATGGACGCCGCGGTCATGGTCATCAGCGCTACGGACGGTGTGCAGAGCCACACGCGCACGCTGTGGAAGCTGCTCAAAAACGCGGACGTTCCGGTGTTCATCTTTGTGAATAAGATGGATCAGCCCGGCGCGGACCGCAAGCGGCTGGTCGGGGAGCTGCGTGCGCAGTTAAACCCTGGCTGCACCGCGCTTGACGATCCCGATGCCGCGGAAGACCTGGCGCTGACGGACGAAAAAGCACTGGAGGAACTGCTGGAGACCGGAAGAATCGACGATGTGACTGTCAGCCGCCTCATTGCGGAACGCAAGGCGTTTCCGGTCTATTTCGGCGCCGCTCTGCGCGGTGACGGCGTGGAAGCCCTGCTGGACGGGCTTGACCGGCTGCTGCCGGAACGCAGGTGTCCGGAGGCGTTTTCCGCCCGTGTGTACAAGATCGCGCGGGACGCCGCCGGCGCGCGGCTGACCTTCGTGCGCATCACCGGCGGGAAACTGCGGGTGCGTGACCTGCTGCCCAGCGTGAACGGCGAACCGGGCGAAAAGGTGAGCCAGATCCGCCTGTACAGCGGCGCGAAGTATGAACCGGCGGACGAAGCGCCGGCCGGCGAGCTGGCAGCACTGCTGGGCCCTGCGCATACGGCGGCAGGCCAGACCTGGGGCGAAGGCGGGCATCATACGACGCCTGCCATGACGCCGGTTCTGCGTTACCGCGTACGCCTCGCGCCTGGCACGGACGAGCAGCGCGCGCTCAGGTGCTTCCGGGAGCTCGAGGAGGAGGATCCGGAATTGCAGGTCACTTGGATCGCGCAGCTTCGGCGAATCCAGGTCGGGATCATGGGCGAGGTGCAGCTGGAGATCCTGGCCCGACAGCTCCATGACCGCTACCAGCTGGATGTGGAATTCGTGGAGGGCGGCGTGCTCTACCGCGAGACGATCGCCGCGCCGGTGGACGGCGCCGGGCATTACGAGCCCCTGCGCCACTACGCGGAAGTACACCTGCGCCTGGAACCCGGGCCGCGGGGCAGCGGCGTGACCGCGGCGAGCGAGTGCATGCTGGACGACCTGGCACTCAACTGGCAGCGCCTGATCATGACGCATATTCTGGAGCGCGTGCATACCGGCGTGCTGGTCGGCGCACCGCTGACGGACGTGAAGATCGTCCTGACGGCGGGCCGCGCGCACCTCAAGCATACCGAGGGCGGTGATTTCCGCCAGGCGACCTATCGCGCGATCCGCCAGGGTCTGATGCAGGCGGAAAATGTGCTGCTGGAGCCCTGGTACCATATCCGCCTGGAAGTCCCGAACGACTGTGTGGGCCGCGCGCTGAACGACCTGAACCAGATGGGCGGGTCGGCGGAAATTGCGGACAGCGACAGCCGCCTCACGGTAATCGACGGGCAGGCGCCCGTCGCCCGGGCGAGGCACTATGCCCGGCAGGTGGCCATGTACACCCACGGCGAGGGCAGGGTCGCGCTCGAAAACGCGGGCTACCAGCCCTGCGCGAATCAGGCGGTCCTGGTGGAAGCCTCCGGCTATGACCCGGAACGGGACGTGGACAATCCTGCGGATTCCGTTTTCTGCAGCCATGGCGCGGGCGTAGTGATTCCCTGGCGGGAAGCGTCCAGATACATGCATCTGCAGAACGGCACGGAGAGCGGAACGGACGCAGATCAGCCGGAAAGCGAAGCGCCTGTGCGCGCCGCTCCGCCGAGGGACAGTCTGGAAGAGGACAAGGAACTCCTCCGGATTTTTGAGCGCACTTACGGCCCGATCAAGCCGAGATCCATTTTGCCGCGCAAGCCGGATGCTTCCCTGCCCGAGCGGGTCACCATCCCGGAAGCGCCGGACGAGTACTTGCTGGTGGACGGGTACAATATCATTTTTGCTTGGGACGAGCTCAAGGAGCTGGCCGGTTTCAGCCTTGACATGGCGCGCGACCAGCTGATCGATCTGATGTGTGATTTCAACGGTGTCCGGAACCTGAAGCTGATCCTGGTCTTCGACGCTTATCGCGTGGCCGGCGGGCGCGGGTCTGTGGAAAAGCGGGGGAATGTGGACATCGTGTATACGAAAGAGGCCGAAACGGCGGACGCTTACATCGTGAAGGCAGCATACGAGCTTCGCGACAAGCGGCGCGTGCGCGTTGCGACCTCGGACGGGATGGAGCAGCTGATCATCCTCGCCAGCGGCGCGCTGCGCATTTCGGCGCGCGAATTCCGCCACGAAGTCGAGCAGACTGAAGGCGAACTGATGGATTACCTCGCGCGCAACGCACTCAAAGCCAACGGGAATCCGGTATCTGACGCCCTGCGTGCGGCGATGGAAAAGCTGAAAAACAAGGAGAGTTGAAATGCCTGAACTGATCCTGGCGCTGGAACTGATCGGAACGGCAGCGTTCGCGGTCTCCGGCGCCGTGACGGGCGTCCGCAAGGGGATGGACGTTTTCGGTGTGGCCATCCTGGGCCTGACGACAGCGGTCGGCGGCGGCGTCGTGCGCGACTTGCTGCTGGGAAATACCCCGCCGGTCACCTTTCATGAGCCGGTCTACGCGCTCACGGCGCTCGGGGTGTCGCTGATTGTGTTTCTAAAGCCGGTGCGGCACTTTCTGCTCGGCAACCACCGCCATACCGTGATGCTGCTGCAGCTGTCGGATTCACTGGGCCTGTCCCTGTTTACTGTCAGCGGCGTGCAGGTCGCTTACGGGCTCGGCCATGCGGAATCCCTGTTCCTGCTGACCTTCGTCGGCGTCGTCACCGGCGTGGGCGGGGGCGTGCTGCGCGATATCATGGCAGGGCGTACACCGTACATCTTTGTCAAGCACGTATATGCGAGCGCGGCCCTGGCCGGCGCGCTTTTATGCGCCGCGCTGTGGCCGGTCGTCGGGCAGACGGCCGCGATGCTGACGGGCTTCGGGGTCGTGATGATCATCCGCCTGCTGAGCGCGCACTACCGCTGGAGCCTGCCGCACGCGGAAGGCGAGCCGCCGGCCGACAAAGCACTATGACGCGCAGATACCTGGCGTTTGACGTCGAAACGCCGAACGCGCGCAACGACCGCATGAGCGCCATCGGCCTGACGGTGATCGAGGATGGCCAGGTCAAACGCACGCATGCGACATTGATCAATCCCGAGACGCATTTCGATGATTTCAATATCGCCCTGACCGGCATCACGCCGGAAGCGGCGGGACAGGCGATGGCCTTTCCGGAGCTGTGGGCGCTCGTTCGGCCGCTGTTTGACAGCTGCGTACTGGTCGCGCACAACGCGCAGTTTGATATGCACGTGCTGGCCTCCTGCCTGCGCGATTACGGGCTTTCAAGCCTCGATACCTATCCCTACCTGTGTACCGTGCGCATGGGCCGCTGTGTCTATCCGCGGCTGCCGAATCATCGCCTGAACACGATGTGCGACGCCCTCGGCATCCCGCTCGACCACCATCAGGCAGGCAGCGACAGCCGCGCGTGTGCGTTCCTGCTCAGGAATTATCTGGAAAAAGGCTTTGATCCCGTCAGGTTTGAGCGGCGCTTTGATATGTATGCGATGAGGACGGTGAGACCGTACGCCTCATGGCGAAGGGAAAAGCAGGGGCAGACGTGATCCTATACCATATTTCGTCCTTGATTGAAAGGAGACCTGCCATTCGCCTTCATAGACGACCGTGCCGACGAAAGTGGTGAATATGATGTCGTACGGCTTTCTGTACTTATCCAGTAAACCGGTTGCGGGTTCAAGGCGCTGGAGCAAGTTGAGCACGGATCACAATATTCAGGCTTGTCAGTTTTTTCGCTTCAGGTAACAATGAAAAAAACGTCCGCAGATTCGACGGACGTTTTTCTGTTCCTTATGCCTTGTTTTATGCGTTACTTATTCGTTGCTCCCGCGCTCTTCAGGTAGGCGCCCATGCCCTCGGAATAACGGCAGGTGCGGTCCGGGAGGATCCACAGGGCTTCGACGCCGGGAAGGGATTCGACGAGGGACGATCCCGTCTCGTAATCGGCAATGAAGAGATAGGTGGAGAGGAAGTCGCAGAGCCCGGAATCGTCCGCGACGACTGTGACGCCGCGGAAATTGTCAGCGGGCATCAGGGTGTCGGGGGAGATCAGGTGCGCGTAGCGCTGGCCGTCGACCACGTAGAATCGCTGGTAATCGCCGGAGGTGACCACGGCCTTGTCCGCAGCGAAGATCGTATCGAACAGGTCGTTGCCGGTGACGCCGTCCGGATCCTGGATGCCGACGCCCCACAGCGCACCGGTGTCCGGTTTCCGGTGTCCGGCACAGACGTTGCCGCCCGCGTTCAGGATGAAGCAAGGCATGTCGGAGCCGGCAAGATAGTTCGCGGCCATCTGGGCGGTGTAGCCCTTCGCGACCGCGCCGAAATCGAGCTGCAGTTCCGGGTCGGCGAAGTAAACGGTCATGGTCTCGGGATCGAGGATGACGTCGCTGATATCGGTGTGCTTCGACGCTTCCTGAAGCTCGTCCATCGGCGGGAGTTCCGCCTGGTCGGGATGATCGATGCCGGCTTCCCGGTAACTGTGCCACAGTTGCAGCACCGCCCCCAAGGCGATGTTGGTCTGTTCGGTCCCGAACTCGGCTTCGCGCTCGAGGCACCAGGCCAGGAAATCATACAGCTTCTGATCGATTTCGACCGGTGCCTGACCGGCTTTCTGGTTGACGGAGCAGAGGTTTTCGATCCCGTCATAGGTGTGGTAGGCGTCGAACAGCCGGTGATATTCGACGAAGATGCGATAGACCTCCGCATAGTCCTGCGCGTAAGCGTCCTGGTCCTGCGCGTACCCGATCAGGGTGATGATGGTATCGAAGGTGTCGTCAAAAGCTGCGCTGTAGCGGCGCAGTTCTTCCTGCTGCGCCGACGCGGCAGGTGCGGTGAGCAGCGCCAGACAAAGCATGAGCGCCAGTATGCGGCTGAGTACGGATTTTATCATGGCCGCCTCCGTGTATTTACGCGCGATAGCCCATGGGGTTCTTGTCTTGCCAGTTCCAGGCGTCGCGGCACATATCCTCAAGCGAGCGGTGTGTCTGCCAGTGCAGGATCTCGCGTGCCTTCGTCGGATCTGCGTAGCAGGTGGCGATATCGCCCGGGCGGCGAGGCGCGATGCGGTAGGGCAGATGGATGTTGTTGACTTTTTCAAACGTGTGCACCATCTGCAGCACGCTGTAGCCGACGCCGGTACCGAGGTTGAAGACTTCGACGCCCTGGTGCTCGCGGGCATAGTTCAGCGCGGCCAGGTGGCCTTCGGCCAGGTCCACGACGTGGATGTAGTCGCGCACGCCCGTGCCGTCCGGCGTCGGGTAATCGTCGCCGTAGACGCTGAGCTCCGCGAGCCTGCCCTTGGCGACCTGGCAGATGAAGGGCATCAGGTTGTTGGGGATACCGTTTGGATCCTCGCCGATCCGCCCGCTTTCATGCGCGCCTACGGGGTTGAAATAGCGAAGCAGGATGATGGACAGGTCGGGGTTCGCGTGCCCAACGTCGCGAAAAATCTGCTCGGACATGTATTTGGTCCAGCCGTAGGGGTTGGTGCAGCCGAGGGGGAAGGTCTCCTTCAGGGGCATCTCCTGGATGGTGCCGTACACGGTCGCGGAGGAGGAGAAGACCAACTGCCTGCAGCCGTGGGCGGCCATGACTTCGAGCAGCGTCAGGGAGGCGTCCAGGTTGTTGCGGTAATACATGAGCGGCTTGGCGACTGACTCACCGACGGCCTTCAGGCCCGCGAAGTGCACGACCTGGTCGATCGGATACGCGGAAAAGACCTTTTCGAGATCGTCCTTCGAGGTGCAGTCGCCGACGATCAGGGGAATGTCTTTGCCGGTGAGCTCGCTCACGCGCCGGATGGCCTCCGGGCTCGAATTGCTCAGATTGTCCAGGACGACGACGTCCAGACCGGCGTTTGCGATGCACAGCGCGGTGTGCGACCCGATGTATCCTGCTCCGCCCGTTAAGAGTACTGCCATATCCGATGATCCTCCGTTCATAAGTACTTATTTTGCTGAATATATAATAATACAAGTTATCAATTGCGTCAATTGAAATTGACGTGAATTGGGCCGCATGGTATAATTGACCGACTCTATTGAGCAGGAGGGATGCCGCATGGGAAAACGGTTATACGGCTGTAAGCTGACGATCCTCGGAGACAGCTATTCGACATTTAAAGGGCAGATCCCGCAAAACAATTATGTCTTCTATCCATTTGACGGGATCGACGACGTGACCTGCCCGGAGGATACCTGGTGGTACCAGCTCATCCACAGGCGCGGTCTTAAGCTGCTTCTGAACGACAGTTCGTCCGGCACGACGGTCTCCACCAGCGTGCGCGAGCAGCACAAGCTGGAGGACGCGTTCGTGAAGCGGATGAAGAACAGCCTCTCTTCCGCAGGCGTCAACGGGGAAAAGCCGGACTGCATCATCCTGTTCGGCGGCACCAACGACGACTGGCTGGAAGTCCCGGTGGGATCGCTTCAGTATGAGAAGCGGACAGACCTGGACCTGAAACAGATCCTGCCCGCCTACTGCGAGATGCTCAGCTACACGGTCGAGAACAATCCGCAGGCGGCCATCTTCGCTGTTATCAACACGGATATGAAACCGTCCACGATCCGGAGCATGCAGGAAGCCTGTGCGCACTATCACGTGAACTGCGTGACCCTGCACGATATCAGCAAGCAGTGCGGGCACCCGGACCGGCTGGGCATGCGGCAGATCGCCGACCAGATCGATGAGGCGATGGCTAAGGCGGAAGCGGAGAACTGATTGCAGCTGTCGAAAGGTGATAAAGCCCTGTGAGTCAGGGATTTTAAAGGAGGAGCAACTGATGAGAAAGACGATTGTTGTGCTGCTGTTACTGGCATTGCTTTGTGCATGCATTCCGGCAATGGCTGAGGGAAACGAAGCGGTCAGCCTGGAATTGAATGCTGAAAAACTGCCGGTTTTTGCTGCGGACGATCCGCTGCTGGCTGATATGCTGGAAGAAACGGAAAAGGCGGGGGAGGATGCATTGCCTGTGCTGCTGCTCCCCCTGAAAAAGAGCTATGAACTGAATGTTACCGTACTGCCCAAAACGGTCAAAAACAAGCGTTATACCCTGTCTGTAGATGACAGTACGATCGTAAAGGTTTATGACCATAGTATCACCGGTTCGAAAAAGGGCAGTACTGTGCTGACGATTGCCAGCAAGCAGGATCCGGAACCCGTGCTGAGCTACCGCGTGCTGGTGATCCAGCCTGTCAGCAGCATCGCGATTACACCTGCGGTGCGCAGCCTGCCCGTGGGCGGTTCGATTCAACTGACCGCAAATGCCACGCCGGAAAGTGCACCGATGAAGGCTGTGACCTGGAAAACTGAAAACCCGAAAATCGCGACTGTGGATGAGAACGGCGTGATCACCGGTATCAAGCGCGGTGAAACGCGCGTGACCGCGACAGCCTGCGACGGCAGCCGTGTGCGCGTCGACATGAATGTGCGCGTGGTCCAGACTGCAGAACAGATCACACTCGCCAAGACTGATATAACCGTTGACGTGGGCAAGACCGCGGTGCTGAAAGCGACCGTACAGCCTGCAAATACGGATAACAAGAACCTCGTATGGACGTCTACCGACACCGGAGTCGCGACTGTCAACGCGGAAGGCCGCGTCAAAGGCATAGCCCTCGGCGAGTGCCAGATCATCTGCGCGAGCAAGGCGAATCCGGAAGTGACCGCAGCGGCCACCGTCCATGTGCAGCAGCCGGTCACCAAGGTTGTGACGGATAAGACGATTCAGGTTTACGCCGGTGAAAGCACGCGGCTGACTTGGCGTATCGAGCCGGCAAATGCGAGTAATCAGACAATGAAATTCACGTCGTCTTCTTCCAAGATTGTGACGGTTGCTCAGGACGGCACGATCACCGGCGTCAAGCATGGCGAAGCGTATGTGACTGTGGCTGCCACTGACGGCAGTGAGAAGAGTGCCAGGATCAAGGTATCCGTCATTGAGCATGTAACCGGCGTGCATATGCTCCGGAAGGTCGCGTACATCAATGTAAATGAAACCGCTACGGCAGGCGCGCAGCTGGAGCCGAAGACTGCCGGCAACAACCGGATGAGCTGGTACAGCATGAATCCCGGGATTGCCAGCGTGTCAGGCGACAAGACGAAAGCCACCATCAAAGGTATTGCGTATGGTGATACGACCATCATCGGCATTACCGAGGACGGAGGTTACCAGACTTCGTTAGAGGTAAAGGTCGGCGAGTGGAACAAGGTCCTGAGGATCACCGACGCGACGATCAACGGAAAGGGACATCTGCTCATCAGCGTGAAGAATACGAGCACCGACCTGAACATCACGAAGGTTACGCTGGAGATTGAGGCCTATCTCTACGGCGGCGAGCCGGCGCCTGTCAACACGAAGGATGGTTCCAATATCGTGAGAGCGACGTATTCGAAGCGTCTGAGGCCCGGAAGGACAACTCCGGAAGACCAGTGGACGTTTGAAAACTACGACAAGGATTACGGCTTCCAGTGGATGACAGTCCGCGTTGTATCTTATCAGATCGACAACGACTGGGTGAAGACGATTCCGAAGCGCCAGCAGCCGAAGTTCTCATACACGACCTGAGAATAGAACAGCCTGAAGCTTCGGCACGTCTTTGACGGTCTGGGGCTCTATGCAAGGAGGAATACTCATGCCGAAGCATCCTGTACGCCTGGTGTGCCTGCTTTTGCTGCTGGTGCTGCTGCCCGCAGCTGCCCTGGCCGCGCGAGGCGGGGAAGAATTCCGTCTGCACGGTTACGTGACTGGTACGCTACGCTACGATTCGTCTTTCCTCGATCCGCACGACGGGCCGGGATACCGGTATTTCTATGTGAGCCTGAACATAGCAGCAGGGACGAAGGTGAAGGTGCTCACACAGGCGTTGGATGCTTCCGGTAACCGCTGGGTCTTGGTGGAAGAGAACGAGAACGGCCGCACAAAACGCGTCTACCTGCTGCAGAAAGAGCGCGACGGCCAGGTGCTGATCGACTGCGACCTGAATTCTGTGCCCATGGAAGCGGACGAGATGGAAAGCACCTGGCAGTGCATGTGCTTCGGCGACCTGCCCTTGCGTTTCGGGCCGGGGAAGGAGTATGCCCAGACCGGCTTCGTGATGCACCATGACACCAACGCCTGGGTCGTCCTGACCAACGGCGGCTGGGCCCTCGTGGAATGTACGAACGCCTATGACGAGGGCGAGCAGAATATCTATTTCGCGCGCGGATGGGTCGATTTCGGAGAACTGGTTTACTGAAGCATAACCGATCAATCAACGGAGATTACGCTATGAACAAAAAATGGATTTTGACGCTGGCGGCCGTCAGCGTGATTGCGCTCTGCGTGACGGCGGTCGGCGGTTGGTACTCCGCCAAAGCGGAAAACGGGACAAAAGATATCCAGTACGTGCTGTATCTGGGTACGAACGACAAGGACACGAACCTGCCGGTGTTCACGCCGGAAGAGGCGAAAGCGAAGGTCCGCGAGATCCTGATCCGGCACTTCGGCGGCTATACCCTGCAGGAAGCCGAAGGCGGCTGGATCGGCGACGACGGGACACTGTACGAGGAGCATACGATCGTGATATACCTGAGCGACACCACCCTGGATAAGGTACATGCCGCCGCGGATGAGATGATCCGGGTATTCAACCAGAGCTCGGTGCTCATTCAGGCCAATGAGACGACAACGGAGTTTTATGTTAGTGCAGAGTAAAGCAGAAGCCGTGTCCCGCTGCTTTAAGGAGATAATTCATGATCCGTAAACTTGTCCGTCAGATGCTGACAGCGCAGATCCTGTCAGCACTGACGGTCTCGCTCTGCCTGCTGATCGACAGCGTGATGGTCAGCCGTTTCCTGGGTGAAACGGCGATCGCCGCTTATGGACTGTCCAATCCGATCCTGTTGGCCATCGGCGCTATCGGGACGCTGCTGGCTGCCGGCGTGCAGGTGGTGTGCAGCAAAGCGCTGGGCCGCGGCTCCCAGGAGGAAGCCAACGCCGGTTATTCCTCCGCGGTCGCTGTGGCGGCGGGAATCTGCCTGGCTTTTGCGGTGCTGGTGGTCCTCTTCCGTTATCCGCTGGCGCACGGCCTGGGCGCAGGGAGCAGCGGCACGTTGTATGAGAACACGGCCGATTACCTGGCGGGCTTCAGCATCGGAGCGCCCGGCTCCATGGGAGCGCTGGTCCTGGTGCCGTTTTTGCAGATGGCGGGGCAGAGCGGCCTGTTGATCGCGTCCGTACTGACCATGACGGTGACGGACATCGCACTGGATTTGCTGAACGTGCTGGTGTTCCACGGCGGGATGTTCGGCATGGGCCTCGCTTCCGCGCTGAGTTATTACGCGGCGATGATCGTCGCCGGCTTCTACTTCCTGTCAAAGAAATCCGTTTTTCGTTTCTCGGGGAAACTGGTGAGTGCGAAGCGGATCGTGGAACTGTTTTGCAACGGTGTGCCCGCCGGCGTGAACATGCTTGCGTCCGTAGTGATGGTGTATGTGATGAACCGGTTGCTGAATGCGCTGGACGGTAGCGCGGCCGTGGCAGCTTATACGGTCTTCATGTCCATCGGCAACGCGGCCAACTGTATCACTACCGGCATCGGCGGCGTGTCATTGACGCTCAGCGGTATCTTCTATCACGAGGAAGACCGGACCGGCCTGAAAGAGCTGGTCGGAATGCTCTGTAAATGGAGTGTGGTGCTCGGGCTCTGCATGGGCGTGCTGCTCCTGGTGTTCGCCCCGGCGTGCGTGTCGCTGTTTATCCCCAACGACGGCGCGACGCGGCAGATGGCGATCCTCGGCCTGCGCTGCTTCGCGCTCGGGCTGATTCCCTGCTGTATCAACAACGCCCTCAAGAATGCGTATCAGGCGACGGGCAGGGCGTCGCTGACCGAGCTCATTTCACTGTTCGAAGGGGCTATATTCCCGGCCCTGTCCGTGTTTATCCTGAGCGCGTTCATGTTTGTCAGCGGCGCGTGGCTCGCTTTTGCGGTGGGTGAAACGCTGATGCTGCTGACCATCGGACTGTTCATCCGCCTGAACAGCGGGAAAGCGCCTTGGAAAGACGGGACGTTCCTCCTGCTGAAATCTGACTTCGGTGCGCCGGAGGATCAGGTGTTGGAGATGGATCTCCGTACCCTGGAAGAGGTCGCCGCGGCGGCGGAGAAAGCCGGGCGTTTCTGCCTGGAGCAGGGGCAGGATGCCAGGACGGGCAACCATATCGCGCTGTGCATCGAGGAAATGGCAGCCAACGTGATCGAGCACGGCTTCAACAGGGATGAAAAGCTCCACCACCTGTCGGTGCGTATCCTGCACAAGCCGGATCACTGGGTGCTGCGTTTCCGGGACGACTGCCGTGCCTTTGACCCGGTCAGTTATGTGCCCGGTGAAGGCAAGCAGGCCATTGGCATCAGACTGGTCCTGGCCATGGCGGAGGAAGCGCATTACACTTACACGATGAACCTGAACAACCTGGCGCTGAAACTGACGAAGTGACGTGCTTGCGAGCATCGGAAGGAGGGGATACGGTGACCGGACACAGCCGGTTTGTCCTGATCCTTTGCGCGGCTGTGCTGGCGATCAGCGCTGCCGCGGCAGCTGCGGAAGGCTTTTTCACCGAGTTTGACGATTTCACGCTGAAGACAGACCGTGTGCTTGAACTGCAGAACGAGAGAACGGAAAATCAGCCGCTCTTTATATTCTATCCTGCCGTGGACGCCGGAATTGCCATGACGGCGGTCAACGCGACCTGGACCCGGGACGGAACGCTTATGACCGCGGAACAGTTTACCCAGATGTACCGCGATGCGGAATCGATGATCCGGGCACAGTACGAGGCGGGCGGCCGGAAGCTGGCGGATTATGACGCGCAGGATGCTGTCGAGAAAGAACTCTGGGGCATGAAAAGTCTGCTCTGCGACGCGGTCCTCTCCGTGGAGACGGCCGAAACGTCCGTGCTCCTGTACCAGCGAGGCATCCGCGTGAGCGGTGCTTTCGGCACCTATCTCTTCTCCCTTTCCGCGTGGTCGCAGGAGCTGCTGGAGGAAGCCACCGAATACCTGGTCGGTGCGCTGGAGTGGAAATAGATCATTCGACGGGATGATATTCGCATGCATAAGCTGCATTAGAATCACAAAAAGAACGGCTCCCTGCCGTCAGGACGAATTCAGCCTGACGGCAGGGAGCCGTTTTATAGTGTACGTTACAGGGAGTGTGTTCAGCGGGAAACCGATCTGTTTGCCATCTGCTGTTTGAACGTGAGGATCCTGCGGACGCTTTCGTCGATGCGCGCTTCGCTGATCTCGCCCTGCTCCACAGCGGCTATGACAGCACGGAAGGCATCCTGATAGCCGAGCGGCATCAGGAGGATATCGACACCGGCCTGCAGGCAGCGCACGCAGACCTCGCCCGGCGCATAAGCCTGGGTGATCGCGCCCATGGACAGAGCGTCCGTGATGATGATGCCGTCGTAGCCCAGTTCGCCGCGCAGTTTTTCGGTCAGGATGGTGTAAGAGACGGTAGACGGTTCGCTGCTGCCGGTGATGTTCGGCGCGGCAATATGTGCGGTCATGACCAAATCGGCGCCTGCTTCGATGCCGGCTATGAAGGGCAGCATCTCGCAGGCTTTTAGTTCATCCCAGGTTTTGAGAGTTTCTGCGTAGCCGGTATGGGTGTCCGTGGACGTATCGCCGTGGCCCGGGAAATGCTTGATACAGCCGGCGACGCCCTGGCTGTGCAGGCCGTTCAGATATGCCGCCACCATCTGGGCGGCGATTTTGGGCTTGCTGCCGAAAGCGCGGTCTCCGATGACCGGATTCCGCGGATTGGTGTTCACGTCAGCTACCGGCGCGAAATCCAAATCCAGGCCGTAGTTACGCAGGTATCCGCCGATCGTGTTGCCGGCTTCGAAAGCCCGCTCCGGCTTGCGGCTGGCGGCGAGGACCTGCATGGCGAGAATCTTGGGGACATTAAATGCAGGATGGTTGCCTAGGCGCGCGACCCGGCCGCCCTCCTCGTCAATGCTCAGGATAGGTCGGATATTTCCCAGCCCGTGCAGGGCTTCCGTCAGCTCCAGGAGCTGAGCGGGATCGGTGATATTCTTGCGGAACAGCGTAAACCCGCCGCAGGGATACTCGGCATATACGGCCCGCATCTCGTCCGTGACGGCGATGGTGCCCAGGATGCTGTTGTCTTCCAGTTCGGCGGGGGAGAAGCGGCCTTCCAGCGCGTCCGGCCGGATCATGAACAGCTGGCCGACTTTTTCTTTCAGCGTCATTTTTGCGATCTGTTCCATAACGTCCTCCTCTCCCGCATGTGCGGCGGAAATCATGAGCGCCAGTGCTGTGACGAGCGTGAGGAATCTGATGAGATAATGCTTTTTCATGCGGCCTCCGGAATTATCATTCACCGAATATTCGGTCAAAACGCGCTTCATCGATTATTGAGCCCCAAAGAGCCGTGCAAAGTTGTAGAAGCCGAGGTACCAGACTCCGAAATCATGGCCGCCGGGCACGGTCTGGACCATGAAGTTTTTGTCGTTCAGCAGGCCGGTCATGCCGTTTAATCCCTTCACCGCGGCGGTGGCGCTGGCGAGGGCGGTCGTGTCGCCAGTGCCGCAGATGCTGTAAAACATCCGGACCGGCAGCTTAGGATGCGCGTTCAGGTTCGCTGCGGTCATGGAAGCAGTATTGGTGGTGGGACAGGCGGAAAACGCGCCGAATGCGCTGAAAAGGTCGAGGCATTTGCCGATGCCGATGTTGACGGTCTGCATTCCGCCCATGGACAGCCCGGCCATCGCACAGCGGTTTCGATTCGTAACGTCGACCGAGTAAGTAGTCGCGAGCGTGGGCAGCAGATCGTTGCGCAATTCCTTGTCGAAAAGGTAGAAGGACGAATAGTCCTCGGATTTCCCGGCTCTGCCGTTGGGCGTGACGACGATGAAGGGGCGGATCTCGCCCTTGGCGATCAGGTTGTCCATGATCCGCTTCACGCGGGAATCGTCATTAGCTAGCCCCCATTCGTACTCGCTGCCGCCGATACCGTGACAGAGGATGAGCAGGCTGTAGCTCTGGCCGGGATCATAACCGTGGGGCAGGTAGACGAAGGCGGTCTTTTCATAAGTCCCGCCGTTGACATAATCGTGCGCTTCGTATGTGAACCGGTCGACGGTTCCGCCTGAAGCGCAGACAGCCGTGTACTCGGAAGGCAGACGGTCTTCGTACGCCGTACCGCGTTCCGCCTTGATGGCAGCGGAGATCTCCTCCTGTGAGGTGAAGGCCTGCCACGAATAGAGGGTTCCGCTGCCCTCAAGCGTGATGATGATATCATGTGCGTTGCTCAGATCGACATTGCAGCGGAATTCCTTGTGTACAGGCCGGAAAGTGACCGATGCGGCGGGCTTGCTCTCCGTGCTGTCGGCATAAATGCGGATGTTCAGCTGGCTGTCTGACACCGCCTTCAGGCGGATCAGGGACGCGCCGCTGCCGAAATCCACGCCGTCATAGCGCAGCACCTCCGTGGAACCGGATTCCACGCTGACATCGACAGCGACCGGCTCAAACGGATTGACAGTTTCCGCGCTGGCGGTATTCAGGCAGAGGAGCAGGACAACTATGGATATAAGCAGATTTCTCATAATACTGTGTCTCCCGATGATCAGCCTTTCACGCCTCCCGACGTGAGTCCCGCGACCAGATGCTTTTCAATTAGCATGAACAGGATCACGACCGGGATGGTGGCGAGGAGGGGGTACTGTCTCTTGTATTAATTAGTTATATCAAAGCCATACAAACGAATATCTTCATCCTCGACTATGAAATTGTAGGCATCCATCGGATGTTTGAAATCAATCCTATATTCGTTTAAGCCACTTTCCAATTGTATATCTTTTGTTTCGGACTGTGAATAGATCTTCATTGTAGTTTCGTGATCACTTCGAATGTTGATTGTTAGTGTGAATGGTGATTCCAGGTACGAATTATCAAATATCAGCAGAATTCCTGTTTCTCCTGCCTTTAGAATAGCGTTTGTTGTGCCGCCGATTATCGCATCCAGCCAAGGCTTTGACTTATCCAGGATTCTTACCAGGTGCAGTGATTCTTCATTCTCTGTGAAATGCGTGGTGTTATTTGACAGCTTTAGCATATAATAGACGGTGGCATCCATAAAGCAGGTGTCAGTATCCGGTGTCGGATTTGCTGCAGTATTTCCTCGCTGCCCCTTTGGTACGAATGGTTCATACACCCCGTGTGTGGCATATAATTGGTTGAACATATCATTCAGTTTTACAAAACTGATCCCTTTGTTATTATAAATATCTAATGCGCCATAATAGGATGATATAGTTTCTGATGTGTAAATATGCAAGAATTCTTCATCACCATTGATATGCTGAAGCAGTTTATTTGTCTGTTCAGCTGAAGTGAATTTCGTATCTTCGCTTTGCAAAGAGTATGCTGCGACATTATTGATTGCCATGGATACTAAAAGTGATATTGTAACAGCTTTTTGTACAATGGGCTTTTTCTTTAGCAGTATCCAGGCAAACAGAACAATCAGAATAAGTACTGACGCAGTAATGATCCAGACGGATATTCCGTTTCGGAAAGCCTTGATTATTGAAGCCAGAGTCATGTTTTCAGCAAATACCGTCTTTTTATTAACACCAGAATAGACATTGATGGCTAAAAATGCAGCAGTTGCGATCAGTACAAGATACGAGATCGAAATTAGGTTCTTTGCGCCTTGGTGATTCTCAGTTTTCTTTTCTGTTGGTTTAAGAGCAAAGAAGTATACTAAGGGAATGTACATACCTATATAACGCATATGAGCTGTATTCGCGTTATATTCATAGCGATTCACAGACCAGGAAACACCTATGACTGTAATAAACAATGCAGTGATTATTATGCTAAACAGGAATTTTTGATTTGTATCATATTCTTTCCATTTGCCCAAGGAAACTGCAAAGCAGAAAATGCCACTTGATAAAATAAAATACAATGAGTAAATCCCGATAAATCTGAAAAAAACGTTCAGATGCTCTGTGTTGGAAACCTGAACTTGATATATGGACAGAATTGACGGTTGGCCACCCAATAAGCGAACGATTCCAAAGAATAAGGCAGATACGCATACGGTGAGAAAAGCACTTATACCAGTATGTATGATTGTTTTAGAATTCTTTGTAATTATTCCGCGGACTAATAGCGCAAGGTCAAAAACTGCTGTCAGAATAAGGGCACCTGGTTTTGCGGAGAACAATAAACCGCCAATGATACCGATAAAAATGATTCTATTTATCTTTTGATTCTCCAAATATCCAAGAATAAGGTCAGCAAGAAAAAAGAAGAGTGGAATGATCACATTTTCAGTCATCATCAACTGACCCAGCATAAAATCTGGTAATACCATTGAAATAATGGCTGCCCAAACCGCTGTGCGTTTGTCTTTTATGATTCTATTTGCTATATTGTATAATGGGAAAACAGATAGAGATATGATTAATGTATTCCATAGTTGCAGTACGCGGTAGAGCAGTTGGCCTTTTATGCCAAGTAAGTATATTGGTGATAAAACCAACGAATAAAGAATGTAACTGTAATTTGCCGGCTGCCCACGGAACATCAAGCCTTTTCCTTCTGCTATGGAACGAGCCATCCCGTAGTATAGAAACTCATCGATGTTTACCATGGGGTATGCAGAAGTGATAATAGCTAATAAAAAGCGGATTATAACGACCGAAAAATAAATTATGAATAATGAATGGAGATTCTTTACTTGTAGAACCGGTTTTTTCATACTTGTTCTCCAATAACACGATATATTCTGAATAATTCTTCAAAGGACTAATCAGCCTTGTCAATCGCAACAGTCCAACCGCAATAAAGGAAAAACATGCATCCCATCACTGAAACATAAAACAACAAGAATGGCTCAAACAGGTTCACGATTACCATACCCAGTATTGATATTGGAAGTACAAATGCACCAGGAAAAACTGCTTTAGTCTTGCCTAGACTAACCCTGATGCAACGAATCATCATCATCACCAAGAATGCAATGAACATTAGCATGCCTGGTACGCCTGTAACTAAACCAGTCTGAAGAATCATATTGTGAGCATGGGCATATTGGCTGCCTGTGCCATATATTGATTCCATTGCACTTTTGATTTCGGCCGTGATCCGGCCCAAAGGAACACCAAAGAAGAAATGGCGCGGCGATGATAACATCACCTTAATGGATGAACGCCAGATTCTTGCACGGGCAGCATCCAGTGTAAGACTTCTCTGGCCAGATGCAATTAACGGCTCAGTTGTTCCTGAAGCACTTGCCGATGCGCTGGTTGATGAATTTAAGTATTTACTCAAATGGGTAATGCTATCAAAGACTGTGAATACGCCACTTCGTAACCACCAAACTGCTATAGCAATAATCAATACTACTATTCCTGTGATAATACAGCGCAAAGAGAACGGCCTCTTTTTTAATGAATTCCAGCATACCATGCCTCCAACCGCTGGCAGACAAACCAGCAATGCAACGAAGTTGCCTCTGGAAGCAGTCAGCAGTGTTGCGGTTAAATGAATTATTAGGGCAAATGAGTAAACTACCTTAATTGGCCAAGAATGGCAGACGATCATGTACAGAGAAATCATGACCATTGTTGTACCAATTGCGGCAGCAATATTCTGGTTGACACCTGGATAAAAGGTATAAGCGGAAGTCATACCAGAACTAAGGCCATTGGGTAATTGCACGATGTTCAAATGAAACAGATTCCAAAGAGCCCATACGATGAAACTTGTTGAAATGACCATAACAACATGTAGCATAATATCTGCGTACTTACGCATTCTTCTATAACCTAATACATTAGCCATTGGGAATAATAAAAACACGCTGACGGCCATATCGAACAGATATAGATCGTTGCTTCTAAAAATATTAGTATAATACTGACTATTAACGCTGCAGCATAAAACATAATAAACAAAAAGAACTAGCAGAAGAATATACTCTTTACATTGCAAACCTTTCCATGCATTTCGTATGCGATACCAGGTATCAGGAAAACGTATTTTTGTAATGATCAGATACGCTAATGATGCAACAAGTAATACTATTGCAAAATACCGTGCACTTTTCAACATGATTACGAGGACGCTTGATTCACCAATCCTGTTTTCCGGGGAGAAAAAATGGCGTGCAAAAGATAGCCAGATGTAAAAGGTTGAGAGTAATAGTGCTGAAATTCCTAAAACCTTTTCGTATAAGAGTTGAAAAGTTGACGCCTGAACAAGTTTTTTCTTTGCCATTAGAATATCTCCTTAGTGTTGATATAATAAGTAATTATGATTCACTGTTCAATAATATATTCAGCCTTTCACGCCTCCCGACGTGAGTCCTGCGACCAGATGCTTTTCAATCAGCATAAACAGAATCACGACCGGGATGGTGGCGAGAAGGGCGGAAGCAAAGAGGTAGTGCCACTCGATCATATTGAAGGAGGAGAACTGGGTGATGCCGACGGTGATGGGTTTGCGGGTCGGCGTGGAGATCAGGACGGTGGAGATTGTGTATTCGTTCCAGGCGTTGATGAATACAAAGATTAGCGTTGTCACGATGCCGGGAGCTGCCATTGGGAGCAGGACGCGGATCAGGGCGCCGACAATGGAACAGCCGTCGATGCAGGCTGCCTGCTCCATTTCGGAGGAGATGGAGACGAACGTCCCGCGCAGCAGCCAAATGGCGAAGGCCTGGTTGAACGCAGCGTTGATCAGCATCAGCCCGATCACGGAGTCGTTCAGGTTCAGCCCGATCATCAGGCGCGAGATGCCGACCAGAAGCACCACAGGGGAGAACATCTGACTCATGATCACGAAACCGAGGAAGGCCTTGCTGCCTTTGAACTTCATGCGCGCCATGGCATATGCGGCGGGAATGCCGCAGAGCAGGCTGATCAGCGTCGCGCCGATGGAGAGAAGCAGGCTGTTGCCCAAATACCTGAGGACGTTCCTGCGCACGATATCTTCGAAGTTGCTCCACATCCACTGTACCGGGAGCATGTGCAGGAAATGCATGTCGTTGGTTTCTCCCGGCGAGCGCAGCGCGGTGATGAACATCACATAGTATGGATACAGGATCAGGATGCTCAAAGCGATGACGAAGGTGTAGAGGAGCCCTCGGCTCAGCGCGGCGGAAAGCTGGATGTTCTGTACGCTCAGTGCACCGCAGATCAGGCAGAAGCAGGGAATGAGCAGCAACCATAAAATGGGCGTGCAACCATAGGTCATGCCTGACAGCAGGGTCGAGATCTGTTCGCCGCTTTTGCCCCCGTAAAGCAGTTTGTCCGCCAGGGCGAGTTCAGCGGTGATGTCCGCTTCACGCGCGCCGGAGAGCACAGTGCCGATGGTGCGGGAGAAAAAGCGTGTGATCGTCATGGAAAAAGCAGGCACTGACAGCAACGCCAGCACGCCGAAAGCAACGGCACAGGCCTGGATACCTTGCTTTGGAACGCAGGAGAGGAGAACAGACAGCACTGCGAAAGAGAACAGGAGCGTCAGAATATGTCCGGCGGTCAGGCCGCTGCCCATCATTTTCCATCCGTTGAAACGGCTGTGTGTGGAAGCGGTGAAGGTGATCATGCTGGATTGTGTGCCGTCTGCTTTGTCCCGAAGCGTCACGCTCTCATTCAGTTCTACTTCACCGAACGCCGTATATTCCTGCAGGGCAGTTTCGACATCGGCTTTGACCGTCTGGTATTTCTCGTCCCCGATAAACGTGTTGGGCGACTTTTTGGTATATATTGCGGTGGTCGTTTCAAACAGCGGCAGGGACAGCAGTACAATAATCAGCGCGAGCGAAGCCGCGAGGATGATCAGGCCGCTTCGGCGGCTGTAAAGTCTGCGGTCGGGAGAAAGCTTTTTCACAGATCTTCCTCCTTCCGCATGGAAATCATCATATAGACGCCGGCCGCGATGCAAAGGATCACGAATCCGATGACTGACATAGCTGTGGCCGGGCCTTTCTGCTGATCGTAGAATGCCCGCATGTACAATAGCGTCACCATAGTGTCCGTCTTGTTGGCCGGCGCGCCTTTCGTAATGGTATAGACGATGGGGAAGGAGTTGAAAACATAAATGATATTTAGAACGGTGCTGACGGTAAGTGATGGCCGTACCAGCGGCAGGGTGATGTGGCGCAGTTTTTTCCAGAATCCCGCGCCGTCTACCGTGGCGGCCTCATAGTAGGCCGCGTCGATTGACTGGAGGCCCGACAGCACGCAGAAGGTGACAAATGGAATGGTGACGAAAATGCCGACGCCGCATTCCCAGGCGAATTCGATCTGGTAAGTGAGGCGCCAGTTGATCACGTCTTTGATGATGCCCATATTGAGCAGCACATTGTTCAGATTGCCGTATTCGTACTTGATGATATAGTTCCATACGGAAGCCTGAATCACCAGCGAGGTGGCCCACGGGAAGATGACGATGGAACGGGCGATCTTCCGCCCGAAAAACTCTGTATTCAGCGCCATGGCGATGATAAAACCCAGCAGGGTGGACAGCCCGACGACACTGACGACCCAGACGGCTGTGTTCATCATGACGGTGCCGAAAGCCTTGTCGTGGATTGCCGCGGCGAAATTGTCGAAGCCGACGAAGCCGCCGACCACGCCGGCACGGCTGATTTCACTGAACGCGAGGCGGAAAACGATCAGGATGGGGAAGACCACGAATACCGACATCAAAATAAGACTGGGCAGCAGCCACAGGTAGGGTATCCATTTTTTGCGTACCAGGATCGTGTTCATCGTTGGTCTCCCTTCAGAGCAAACAGAAAGCGGGGCCGGTTGACCCGGCCCCGTAGACGGATGAAATTACTTGACCAGGCTGGCCTGCAGTTCATCCAGCAGCTGCTTGACGTCGCCGCCGGTCAGAGCGTTCTGCTCTACGTTGATGACGCCCTGCTTGACCGCGTTCCATTCGGGCTTTGCGGTCGGATAGAACTTGGCGTTCGCCAGCACGTTCAGCCAGGCTTCGAAGGAAGGATTCGCTTCCACCAGAGCGGCGACAGCGCTGTTAACAGCGGGCAGGAAGTCTTCCATGCTGACCCAGCCCACGTAATTCTCGGGACGATAGAAGAAGGAGAGGAACTTGCCGATCGCTTCGTTGCGCTTGGCGTTCTCTTCTTCGGTCAGGCCGTCCTTCTTGAAGGCCATCACGCGGTCCATGACGCCCACGGAACCGGAAGCGGCACCCTCGTTGTGGGGGATGTCGGCGGTAGCGAAATTGATTTCGTTGCCGCTGTTCTTGACGATGGTGGGCAGCTGGTTGGGCGCGATCAGCATCGCCAGCTTGCCGGCAGCGAACATATCCTGCAGGTCATAGCGGGTCTGGGTGGCGGGGTTGGGGTTGGTGTAACCCTTGTTGACGAGACCGACGGAGAACTTGACGGATTCGACGTTCGCGTCGCTGTTCACAGTCCAGTTGCCCTCATCGTCCACGAAACCGCCATTGTTGCCCCAGGCATAGTATGCGAAAGCCGCCTGGCCTTCGTCGGTGGTCATGTCAACGCCCCAGGGATAGATCTTGCCCTCATAGTAATCCAGAATGGCCTGGCAGGCGTCTTCCAGCTCGGCCCAGGTCTCGGGAACTTTTTCCACGCCCGCTTCGGTGAGCAGGTCGATGTTATAGTACAGCGCGCGGGCGGAAGCCAGGTCCGGCACGGCCCACACGGTGTCGTTCAGTACGGACTGCGCGATGAACTGCGGGAAGAAATCGCTGTACAGCTCTTCGGGGCAGTAATCGCTCACGGGCATCAGCAGGCCTTCAGCGGCATAATCGGCGAAAACGTCAATGTTGAGGATGTCGGGAGCCTTGCTGTTGGAAATGCGGGTGGACACCTCAGTGTACACGTCATTCCAGGATACTACGTCCAGGTTCAGCTTGATGCCGGGGTTTTCAGCTTCAAACTTGGCTACGAAGTTGGTGCCGTCCATGCCGGTCCCGAGGAACCAGTTTTCAGTGTTGGGGCCGTACTGGCAGATGATGACGTCCAGGGTGATCTCGTCTTCCGCGCTCGCGAAAGCGGTGCAGGCCAGCACCATCATCAGGGCCAGAAACAGAGCAGTGAGCTTCTTCATGCGTATTCCCTCCATTTTTTTATTTACGCCGATCATACACGGCGATTTAGACGCTCATAGTCTACCCCTTCCGGCAGGGGTTGTCAAGGTGTTTTTGCCTGTGCAATATACTTGAGCGTCCTTCAAACGCGGATGCGGAAGATTGACAAAAGTAATTCATGACTGTACAATATCGTCAATCAAAGCGATATCAAGAAACAACTGACAGGCTGTCGGTTGACCGGCTCCTGCCATGAAGAATAAGGAGGTTCATGATGAGACGTCAGGCGGCATTTATCGATGCGGGTTATATGCTCAAAGGAGCGCTGCATTGCCACACCACCCGTTCGGACGGCGCAGACGATCCGGCGCTCGTGATCAAATGCTATAAAGAGCACAGTTACGATTTCATGGCACTCACAGATCACCGCTGCTATAACTACCGGAACTTTTCCGATGCTGAGATGACCATTGTTCCCGGAGTGGAGGTGGACCGGAATCTGCCAGGACCCGGAGTGCACGTCCATCATATGGTAGCCCTGGGGCCTTCGCGCGAGGACGGCAATGGCTTTGAACAGGATCAGCGATTCCCCAGAAACCGCATCGACCGGCCGGAACAGACCCAGGAATTGCTGGACTATATGCATGAGAACAACAACATCACGTTCTACTGCCATCCCGAATGGAGCGGCACGCCTGCCCGCGAGTTCGAGATGCTCAAGGGCAACTTCGCGATGGAGATCTGGAACAGCGGCTCCGCGCTCGAGCACGGCAAGGACACCAACGCCGCTTACTGGGACGAAATACTGGTGCAGGGCCAGAGGATCTTCGGGGTCGCGACGGACGACGGCCATGTGATGCGCCAGTACTGCAAAGGCTGGGTGCGCGTGAACGCCGAAAACAGCGTGAGCGCGATCCTGGAAGCGCTGAAAAACGGCGCGTTCTATTCTTCCTGCGGGCCGGAGATCTATGATTTCTATGTGGACAAGGGCAGGGCGTATCTGGAATGCTCGCCCGTTTCCGAAATCCAGTTCGTCCATTTCCGCGCGCCGTATACCATCGCACGGCCCGTGGAAGGCGAGGTGGGCATCACGTCCGCCAGCGTTCCGCTGCGCGAGACGAACACGCCCTATATCCGGGCAGTAGTGAAGGATTCGAACGGAAACCGAGCCTGGACCAATCCGATCTTCCTGAATCTCGAAGATTTCTGAAACAGCTGCGGGACAATAAAAGACTGCAGAAATCAGCGTCCCTGCAGTCTGCAGCCCACCGGCCGGACCGGTGGGCCATTGTTTTATCGGGCGGGTCAGCCGTTTTCGAGCCGTTCACGCACGGCGCGGAGGAAGGCGCGGCTGGTCACGGCGCAGGACTCTCCTTCATAGATCGATGCCAGGTCGCCGGTCATGATACCGCTCTCGATCGTGCCGATCACGGCCTTCTCCAGGCGGTCGGCGAACGCACACAGGTCATTGAGGTCGTCGATTTCGCCGCGCTTGCGCAGGGCGCCTGTCCAGGCGAAGATGGTGGCGACGGGATTGGTAGAGGTCTCCTCGCCCTTGAGATAGCGGTAATAATGCCTCGTTACTGTGCCGTGCGCGGCTTCATATTCGTACTTGCCGTCGGGGCTGACAAGGACGCTGGTCATCATGGCGAGGGATCCGAAAGCCGTGGCGATCATATCGCTCATGACGTCGCCATCGTAGTTTTTGCAGGCCCAGATCATACCGCCCTTTGAGCGGATGATACGGGCCACGGCGTCGTCGATCAGCGTATAGAAATAGGAAATGCCTCCGTTTTCAAATTTGTCCTTGTATTCGCTGTCGAAGATCTCCTGGAAAATGTCCTTGAAGTGATGGTCGTAAGTCTTGGAAATGGTGTCCTTGGCGGAGAACCACAGGTCCTGCCGGATGTCCAGCGCGTAATTGAAACAGGCGCGGGCGAAAGAAGAAATCGAGGAATCGAGGTTATGGATGCCCTGCAGGATGCCGGGGCCCTTGAAATCGAAGATGGTCTTGCGCTGCTCGGTGCCGTCCTCGCCGGTAAATACCAGCTCGGCCTTGCCCTTGCCCGGAACGGTCATTTCCGTGTTGCGGTAGATATCGCCGTAGGCGTGACGGGCGATGGTGATGGGCTTTTCCCAGGTGCGCACGGTGGGCCGGACACCCTTCACCAGAATGGGCGTGCGGAATACGGTGCCGTCCATCATGGCGCGGATCGTTCCGTTGGGGCTTTTCCACATCTGCTTGAGCCCGTATTCTTCCACGCGCTGGGCGTTGGGGGTGATGGTGGCGCATTTGACGGCTACGCCGTACTGCTTGGCGGCCAGCGCGCTGTCGACGGTCACCTGGTCATCCGTCTCGTCGCGGTGCTTCAGCCCCAGGTCATAGTATACGGTTTTCAGGTCGATATACGGAGTGAGAAGGATCTCCTTGATATCCGCCCACAGGATGCGGGTCATTTCGTCGCCGTCCATTTCCACCAGCGGCGTGATCATCTGAAGCCTGTCCATAAAACTACCTCCTTTTGTAAACAGACTTATTGTATCAGCAAGGAAGGCGGTGTTCAAGGTCCAGTCCTGTTTTTTTGAGGCATTATTTATCGTACAAAAACCCCCTTTCCTGACGATTTCCATCAGAGAAAGGGGGGGTAAATGTTTATCGTACCTGAAACCGGAATATCAGAACGGTTTACAGTACTAAATCAACATTTTACATACCTGGCTTCGTTCTCCTGCTTTCGCAGAAGTTCGAAATCCCAGCAGAATCAATTACTTCAGCTCGGCGAAGTACTTGATGGTGCGGACCATCTGGCTGGTGTAGCTGTTCTCGTTGTCATACCAGGACACGACCTGAACCTGATAGGTGTCGTCGTCGATCTTGGTGACCATGGTCTGGTTGGCATCGAACAGGGAGCCGTAGGTCATGCCGATGATGTCGGAGGAGACCAGCTTCTCGGTGGTGTAGCCGAAGCTCTCGGAAGCCTGGGCCTTCATCGCGGCGTTGATGGATTCCTTGGTGACGTCCTTGCCCTTGACGACCGCCACGAGGATGGTGGTGGAACCGGTGGGCACGGGCACGCGCTGCGCGGAGCCGATCAGCTTGCCGTTCAGCTCGGGGAT
>JAFRNK010000070.1 GCA_017430225.1 Clostridia bacterium | reverse complement strand
GGGGCGGTGCGACGGCCTTGCGGGCAAGGTGGTGCGGGATCTGGTAGATGCTGAGCGCGTGGTCCATTACGGAAAAATAGTGCGCCTCGTCCGCGCAGAGAATGAGCATGTCCTCCCAGGCGCAGCCCCGGCTGTGCAGTTCGATGGCTTCTTCCGCCGCATGGCAGGCTTCCGCGTAGGGCGTCGGCGCCGCGTACAGACGGATGGAAGGCGGGGAGACGGGATAGGGCTCAAAAGCGGGCTTCAGGAGCTGGGCTCTGAGGTGCGCGATATCGTCCGGCCGGCGGAAGGCGGCTTTCAAATCATGCCCCCTGCAGGGCAGGCCACGCTCGCCCAACTGCTGGCGGAAGCGTTGCAGGCTGTCGGCAGCTGGCAGATAGGCGGGATCGTCCCAGACGGCGCACATCAGCAGGTGGACGGATTCGGCCACTGGATGGAGGGCGATCAGCAGGCGGGCGAGCTCTTCGGTGAGGATATCGAAGCCGGCAGCGATGATGCGCGCACCGTTCGTCATCGGCGCATCGGGAATTCGGCGGATCAGTTCCGCCTGCACGTCCTCACCGTCCACGAAGCGGCCGGCCAGGAGCTTTTCATATTCGTCATATATAAGAACGAGGTCATGGAATTTATCAGCCAGGGCGCCTTCCGGCAGGGTTTGCCGGAACTCGTCCAGCGCCTGCGGCGTGATCCTGGCGCGTTTCATATCCGCGATCATGCGGCTGACATTTTCGATAAATCCCTGGCGCTCGACCGCGCTCTCATAGTATTTCAGCTGTTCGCGGCAGGTCAGGACGGCGCGGCTGACGGCCATGGTCTTGCCCTGGGCGTCGATGCGCGTGCGCTCGTCGCAGCCTGCCTGCGCGAAAACGCGCTGGCTAAATCGCAGAGGGGAGACGACGTCCACGTCAAAAAAGCCGCTGACGTCCAGTGCGCGGATCAGGGCGCGCTCTGCCGCCAGTGTATACTGCTGCGGCACGAGCACGATGACCGGCACGCCCTGCGATCGCGCGTCGCGCGTCAGTTCGGCCGCCTGTGCCCAGGGCTGCGGTTCAGAGCCGGTATACAGATGGAACATGGTGTATCCTCTCAGAAGGTCTTCCCGCGCAGAAGGTTCACTGCGCGTTCCAGCGCCTCATGGATGCGGGGGTTGTTCTTGTGCTCAGATCCATAGTGGAAGCTGGAACACAGGGCGTCCAGATCCTCCTGCGCAGTGCCGAGGGAGGCTGTCATCTGCCTGGACAGGGTCGCCATAAAGTCTTTCCTTTGTGCCGGCATCAGGTGCGTCTGCGCTTTCTGGATGAGCAGGGGCAGGTCGTACAGGCATACGCCGGAGCCTCTTTCGTAATCGGCGCGGAAAGGTGCGCTTTCCCGGTACAGCTTCATGAAGATGTCCATGTAGCGGCTCACCGTGTCCGCCATGTTTTCACAGATCAGGCAGCGGCCGGTCGATTCGGCGAGCTGGCGCTGGAGGGCGGATGCGTTCTTCTGCCCGAACAGGGAGATTCCTGCGATGCCCTTGACCGCGGGCGTCAGCTGCTCGGCGACGGTCCTGAGCCGCGTTTGCATCATCAGCGCGTAGCCGTGATAATCCTTCTGCGCCATCAGGAGCTGGTGATGGTTCCTGCAGAAGCCGACAGCGTTCGTCCTGATGCGGATGTCCGGCTCCATCACGGAGCCGCCGAGGTAGCGTTCGACCGTCTGCTTCTCGACCATCTCCCTGAGCTGGCAAAACGGGCAGACGCCCTGATTCCGTACGGCGTCGATGACTGGCGCGGTTTCAAGATGGTCTTTCATGATGACTCTCCTTCGATTCATATCGGTCTGACATACTGATTATACATGGAAACCCGGATGGGTGCAAGAAGAAACATCAGTTCATTTGACTATACGTGTCCTTTGTGTTATCATTTCAGCGTTGCCGCGCAGTGCGGCGGCAGGCGAGATGGACGAAGCGGGGGAAGCTGTGGTCAAGACCGATTCGGATATGACCGTCGGAAGCATCTGGCGGCATCTGCTGACGTTTTCCGTGCCGATGGCGCTGGGGCTTTTGTTCCAGCAGCTGTACAACATGGTGGACACCCTCGTCGTCGGACAGTTCGTCGGGGAGACGGCGCAGGCGGCGGTCGGCTCGACGGGATCGATCATCAATACAATCGTCGGCTCGTGCGCGGGCCTGGCGACCGGCGCTTCGGTCATCATCTCACAGCGCTACGGCGCGCACGACGCGAACGGGCTCAGTCGTGCCGTGCATACGACCATTGCCCTGACCTTCGTGATCAGCGCAGTTTCCACAGCGATCGGCCTGACCATCATCGAGCCGATGCTCCGGTTCATGCAGACGCCTGATAACGTGTGGGACGAGGCGCGCGCTTATCTGAGCATCTATTTTTCCGGCGTGTCCGGCGTGCTGTTTTACAACATGGGCAGCGGCATCCTGCGCGCGGTGGGGGATTCACGCCGTCCGCTCATGTTCCTGATCATGTCCGCGCTGCTCAATACGGTGCTCGATCTTTTGTTCGTGCTCGTGTTCCACATGGGTGTGCGGGGCGTCGCGTACGCGACGATCATCGCGCAGCTGGTTTCCGCGTCACTCATCCTGATCACACTGAGCCGCGAGCGCGGCACGTACGGCATCCGCTGGCGCAATCTGCAGATCGACCGCCCGTCGCTCACCAGCATCCTGAAAGTCGGTCTGCCGTCGTGCATCCAGTCGGCGGTAACTTCGTTTTCCAACGTGTACGTACAGTCCTATATCAACGCCTTCGGCTCCGCCTGCATGGCGGGATATGGGATCTACAATAAGCTGGACGCCTTCGTGCTGATCCCCGTGCAGTCGATCGGCATGTCCTCCACGACCTTTGTCGGTCAGAACTGGGGCGCAAAAGACGGCAAACGTGCCCGCCAAGGCGTGCGAACAGCGCTGGGCATGAGCCTTTTCTCGACGGCGGTACTCGGTACGGCGATGCTGATCCTCGCGCGTCAACTGCTCGGCTTCTTCTCCCCCAAGGAAGAGGTCGTGGCGTACGGTGTCCGTTTTCTCAGGATCGTCACGCCTTTCTACCTGGTGCTGTGCTTTAACCAGATCCTGTCCGGTGCGCTGAGGGGAACGGGCGACGCGACCGTACCGACCCTGATCATGCTCGGCTCCTTCGTCGTGTTCCGGCAGATCTACCTGTACGTCACGCATGCGCTGAACCTCGGATTCATCTCTGTGGCGCTCGCCTACCCGATGGGGTGGGTGCTGTGCTCCACGCTGCTGATCATCCGATTTTTGAAGAGCCCCTTGGGCAGGGGAGCCGATCCGGCTGCCTGACAAGTAACTGAAAGGAATCTCAATGGAAACTGATATTGAAAAAATGCCTGCCGAGCCTGAGCAGGAGAAACCGGCCGCGAAAAAGAAACCCAGGAAACGCCGGCCGAAGAAGCCTGCCGTAAAAGCGGAGGCGGCCGTGAATGCGGAAACCGCGGAAGAAAAGCAGGCGGCCGAAGAAACCGAAAAGCCGGAACCGAAAAAGCGCGAACCCAAGCCGGTAATCATCCCGGAGGGCTTCCGGGACATGGATATCTCGGAGGACGTGCTGCGCGCAATCGGGCGCATGGGTTTTGAACAGCCGACGGAGATCCAGAAAAAGACGATCCCCCTGATGATGGGCGGGAGCGATATCATCGGCATCGCGCCGACCGGCACCGGCAAGACCCTGGCTTTCGGCATCCCGATGCTCGAATACATGGACATGAAGGAGACGGAGCTCCAGGAGCTGGTCCTGGCCCCGACCCGTGAGCTGGCCATGCAGATCGGCGAAGAACTGCAGAAGCTGGCCTACTATATCAAAGGCCTGCGCATCGCCGTTCTGTACGGCGGGCAGCCCATCAAACGCCAGATGGAGCAACTGGGCAAGCACCCGCAGATCGTGGTCGCGACGCCGGGCCGTATGCTGGACCATCTGGAGCGCCGGAATGTCAGCGTCCGCAGCGTGCATACGCTGGTGCTCGATGAGGCGGATGAAATGCTGAACATGGGCTTCGTGAAGGACGTCTGCAAGATCATCGACCAGACACCTCCGAATCGGCAGTTCGTCATGTTTTCCGCCACGACCAGCCAGGACGTGATGACCATCTCCTGGAAATACCAGTACGAGCCCGTCCAGGTGACCGTGGAAGCGGTGGACGAGAACAAGCCGCAGATCACGCAGTACGTGATCCCATCCGAACGGCAGGAGAAGCAGGAGCGCCTCACCTACCTGCTGGACGCCAACGTCTACGAGCGGGTGATGATCTTTACCGATACCAAGCTGATGGCGCACCGCGTCAACGCGGCGCTGCAGAAGGGCGGTTTCGACTCCGAGGAGCTGCACGGCGATATACCGCAGAAGAAGCGCAGTGAGATCATGCGCCGGTACAAGCACGGTAAGTTTCCAATCCTGGTTTGCACGGACGTCGCCGCCCGCGGCATCGACGTGGATGACGTGGAAGCGGTCATCAACTACGACCTCCCCAACGAGAACGAGTACTACCTGCACCGCATTGGCAGGACCGGCCGAGCGCACAAGCACGGCGTCGCGTTCACGCTGATGACCTATTCGGAATCCGTACGCATGGACGCGATCCTCAAGTACATGAAGTCCGAGCCGACGCCGTTGTATTTTGACGATACGGGCATCCTCCGGTACGAGGACGGGAGCGCGTTTTTTGAAAACATATAAGGATACGGGGCTGTTTAGCTGAAGGGCAGATACCCATAAAGGGCTCGGATAAATGATAAGGCATAAGTGATTGTCTGATGATACGATCTGACAGAATCCACTTATGCTTTATTCCTTTATGCTAACAAAGGGGGATACTTCCCTTGTGTCTGGGGAACACGGACAGGAAAACTAAAACAACTGCTGCAAGCCATATGCCCGCAGCAGTTGTTTTTGATCGGACGGATTATTCAGCCAGCCACTTTTCCGCGTTGGCAGCGCTCATGCGCTTAATGGTCTCCACGGGATAGATGGAGTTTTCGCCGCCGTTGCCGTAGAGGAAGAACTTGCCGTCAGGAGTCTTGAACAGGCACTCTTCATAACCCTCTGCATCGCCGAAGGCACCAATGACCTTCTTGTTGACGAATTCAGCGGTATCCGTATCGTACTCGACCTTGCAGATAACTTTCTTCATAATTTGTTTACCCTCGCTTGTCAGGCGCTTCGGTTTCAAGTGCGCCTTTGTAGTAGTCCGTGTGGCCAATTTTCCACACGAGCGGTATATTAACACAATTCTGCTTGAAATGCAAGACTTTTATTGTTTTTGGGCGTTTTTGCGGGATTCGTTCAGCATAGGCCGTACTTTGAAGGTTCCGGCATACATTTTTGCGCTCGCACGATGAACAATATAAACGATGCTCAAACGTTGACAGGACCTGCATGACAGGCTTATACTCGTATCAAACAGTTTCCGGACGCTGGACCAATATTGAGAACGAAATCAAAGAGT
>JAFRNK010000069.1 GCA_017430225.1 Clostridia bacterium | reverse complement strand
GACCAGCATCATGGCGTTCGGATCGATCTGCATGTTCAGCAGCTGTTCGAAAAACATGATGTGGCGGCTGGAGGAGATCGGCAAGAACTCGCCGAGGCCCTGCACGGCGCCTAACAGTATTGCCTGCCACCAGGTCATGCGGTTGCCTCCTTATGCCATCTGCTCGGCCATCTTGCGGCCGCCGAGGATATGAAAATGCAGGTGTCCGACCGACTGACAGGCATCGTCGCCGCAGTTGGAGATCAGGCGATAGCCGGATTTGTCCAGCCCTTCCTGTTTGGCAATCGCGGAGGCAGCGCGGACCAGGGCTGCCAGTTCGGCATCCGTCAGGCCGTCAGCTTCGTCCAGGCCGTGAACATGCGTCTTAGGAACCAGCACCACATGCACGGGCGCCTGGGGATTGATGTCGCGGAACGCGTAGCAGTTCCCGTCTTCGTAAACTTTCGTACTGGGGATATCACCTTTGATGATTTTGCAGAACAGGCAGTCGTTCATGGCGTTTTCTCCTTTCATCAGGCAGCGGTGCCTGAACTTATTGGTCTGATACGGGATATTTGACGAACACGGCGCGGTACTTCTTCTCGCCAAGTTCCTGGTAATCCGCCCAGCGGTACTGCGTTCCAGTGGTCGCCTGGCGGCAGGCCTCGCATTCCATGCAAAGGCGCTTGGCTTGCATTTCGGTCGGGCTGCCGCGGTAATACAGAGTCACGGTGACATCGGTGATGTTCTCACAGTTTGCGACCGCGTAATCGGGCGGCGTCTGTTCCATGATCCGCAGGCGCTCATGCTCAGTGTCGTTTTCCATCACGAGCATGACGTGTTCCTCGTTGAACAGGAAGTCCGCGGTCTGCAGCTTGTCATAATCTTTCCAGCCCCGCTTGCCGAAGGTGAAATGCCTCTTCCACGGGAGTTCCGACATGAGGGTGATTACGCCCTTCATCACGGGCGGCGGATCGTTGGCAAATCCTTGCCGCAGGCAGTCGGAAACGAAGGTCGCGCAGCTCATGCCGTACCTCACGCTGATCCGTTCGCCGTAACTCCTGTAATTGTATATATTGGAAATTTCGGCCCGTTCGGCGTTTGTCGTTTCGAGATACTCCGGATAAGTCAGCTCCAGCCCGTTGCCGTAAACAGAGAGGGAATAGGGTATCCCCCTGACGGTGCCGTAAGCGACGTAGGGCGGCGTGATTTCAAAGATCAGTCGGTTGCCGTTGGTGCGCATGAAATAGTTGCAGTTGTACAGCAGAATGACGCCATCCTCTTCAGGCATGGTCCACGTATATTCATGAACCTTCATGGCATAGGCGGCGACGCGGGCACGGGCTTCCTGCTCGGCGTCGGTCTCATCGGCATAAGCGAGCGGCGCTGTCAGAAGCAGCAGCACGCACAGCAGTCTGGCAAAGAGACGGGCGGACATTGGTACCTCCTGGTCAGATGATCCGGACGAGCAGGTTCTTCTGTTCGTCGATGTCCAGCTTCAGAATGCCGGATTTCTCGAGTTCCTTCAGCAGATCGGAGAAACGTTTGAAACCGATGCTCTTTTCCTGGAAGTCCGGATAAGCGGCCTGGATATCCGCTTTGAGGATGGAAGGATTGATGCGCTCGAATCCGTCATCCTTGTAATGATTGAGCTGTTCCTGGAACACCTGTTTCCAGTTGGCAGCGCTGATCTGCGCGGACGTTTTGTCCTGGGCGTCCTGGTTCAGGGAAACGATCACGTTGAAATTATCGGATTTGACGGTGATGATCTTCTCTTCCTGCGCGAGCTTGCTGAGCAGCTTGCCGAAGGTGGCGCAGCCGTAAGCTTTCTCGTTGAAATCGGGCTGCAGGCGCAGCAGGACGCCCTTGAGTTCGCTGGCGAACATGCCGTCCTCGTCCGCCTGCTCGGTGATGATCGACTCGATCGTTTTCCCGAGCGCGCTCAGGTCCGCGAGTTCGTCCGCGCTGCTGACTTTGCTGCGGCGCGTGCGCGTCGAACGGCTGGTAGACTTCACGGATTCGAGGAACTGGAATTCGTTGCAGGCGTTGATGAAAATGGAACTGGCGACTTCACTGCGGCTGATGCCGAGGACAAACTTGCCCATCGCTTTCAGCCGGCCGACCAGTGGCGTATAGTCGCTGTCGCCGGAAACGATGCAGAAGGAATCGATCAGCGGGTTCGTATATGCGACTTCGAGCGCGTCGACCACCAGCAGGATGTCCGCGTTGTTTTTCTGGCTGATGCCGTAGCGGATGGAGGGGACGACGGTGAAGGTGTTGCTGAGCAGCAGTTCCTTCAGGTCCTTGTAGCTGTCGGTATAACCGTATACCTTGCCCAGCAGGATATCGCCGCGGATCTTGACCTTTTCAAGGATGCTGTTCAGGGTCGCGACATTGGCGCCGCAGTTTTCAAGATCGACAAATAATGCAAAACGGGATGTACTCAAATGCTAAACTCCTTTGGATTATTGGATGGCTTCCATGATGGCGGCGGCCAGGGCGTCAATCTGCTCTGACTGCGCGGGTTTCAGCGCGGAACGGAGGGTCAGGGTTTCCCCGGCCCTGGTCATGCGTTTGAAGGTGGAAAGTTTTTCGGCCATGAGCTTGCCGCTGTTCGGCGCCCAGGAGCCGTTCTCGACGATTGCATAGACGCGGTTCTGCAGGTCGTGGGCCTGCAGATCGGTGATCAGCGTTTCCACGGGGGTGAAAATGCCGTTGTTGTAGGTGGAAGCGGCAAAGACCAGCGCCTTGCAGCGGAAAGCTTCCGCGACCAGAACGCTCAGGTCCGTCTTGGAGGCGTCATACACGCGGACGTCCTTGAGGCCTTGCGCGGTCAGCGCCTGCGCGAGCTGAAGGGCGGCGGCATGGGTGTGCCCGTATACCGAGCCGGAGAAGATGACCGCGGTATTGGCTTCGGCTTCATAGCGGCTCCACAGGTCGTATTTGCCGATGAACCAGGCGGCGTTTTCTCGCCAGATCGGGCCATGAAGGGGCGCAATCATCCGGATGGGCAGGGCAGAAGCCTTTTTAAGCAGGGCCTGCACCGGCGTGCCGTACTTGCCGACGATGTTCGCGTAATAGCGGCGCGCGTCGTCCAGCCAGTCGCGCTCGAAGTCGAGCTGGTCCGCGTAGAGTTTCCCGTGCAGGCTTCCGAAAGTGCCGAAAGCGTCGGCGGAGAAGAGAATGCCGTCCGTCTCG
>JAFRNK010000009.1 GCA_017430225.1 Clostridia bacterium | reverse complement strand
CCGGAGGTAAGTCCTATACCTATTTCTTTACGCCGGAATCGGATGTCCCGTTGCTAAGATGCGGACATGCGGTAGAGCTTCCAACGCTATTCAAGAATCCCGACGCAGGAATGCGGAACTTTGATGAAACCTTTTCAAAGACCATGCGCAAGATGTGGGTTCAGTTCGCCAAGACCGGCGATCCGTCCCTGAGCGCTGACATCTCACCTGACGGCAAGGAAAAGGTATGGCCGCTGTACGACTTGAAGGACAAGAAGGTTATGATCTTCGATGAATTCGACATCCATCCGGAGAAAGAATCCAAAAAGGGAATCGTTGACTGGGACAGAACCTATTTCCTGACAAAATACTATTGCTTCTAAAGCAAACCATTCCATCTGTAACAGGGTCTTCGATTCCGCCCTATACATCATTATTCGTTCTTTACTCAAATTTGTTTATGTGCTACAATGGTTGAGAACGTGTTGGAACAAGCTTTTGCCTGCATGATTGTCAATGTTTTTTGTAATGGTATAGAACAGGAGGAAGATGGTATTGAAGAAGTTTGTTTTGGGATTATTGTTTGTGCTGTTGTTTTCCTTAACGGCTCATGCTGACGCAGCCAGCCATCCGGACAAAGCCGAAGAAACGCCGGGGACAGATCATTCCAGCATGGAAACGGCTGATACGCAAGGTACGAAAAGGGAATTCAAGGATCTGGTTATTTATGAGCCTTATGAGTACCTGAACAGCGAAATCACAGGAGACTACGACGAGGCCCATGCCGTGGTACCTTCGTCGGAACTGAGGAGAACGGGGTTGCGTCGTGGCTGGGCATCCCCTACGCGAAGCCGCCAGTGGGAGAGCGCCGCTTCAAGGCACCGGAGTACGTGGACGCGAGCGACCGGGTCTTTGAGGCGAAGTACTACGGAAAGAGTGCTTTCGGCGCAGAAGGCTATTCTGATACCATACAGAAGCAGACCTCCGAGGACTGCCTCTACCTGAACATCTGGCTTAACGCCGACGACAAGACCGAGAAGAAGCCGGTGATGGTCTGGATTCACGGCGGAGCTTATGCCGTCGGTTCGGGTTCGCAGTTTGGCTACAACGGAGCCAACCTCGTTCAGGCGCAGAGCGACATCATCCTGGTGAACATCAACTACCGCCTGAACATGTACGGCTTCATGGACTTTACGTCGGTACCCGGCGGCGAAGACTTCGAGACGGCACCCTGCAACGGCCTGCTCGACCAGGCGATGGCGCTCAGATGGGTGCACGAAAACATCGCCGCCTTTGGCGGCGACCCTGACAACGTGACCGTTTTCGGGCAAAGCGCCGGCGGCGGTTCGGTCTCCATTCTGTCGGTCATGAAGGAGGCAAACCAGTATTTCCAGAAGATCATCGCCCAGAGCGGCTCGGTCTACGCGGCCATGCCGGTCGGCTGTGAAACTGCGCAGAGCAGGACGAAGGCACTGCTCGAGTACACCGGCTGCAAGACCATGGACGACATCATGGCTCTGACCGAAGAGGAACTCCATGAGGCGTATGTCAATGCGGTCAGCAAGTTCATGAGCAGCCCCTACTACGGAAATGAGGTTCTCCCCGAGGCACCCATCGAGCTGTACAAGAAAGGCTACGCAAAGCACATATCCATCATGGCAGGCAGCACGGCCGATGAGTCCAGACTGTTCATGGGCGAGGGCGTGAATCTGAGTCTGGAAGAGCAGAAGATACACGCCCAGCACAGCGTGGGTGAGGCACTCCGCTACCTGAAGGAAGAAGATAAGAAATCTTATGAGGAATTCCAAAGGGTCTGCAGGCTTCAGGAGCCGGGACTGATCGAGACGGAGTTCTTAAGTGAGGTCATATTCAGGGTTGCCCTGCTTCAGCAGCTCGACGTGCAGAGCGCGTTCAACAAAACGTTCTTCTACTACTGGTCGTACCCGGGCAGCAATCCGGATATTGGGGCAGCACATTCCGTAGAGCTCATCTTTTTGTTCAACCTTCGCGGCGTGGGGACGACCAGCGCATTCAATGGCACGAACGTCCCTGATGAGATTTTCACGGCCGTTCAGCAGATGTGGACCAATTTCGCGCGCTGCGGCGATCCGTCGACAGACCAGATCGAATGGAAGGCGTACTCGGCCGGCGACCAGAACGTTCTGGTCATCGCCGGGCCTGGAGACATTCATATCGAACAGGACCTTCTGATCGACCAGTACAAGGCCGTGCTCCCCTTGGTTGGCTACTACCAGTTCATGGACAAGTTCTTTACCCGGCAATACCTTATGGATATCGTTGCCGCGCGCGAGCAGAAACCCTGATACAGGCAGGCTTTGGTAAGGCACTGTCTCATCTGAACATAGCATTGAACAACGAACCCCTTTGGACTCTCCTAAACAATCACACGTTGGGGGAGGGTTCAAAGGGGTTCATCGTTTTATTGTATCAAATCTGCGAGAGAGATAGAAATGATGCCGCTGTCCACGGCGGCAATCCTTCTCTATACGTCGCCCATCTGGATCATGCTGATGTCAGTGCTGTTCTTCCGTGAAAAACTGAACAGAACCAAACTCATTGCCCTTGCCCTTGCTTTCGCCGGATGCATTTTTGTTTCCGGGATCTCCGGGGGAGGGCTGACCATAACCGGCCTGCTGCTCGGGCTGGGCTCCGGTATCGGATACGGGCTGTACAGCATCCTGGGAACGATCGCACTCCGGAAGTATTCTCCCTACAGCGTCACGACCTACACCTTCCTGTTTGCCGCGGCGGGTTCCTGGTTTGTCTGCAATCCGGCGGATATGATTTCAAAGTTTGCCGCCGCGGATCATCCGGCTGGAATCGCATTGTTCGGCTGCCTGACCGGACTGGTGACAGCTGTGATCCCTTTCCTTGCATACACGCTTGGCCTGCGCACTGTGGAGGCGAGCAAAGCCGGCATCCTTGCGACCATTGAGCCCATGGTCGCGACGCTTGTCGGGATCGCGGTGTTTTCCGAACCGCTGACGCTGCTTTCCGGACTGGGAATGATCATGATCCTGGCGGCTGTGATCCTTCTGAACAGAAAACAGCATACTGAAAAACATTAATCTTTGAATTATCAGGACAATTCCATAAAAAATCCGGTCAGAGGGTATTGACAGGCGATAATATATTTGATAAAATATATTTGCATCAAACGAGGTTGGAGGGTCAGTGATGGATTACGATTACCATGAAGCGATGAAACTGGCCAATCAGCTTTGTTTTCCACTGTACGCGGCCGCAAGGAATGTGACCGGCCTCTAGACCCCTTGGCTGAAGCCGTTGGGACTGACCTACACCCAGTACATTGTTTTCCTGGTGCTTTGGGAAAAAGACGGAGTGTCAGTGACAGAGATCGGTGAGAAACTGATGCTGGATAACGGGACGCTTTCCCCGCTGCTGAAGAAGATGGAACAGGCGGGGTATGTGCAAAGAAGCCGGTGCCGCGAGGACGACCGCGTGGTGGAGGTCAGGCTGACCGACGCGGGCAGGGCGCTGCAGGAAAAGGCGAAGGATGTTCCCGGGAAAGTAGCCGGCTGTATAGACCTGCCGCCCGAAAAAGCGCAGACGCTGTACATGCTGCTCTATGAACTGCTAGGAAACCAGAAAGGAAGAGGAGGAAAAGAAAAATGAAAACAGTCTATGATTTTACGGTGAAGGATCGG
>JAFRNK010000068.1 GCA_017430225.1 Clostridia bacterium | reverse complement strand
CTCCAAGTGTAATCCGCAGCAGCGACATGTGCGGTGCGAGGAGCATTTTTGCGAAGCAGAGCTTGCCCTGCGAGAGCAAAAATGCTTTCCTTGCACCTTTTCCGCCCGGGAGCACCGTAGGTGCGAGAGGAAAAGGTGTTTTTGTCGATCAAATGGAGTATCCATTTGATCGAAGGGGTTGTGCAACAACCCCTTGCAAAGCAAGGAAAAAAACGATACAATATCATCAGCGGGAAGGGGAGAGGATGAACGGAACATCCGCCCTGCCATGCGGAAGCGATCCTACGGACAAAGGAACAGCATATCGCCTTTGTCCGCTGTCTTGTTTTGGGATTGCGGGATGGAACAAAACACTGCATAAGGAGGATCTCCTATGGAACACTGGATTCGCGCGAGATTTCAGCCTGGCCTGCCCTTGGGCAGGGACGGGAAACGTGTGACTGCCGGGCCGGAGCACATTGCGCTGTCGCGCAGGGCTGCCCGGGAAGGCATGGTGCTGCTGAAGAACGAGAACGGCGCGCTGCCGCTCGAGGCGGGCTGCAGGGTGGCGCTGTTCGGCAAGGCGACCATCGACTATGTCAAGGGCGGCGGCGGCAGCGGCGACGTGACAGTGCCTTATATCCGGAACATTTATGACGGATTCGCGGAGGTCATCGGGCAGGACGCCGTGTATCCGGGAACGGTGGATTATTACCGGGATTATGTGAAAGCGCGCTACGCCGAAGGCTGGGAGCCCGGCATGGTGGCGGAGCCTGAAGTGCCGGAGCAGCTGCTCGCTGACGCCCGGGCGTTTACGGATACCGCGGTCATTTCCATCAGCCGCTTTTCGGGCGAGGGCTGGGACCGGAAATCCACCCGCGCGAAGATCACGCGCAAGGATCCTGTCACGAGTGACATCGTGAGCATGAGCGACGTGCTGTTCGAACACGGTGATTTCTATCTTTCCGACGCGGAGCGCGCGATGATCGACACGGTCAGCCGTGCTTTCGCCAGGACGATCGTGGTGCTGAACGTGGGCGGCATGGTCGAGACGGCATGCTTCCGGGACAATTCCAACGTCCAGGGCCTGCTGATGGCCTTCCAGGGCGGCCTGGAGGGCGGATGCGCCGCCGCGGAACTGCTGACCGGCCGCTACGCGCCGAGCGGAAAACTGGCAGACACCTATGCCCGCGACCTGGAAGATTATCCGGGCTGCGAGCACTTCTATGACAGCGATGATTACGTCAACTACGACGAGGATATCTACGTCGGCTACCGCTATTTCGAGACCATTCCCGGTGCGAAGGAAAAGGTCGTCTATCCTTTCGGCTACGGCCTGGGTTACACGCAATTCGCCCTGTCTGGGGAGGAACTCACGGTTGCGGGCGGCCGGGCGGAAGCGCGGGTGCGCGTGCTGAACGTCGGCGATCGCGCCGGCCGCGAAGTCGTGCAGGTCTATTGCACCGCGCCGCAGGGGAAGCTCGGCAAGCCGGAGAAGGTGCTCGTGGGCTACTGCAAGACGCGCCTGCTCGCGCCCGGCGAGGAGGAACGCGTGATCGTGCGGTTCCCGCTGAGCGCGGCGGCGAGCTATGACGACCTGGGCAAGGTGGCCAAATCTGCCTGGGTGCTGGAAGCGGGCGAATACAGTTTCTTCATCGGCACCAGCGTGCGGGACGGCAAATATGCGCCGGAAACCTGGCAGCTCGATGAAAACAAAATCGTGGAGCAGCTGATGGCCCGGATGACGCCGACCTGCCTCGAAAAACGCCTGCTGGCGGACGGCACCTTTGAAAAACTGCCGACCGCGCCTTGCAATGACCGCAACGCGTCAGTGCTCGGGCACCAGACGGAGGAAGAGAGCTTTGCCCTGCCGGAGGAGCGCGGCGTGCCGCGGCGCGACCACCAGAGCCTCAAACAAGCCCGCCCTCAGCTTGCGGATGTGGCGAACGGAAAAACGGGCCTGGACGATTTCGTCGAGGCGCTGCCGGACGAAGATCTGGCCAGTCTGCTGGGCGGCCAGCCGAACGTGGGTCTGGCGAACACTTTCGGTTACGGGAACAACGTGCTGTACGGGATCCCCAATATCATGACGGCGGACGGACCGGCGGGCATCCGGTTCCACCCGGGCCTGGGCGTCACCACCACGGCTTTCCCGTGCGCGACGCTGCTCGGCAGCACCTGGGATCCTGAGATCGTCCGCGAGGTCGGCGTGGCGGCTGCCCTCGAAGCGAAGGAGAACAACATCATGGTCTGGCTGGCGCCGGGCGTCAACATCCACCGCAACCCGCTGTGCGGCAGGAACTTTGAATACTATTCCGAAGATCCGCTGCTGGCAGGCAAGCAGGCCGCGAGCCTGGTGAGGGGCGTGCAGTCCGAGCATATCGCGGCGACGCCGAAGCACTTCGCGCTCAACAACAAGGAGACCAACCGCCGTGAATGCGACGCCCGCGCTTCCGAGCGCGCGATCCGCGAGATATATCTCAAACAGTTTGAGATCATCGTCAAGGAAGCGCATCCCTGGTCACTCATGACCAGTTACAACCCCGTCAACGGCCACCGTTCCAGTGAGAATTATGACCTGCTGACCGGTATCCTCCGGGAGGAGTGGGGCTTTGACGGCATGGTGACCACCGACTGGTGGACGACAGGCGAGCATTACAAAGAAGTCGCTGCCGGCAACGACATGAAGATGGGTACGGGCTTCCCGGAACGCCTGCTGGCAGCCAAGGAAAAAGGCGCGCTTTCCCGTGAAGAGATGGAGAAAGCCGCCAAGAACGTACTGAAGCTGATTCTGAGAGTGGACTAAATTAAAGGAGGTATATTATTTATGAAGAAGAACCTTATCAAACTGTTTGCGCTCGTGTGCGCGCTGGTGCTCTGCATGTCCGCTGCGGCGGCCGCGCAGACAGCGGAGCCTGCTCCTTCGGAATTGCTGAAGAAGATGGTGGCAGGCCAGACCTTTACCGCGCGCCTGACCGGCTACGGCTGGGGCGGCGGCGACGTGATCGAGCTGACCTGGCTGCTGTGTGAACGGGAAAAGTATTCCGCCGAGGAAATCGAAGCGCTCCAGCCCGGCGATCAAATCGTCGCCGGCGGGACCAGCTATCCCGTGCATACCATTATCGCTGACGAGTGGGGCTTTTTCATCAACGAGGGCGATTCCCAGGGCGCGGATGTCCTGATCCTGACGAAGAACGACAGCGGCGAATATACTGCCACAAATGAAACGGACAATCCGTTCTGGCTGGGGACCGTGACGGTGGAAGTGCTGGCGAATCCTGACGCGCCGTACTTGGACTGGAGCAATCCTGAAGCGGAACAGCCTGTCGCGCTGACGCTGAAGGACATGATCGAGCGGGTGTCCAACGACGCGATCTTCCTCGACGAGAACAACACCGAGATCACCTTCGATGCCGAAGGCAACCTGGAGAGCGTGCTGCAGCGCTATTCTCCCTGGAACTGATATTTCTGAAAACAAAAAAGGACTGTTGTACAACAGCAAAACAGCCCTCATCCGATCCGCTTCGCGGCTCACCTTCCCCCGAGATCGGGGGAAGGCTTTTATATGTACTCTCACCGGATTGAAGAAGTGTCTGAGGATCAAATATACGAAACAGTACCTTGATACAATGTCACGTTAGAGCCTTCCCCCGATCTCGGGGGAAGGTGTCGCGCCGAAGGCGTGACGGATGAGGGTATTCAATAGACTGTGCAACGGCCGTTTATTGTATCTGTCTTCAGAATATCATCGGCAGGAAATCGTGGATGCACCGGCGCCATACGCCCCAGTCGTGTCCGCCGGGGAAAGTGCGACGAGTGACGGTAACGCCCTTTTCTTCAATGAGCTTGTCTTCTTCAAGAAAATGGGAGAAGAACTGGTCGCCTGTGCCCATCGCGCGGTAGAACACGCGGAAGGATTCCTGGAAACGCTCCGGATCGTCAAGCAGCGCGAGATGGGCGTTGTCATCGCCGTGGATGGCTCGCAGGAAGCCGCTGAATACACCGGCGTAGCCGAACATGTCGGGATGGCTCAGTGTGGTGAGGCTCGTCTGGAAGCTGCCCATGCTGAGCCCGGCCATGGCGCGGTGCCATTTGTCGGTCAATACCGGATAGCGGCTTTCGACGAAGGGGATCAGGTCAGCGAGCAGGACCCGGGGGAAGAGCATGCGTCCCTGGCGCATGTCGTCGCCCTGCACCATGCCGTTGCCCATGACGATCAGCATTTCTTTCATCTTTCCGTCGTGCAGGAGGCGGTCCGCGATGCGGCCCACGTGCCCCTGGTAGACCCATCCGGTCTCGTTTTCACCGTACCCGTGCTGCAGATACAGTACGGGATATTTTTTTGCCGGATCGAAGGCTGGCGGCGTGTACACCAGGCAGATCTCCTGTTTTCCGGTCACGGAGGAGGGATAGTAATGCCTGGTTACCGCCCCGTGGGGGATGTCGTCCAGCGTGGCCCATTCCTCTTCGCCGGGCACGGGGATGTCCAGGAAGTTCATCGGCCTGCAGCAGCCGTAGCCGATGGGCAGGTAGGGATTGAGCGCGTCGCTGCCGTCGATCTTCAGGAAAAAGTACTGGAAGCCGCGGCCGAGGTCGACGACGCCTTCCCACATCTCGTCCGATACACGGCTGAGCGGGTGGATGTGCCCGAACTGGTCGAGGACGACCTCTTTCGCGCCAGGCGCTTTGATGCGGACGCGGGCTTTCCCGTCGGGCAGGATCTCATAGCCCTGATCGCCGTCGCGGCTGGGCTCTCCGTAATAAGGATCAAAGGATACAGCGGTATCCAGCGGCCAGGTTTTCTGCATGGCGAACTCCTCCTTGTATCATGTTGATCAGATCGGGAAATATTGTCTGTACGCGTCAAAGCCGGTGTGGACGCTTTCGGAAGGATTGTAGCTCAGAAGATCGGAAAACGGTTCGAGCGATTCGACCGTGCTGTGGCCTTCCCGCCGCAGGGCCAGGTACTGGTCGATGGTCTCCTGCCTGGCGGCGATCAGGATCCAGATAAAGCGGGTGCTTTCGGGCTGGTCTTCGTTCATCTCATGATAATGGATCAGGCCGTGCTTTTCAATCAGTTCGTCAACTTCGGCAGCGGCCTCGTCATAGGCTTCCTTCGTCATCGGCGGCGAAAGCGCGAGCCGTTTGCAGCCGCCCGCGACGCATTCGCAGAAGGCGGTCACCATGCCGAGGATGAAAGAACGCCGGTCCGGGATTTCGGTTTTGAGCATAGGGGTACTCCTGTCAGTTCTGGCTTAAGCGAGCAGCACAGAGATGGGTTCCTTTTCGCACAAGGTTCTTACTTGAACCAAGCTTCCGGCAGATAGGCGCGCTGATTCTCCAGCATGTCGTCGAACAGCTTCTGTCCGTCCGCCATCGAAACGGAAGCCAGCTGCGGATCGTTCATGAAGGTGGAGAAGCCCAGCTTGCGGTCGCAGTGCAGCGCCGCCGTCAGAGTGTTTTCCTGATTGTAGATATGGCGGGCGATCAGCGGGAGAATGTTGGCCGGCATGTTCCCGGCGAACACGGGTTCGATCCGGTCACGGCCGAACAGGGCGTTGGTTTCCACGACGGAGCCGATCGGCAGATTGGGGATCTGGCCGCGGTTGGGGATATTCACGTTGGAGACCAGGTCGCCCAGGCCCAGGATGGCTTTGAGCAGCAGGTGGCCTTCCTCGCCGGAAGGCTTCAGCTTCAGTTCTTCCTTGCCGCTGATCAGGTCGTCGGAGCGCCGGAGGCGGTCGTGCAGGTCCTCGATGCGCCAGTCGACGGGCGTCAGGCCGAACTTCCAGGACCGCACAGTCTCAGGATCCTTGGTATACCAAGGGGCGGTGAATTCGGCCAGGTGGCGGTCACCCGCGGCCGCGATCGCGCCGTAGCGGCGGAAGAGGTCGAACTTCACGCGCTGCGCGCAGTTGAAGTGGGAGTTCATCCAGTTGTTGTCCCCGCCCTCGTCATAGCCGGTCTCGTAATACTTGTCCACGAAGGCTTCGTACATGGGGAAGAGGTCGATGCCCTGATAGCTGGCACGGGTCAGCCAGGTGAAGTGGTTGATGCCCGTGACGGTGGTATACAGTTCCTGGCGCTTCACGCCGTCGATGCCCGCCTCCGTCTTCAGCATGGAGCATAGCAGCTTCTGGGTGCCGAACACTTCGTGGCAGCAGCCGAAGGCTTTGATGGCGGGGTATACCTCGTACAGCGTCCGCACGCACAGCGACATCGGGTTCGTATAGTTGATGATCCAGGCGTCCGGTGAGTAATCGCGGATCGCTTCGGCGATCGTCACATACATGGGAATGGTGCGCATGGCGCGCATGAATCCGCCGGCGCCGACCGTATCGCCCACCGGCTGATAAATGCCCACGCGTTCGGGCAGGTGCACGTCGGAGCGCATCTCCTCAAAAGTGCCGGGCAGGATGGAGATCACCACGAAGTCCGCGCCGGTCAGGGCGTCCTTGAGAGAATCACTGACAACATATTCCCAGCGGGAAACGGCGTCCGGATGCGCACTGATCTTGCTGCCGATGGTTTTGTTCCTCTCCGCGGCGGACCGGTCGATATCATACAGACGGACAGTGCCGCACATGGCTTCGTCCATGGCCAGGTCCATCATGAATCCCCAGGCCCAGCCGCGGGAACCGCCGCCGATATAGGCGATCGTCAGCTCTTTGGCTTTCGGATTTGCGTCAAAACTCATGGTAAAACCTCCTTGATTGTCTTCAGGCCGGAGGCGGCAGCGTCTTCGGCCGGGTTGATGAATTCATGGGCGCAGCTTCACGGCTGCAGCTGCTCTTTTGGCCGGTGCTGCATCAGCATGATACCGGCGACAAAGACGACCGCGCCGGATACGATCCAGACGCTGACCGGCTCATGGAAGAAAAGAATGCCCCATGCCAGCGCGAAAAAGACCATCAGGCTCTGCAGCGGGGCGACCATCTGGAAAGGAACCAGCGGAATGGCTTTCGCGTTCAGGTAGAAGCCGATGCCTGTGACGAAGCCGAACCAGATGATGGCGAGTATGCAGGGGAGGTCCGGCGCCGCGGCAGGCAGGACGGTGCCCTGGCTGAGCGGTACGAGGAAGGCCATGGCCGATGACGCGATGAACATGCACAGGTTGCTGTCGAGAATATCGAAATCGCCGGCGACCTTTTTCTGGGCGAAAATGAACAGCCCCGCGCAGGCTCCGGCAAAAATATAGAGGAGTGTCAGCATGAGATCGGCGCCGAACAGCGCGTCCAGCGGCATGCCGTTCCACGAAATCAGGAGTATGCCGAGAACACAGCAGCAGATGCCGGCCCATTTGAGACCGTTCATTTTCTCGTGCAGGACGGCTGCGCCCAGGATAGTGAGCAGGATCATCTGCGACGGCTGGGTCAGGATATTGCCGTAAGAAACGCCGATGGACAGGGCGGTGTTCTCGGCCGCGTAAGCGAGGAATTTGGCGATGGATCCGACGGCCAGCCACTTCCAGCGCGCTTTGAGCGACGTCCGGAAGTCGGGGCGGAAGCGCTTTTTGGTTACGGCTTTCAGGCAGAGCAGCCACAGAACGCCGACGAAAAAGCGCATGAACGTGATCATGGAGGCGTTGAAGAACGGGCGGATCAATTTTACGCTGGTACCGCCGAAACTGAAAAACAGCGCGACCAGTACCAGGTACAAATAGCCCATCTGGAACGGTTCCTCCTGTCGTCGGGTCAGAATGAATGCGGATGCTGCGGCAAGTGCGTTTTCGCGCGTTTATTATACTGTACCGGGTATGATTTTTCAATGGATCGTTCGATTTTTGGCTGCTTTCTTTTCCCTTTTCCCGGAAGTGATTTGCGGCTGCGTTTGCAGATCACCGTGAAATATTGTACAATGTATCCGGAACATTGTATTTCAGTAAAGGAGCTGATCCAGATGAAAACGATACAGGTCGTCGCGGCCATCATCAGGGAAAACGGCAGGATCTTCGCGACGCAGCGAGGGTACGGGCCATATAAGGACGGCTGGGAATTTCCCGGCGGGAAGATCGAGCCGGGCGAGACGCCTAAGCAGGCGCTGGTGCGTGAAATCCGGGAAGAACTGGACACGGAGATCGACGTGGGAGAGAAGTTCATCCAGGTGGAATACGATTATCCGGAATTCCATCTGTCCATGGGCTGCTATCTCTGCACTGTCCGCGCCGGGCACCTGACTTTGAAGGAGCACGAATCCGCCCGATGGCTGGGGGCGGATGAACTGGATTCGGTGGCCTGGCTGCCTGCGGACAGCGAAATCATCGAAAAACTGAAAAATGATAAGAATACTCCTGCGTAAGGTATTGCTCGTGACGCTGCGTCATATGCTATTCTCGGCGCAAAGGAGGTGATACGCTGTGTCGAAATACACGACGGGAGAGATTGCGAAACTCTGCGGCGTGACCGTCCGTACGATCCAGTATTACGATACCCGCGGGCTCCTGACGCCGAGCGAACTGTCCGAGGGTGGCCGGCGGCTGTATACCGAAGACGACGTGAAGCGGATGAAGGTCATCTGCTTCCTGCGTGACCTCGGCCTGCCGATCGACGCCATCAGCCAGTTGCTTTCCGAGGACGATCCCGGCAGCGTCATTTCTCTGCTGCTCGATCAGCAGGAACAGGCGCTGAAAAAGGAGATCGGGGACCGGGAAGACCAGCTGCGCAAGCTGGAGGAACTGAAGGCGGGGCTGAAAAGCGTCAGTGAATTCTCTGTCGAATCCATCGGCGACATAGCGTATGTCATGACCAACAGGAAGAAACTGAGGAATCTCCGCATATTTATCGTGCTCACCGCGATACCGCTCGGTATCCTGCAGTGGTCGTCCATTATTCTCTGGATCACACAGGGCATCCGGTGGCTGTTCCTGGTCTGGATGGCTGCCACGATTCCCTATATTATCTGGTTTTCACGCTGGTATTTCATGAAGATGGCCTACATCTACCCGCAATGCCATACGGTCTTCCAGCCGACCGTCAAGGAAGGATTCTGGGCAAAGCATACGCCCGCCACGCGCGAACTCACCTGCCCCTCCTGCGGCCATCATGGATTCTGTGTGGAATTCGCTGCCGAAACGGAGATGAAGGGCAATGCGTAACGTGGAATACAACATGGCGCAGCTCGTGAAAATGTATCCGGGGGAGAACAGTTATCGCTGATCCCGCCCAAAAAACAACCATATCTGCCCTCTTGCGCAGTCCCGCCAAAAGTGGTATAACGTCGCCGCGAGTCGGGGAGGCTCTCAAAGACGCTCATCCCACAGCATTCGCAGGAAAGGCAGTCTATGACGAAGAATTTAACGGAAGGAAAGCCGATGAAGCTGGTGATAGGGTTTGCGGCCCCGCTGCTCTTCGGCGTCCTGTTCCAGCAGTTATACAGTTTTGTGGACACGGCCATCGTCGGCCAGTTTCTGGGGGGCGGATAAGCTGGCCGCCGTCGGTGCGACGGGCTCGATCAACTTTCTGATCATCGGCCTGTGCCTGGGCTTCTGCTCAGGCTTCGGCATCCCCATTGCCCAGGCCTTCGGTGCCAACGATACGGAACGCCTTCATCGCTGCGTGTACCACGCGGTCGTGCTCAGCGCGGTGTTTTCGGTGGCGTTTGGGGTACTGGCAGCGGCGTTCTGCCGCCCGATGCTCACCCTGATGGATACCCCGGCGGAAGTTATCGATGCTTCCGTGAGCTATATCTCGATCATCTTCGCGGCGATTCCCTGCTGCGTACTGTATAACATGGCCAGCGCCATCCTGCGCTCCCTGGGCGACAGCAAAACGCCGGTCGTCTTCCTGGTCGTGGCGTCCCTGGTTAATATTGCGCTCGACCTGTTCCTGATTATCGTCTGGAAACTCGACGTGGCCGGTGCGGCCATCGCAACGGCGCTCAGCCAGCTGGTCTCCGGCCTGGGATGCGTGATCGTGATGGTCAAACGCTACCCGATCCTGCGCATGAGCCGGGAGGAGCGTGTCTTCTCTCCGTCGCTGGCGAAGGATATGCTGCTGGTGGGCCTGCCCATGGGCTTGCAGTATTCCATCACGGCGGTCGGATCAGTGGTCGTGCAGAGTGCGGTCAACGGCCTCGGCGTCAATGCGGTGGCGGCTGTCAGCGCGGCGGTCAAGATCAGCGCGTTCTTCTGCTGCGTCATCGACTCTTTGGCCTCCACCATGGCGACCTATGCGGGTCAGAACATCGGCGCACGCAAACTGAACCGCGTGGGCGAGGGGCTGCGCGCCGCGTCCATCCTGGGCTGTATATACTGTGTGCTGGCTTTCGGTGCGGTCTGTCTCTTTGCACGCCCGCTGCTGTCCCTGTTCGTGGACGCGGAGGCGAACCCGGCTGTCATGGATATGGGCGCGGAATACCTGATGATCAACTCGGCGTTTTATATCCCGTTGCTGTTCGTCAACATCGTGCGCTTCAGCATCCAGGGCATGGGCTTCACCCGTCCCGCCATGTTCGCGGGCATGTTTGAAATGGTTGCCCGCACAGCGGTCGCGCTGTTCCTGGTGCCCAAAGTGGGCTTCACCGGCGCGTGCCTCGCGAATCCCGCCGCATGGGTGATGGCGGACGCGTTCCTGTTCCCGTTCTATCACCACGTCATCCGGACGCTGCGCGGCCGCCTGATGCCGGAGATGCCGGAGTACAAAAAGCCCGAGAACTGGTTCCGGCGCAAGGCCGCGTAACCGTTCCCGGGAAACAATATACTACTACCAGAAACAGGGGCTGATGCATTGCAGCAGGCCCTGTTGTAGTTGGCTCACTTTCTTCGTGTTGAATAGCTTTCGATACTGATTGTTCCTTCATTGGCCAGAAGAGTAATAATGCTACTATAAGGTATGGTTATCTCATATGTTTTTGGCTGAGAACTCATTTTTATGCTGTGTTGATTTATCTTCAAGGTTCCGTTGCCTGATGCAGTAACACTCAAGTATATGTTCCCGTCTATGTTACGGTCGTCAGAAAAAACGTGGATGTATCCTGTTTTGCCTGCATATAAATGATTATCATCTAAACCGTACATCATTGTATCAACCCATCTTGTCTCTGGTTTGATATCCACAATAGAAAAATGTCCGTGATCTGTTTTGATTGCTGTTGTTGTATCACTGAGTTCAAGATGCTCTGCTATAGTCATGCCTAATACGAAAGTATTGGTATCAGGCGTTTCGTGGTTGTTAATATTCGGGGCTTGTTCTATTGGTACAAATGGGTGATATAATCCATTGGTTTTTTCTGCCTCAAGAAACATTTGATCAATTGTCACTTGTTGCATTGGTACATTTAGCCTACCGTCCAGCCAATAAGAATAGATGTCGTCATAATAACGTTGAGTTATTCCCAGACAGCGCTTATTTCCTATCATGTGATTCAATTGGTTGACGTCAGCTCCTATAGTCGGATCAATATATACGTTTGCACTAACATGGGCGCAAACCGAATTAAAAAGAGTGAATATAACAAGATATGCAATGCTGAATCTGTAAAGTATCCCGTTTTTATTTCTGTTTTTCTTTTCTATGTACAGAGAAATATATAATAATACGGATATTACAACAAAAAGGGTCAGAATCCAGCCAGTAACATTTCCGTTGAGATTCTGTGTCTGAACAAAAGCGCTCAGAGTAACATTGTCTATAGTTCCTGTATGCCCTTTCACAAACCCTGCACGAGCACCCGGGAATATTGACAGGATGATAACCAAAACTAACGAAATAATGAATGCTTTATTGGACTTCTTTTTGAAATCCGTGTCCTGATCAATCGAAAACACAATCATCGCAGGTATAAACATAGAGCAATAACGCAGATGCAAAGGAAGATATCCTAAGCTTCCGTCCCATTTATAAGGTACTACAAATATGGCTGTACCAATAATGACTGTCAGGATTCCGAGAACTACAGAAAGGATATAATTCCTTTTTATATCATCATTTTCTTTTAGATGTGAGAATGGATAAACACCAAATATTCCTCCGCAGGAGAACAAAAACAAAAACATTAACAAGAAGCAAGCTTCAATTGATACCAGAATATCTTTTGATGTCCATTCAGATGTCTGTTTAACGTATAACCCAAGTATTGAACTATTCACACTGAAAAATAAATAAATAACATATACTGTACCAATTACTGCCAACAGCAGCAGTATAGGAAGGAATGCCTGCAGACAGGCTTTTTTCGTTTTAATTGTTTTGAGCAGATATAAGAATAATAAAACTGCTCCCATAGCAACAGCACCAGGCTTTGCAGCAAACATCAGTCCGGCAAACAGCGCAGTCAATAAGCCATCTTTTAATGTTGTGCCATTATAATAACGATAGCTAAAGAACATCATCCATAATGCTAAAGGCCATAAGAGACACTCTGTCATCTCATAGCCTCCCATGATCATGTCAGGCATTAACGTCACAATGAGAGCGACAATAAACGCTTTTTTCTCGTCTTTCGTATAATCTTTTGAAAAATAATATGCAGGAAAAACCGATGATGTGATTAGCAGTGTATTAAAAACCTGGACAAATCTATATATGTCGCCGCCTAAAACACGATTCAACCAGTAGATCGGTACAAGCAGAAAGGGATAGAGCAAGTAGGGATAGCTTACTGGTTGTCCGCGAAAAGCCAACTCTCCGTCCCATGCCAGTGACCGCGCAATATTCGTGTATAATCCTTCATCTATGACAACAGTCGGACCTTGATTGACCCAAATATTGAGTATAGTGTGAATTAAAAATGAAGCCAGAAACAGGATTGTCAGTTTTACATGCATTGACAAATGCCCATGGTATTTGGTTGCACTCATTTTTTCATTCTTCATGCCTTTTTGTGCTTTTAGTGTAGTCTTATCATTGTTCTTGATTAATTGAATGCTCATACTTTATACCCCTCGAATAGACATGCCTGTTTTGTTACTTATAATTCTTCCTGTTCCCATATATCCAACCGCATCAAAAGAAGAAGGTTAAACCTGCGATATATTTATTGACAAAAGAAAAATTGCTTTGAGCATGTTTTTCAGTAGAGCGGTTTCATGATAAAGTTGCCCCTTTCCATAGCATCACTTGAACCATATAGATTATATCATAGTAATAAATAGCATTTCAATAATAAATGCCATTTGAAAATTAAGTGATAGAATCTGGTTATAGAAACAAAAAAGACCGCCGAATTAAGCGGTCTATATGGTTGAACTAAAAGTTTACTTCTGAACCAGATGGAACGCGAAGCCGCAGATATCGTCCTTCAGATAGATCGCGGTCATCTTGCCGTTCTTTTCCTTGATGCTGCTCTCGTCGAACTCGTAGCCGCGCTGCTCCAGGTGCCACTTCGCACGGCGGATGAAGTTGGTGGCGATGGCGATGTGGCCCTTCTCGCCGCGGCCGGGCTCTTTCATGCACTCGAAGCCGACGCCTGCGAAGACGGAGCTGTTGCCGGGTTTCACGGGCCAGTTGAGGAGCTTCGCAAGCTTTTCGGCGTCCTTCTGAGCCTGCTCGGGATTGCCGGAGTTGATGCCGACGTGGCGGAGCTCGAAGCCCAGCATCTTGTCGACCGCGCTGCGGGTCAGGTCGGTGATCTTCTGCCAGTCCTTCGCCTTCACGGCGTCGCTGGGTACCATCCAGCTGCCGCCGCAGCAGAGGATCTTGTCAAAGTTCAGGTAGTCGAGCATGTTTTGCTCATTGATACCGCCGGTGGGCATGAAGTGCACGCTGCCGTACGGCGCTGCCATGGCCTTGATCAGCTTCAGGCCGCCGAGGGGCTCCGCCGGGAAGAACTTGACCGCCTTCAGGCCCAGGGACAGCGCGACCTCGATATCCGAGGGATTAGCGGTGCCGGGGCAGACGGGCACGTTGTGATCGATGCACCAGCGTACCACTTCGGGGTTGAGTCCCGGAGAGACGATGGCCGCAGCGCCGGCTTTGACCGCGCGGTCCGCCTGTTCGGTGGTCAGCACGGTGCCTGCGCAGAGGATGACCTCCGGGAGCGCTTCGTGCACCCGGCGAATGGCTTCTTCAGCCGCTGCCGTACGGAAGGTGATCTCCGCGACCGGCAGACCGCCGTCTGCCAGCGCTTTGCACAGCGGCACCGCGTCCTCGGCGTCATTGATTGCAATGACCGGAACCAGACCGGCAAGGGAAAGCTTTTCCAGGATATCCATAGTATATCTCCTTTCAGATTTTGAGTTCTGATTGACATAGTAAGGAGGGATGAATTGCGATAGAAAATTGCTTATGCGATTTCTTCTGTAACTCCTAACTCCTCACTTCTGACTTCTCACTTAAAGTGTTACTCCCTGCTTGAAGATTGCGATTTCCCGGAAGCCGTTTTCTTCGTTGCGGGCGAGCTTTTCGCCGGAGGCGACTGAGAGGACGAGATCCATCAGCTCGTTTCCGAGCTGGTCGAGGGTCATGCCGTCCAGCAGGCGGCCTGCGTTAAAGTCGATCCAGGCATGCTTCTTGACAGCGAGGGGAGTGTTGGAGGAGATTTTGATCGTCGGGACGGGGCAGCCGAAGGGAGTGCCGCGGCCGGTGGAGAAGAGGACGAGCTGCGCGCCGCTGGCGGCGAGCGCGGTGGACGCGACCAGGTCGTTGCCCGGGGCGCTCAGCAGGTTGAGGCCGGGGGTGGTGACGCGTTCCGCGTAGCTGAGAACGCCTTTCACCGCGGAAGAACCGGACTTCTGCGTGCAGCCGAGGGCCTTGTCTTCCAGGGTCGTGATGCCGCCCTGCTTGTTGCCGGGAGAGGGATTCTCGTACACGGGCATATGATAGCTTTCGAAATAGCCCTTGAAGTCGTTGATCAGGTGGACCGTCCTTTCAAACAGCTCCACGGTGCCGCAGCGGGACATGAGGATGGTTTCCGCGCCGAACATTTCGGGGACTTCGGTCAGGATGGTGCTGCCGCCCATGGCAGTCAGCAGATCGGAGAAGACGCCGATGGTCGGATTCGCGGTGATGCCGGACAGGCCGTCCGAGCCGCCGCATTTGAGGCCGACCACCAGCTGATCCGCGGAACACGGCACGCGCTTGTCTTCGCGCATCCGGGCCGCGAGCTCGTTGATCAGGCGCATGCCTTCAGCAAGCTCGTCTTCCACGCTCTGGCAGATCAGGGAGCGGACGCGGCTCTCGTCACACCCCTCCATGTAGGGGCGTATCTGTGCGATGCCGCTGTTTTCACACCCGAGGCCGAGCAGCAGCACGCCGCCCGCGTTGGGGTGCATCGCGAAATCGGCGAGCGCCTTGCGCGTGTTGTCCTGGTCGAGCGCCAGCTGCGAGCAGCCGTAGGGGTGCGGGAAAGCGTATACGCCTTCGATACTGCCGCTCACCAGGTCTTGCGCCATGCCGGCCAGCGTCTTGGCTACGTCGTTGACACAGCCGACGGTGGGAATGATCCACAGCTCGTTGCGAATGCCGGGGCGGCGGTCTGTGCGCGGGTAGCCCATAAAGGTACGCGGCGGCAGATGCTTCTCCGGCACGTCGATCGGCGACCAGGTGTATTCGAGTTCGCCGGTCAGGAGCGTTTTCAGGTTATGAGTGTGTATATGTGCGCCGGCAGGGATGTCCGCAAGTGCTCTGCCGATGGGATAGCCGTACTTGATGACCGGTTCGCCTTCGCGGATGTCTCGCAGTGCGACCTTGTGCCCCATGGGCAGGTCTTCGAGCATGGCGATTTCCCCGGCGCCGTAGGAGACTGTTTCCCCGGCCTTCAGCGGTTCCAGCGCAACGGCCACCATGTCGCGGGGGGTGATTTGAAGGAGTCTGTTCATGCGTTACCTCCGATGAAGAAGGAAATCAGTAATGGAAAGTAGGAAATAGTCAAGTAGGAGTTAGGAAGTAAATATGCTTTGTCCAAATGGCGTGTCGTTTGCTGCTTCATAAACATGATTTACTTCCAACTTCCTACTTTGTCCTTTTTATTTCAGCTTCTGTTTAAGAGGATTTTGGCGATGTCAGGCAATTGCTTCTTTATACGCTTCCAGCGCGCTTTTTTCGCGGATGAGCTTCAGGATGCGGACCACCTCGGATTCAAGCCCGGCTACCTTCGACAGGTCCTGGCCCCACATCTGCTCGTTGGTCAGCACGTCGTGTACGAGGGCTTCGACAGACGCATCTTTGTGCTCCCAGTAGAATTCCAGCGCCCAGCGGTCGTCGGAGACCACGTATTCGTTGCCCTTCGGGCGCTTGCAGACGAGGCCCTTGTCAGTCAGCGCCTGGATGTCGTTGGAATAGAAGGCGATGTACGCGGCCAGGCTTGTGGTCAGGCACTTGGGCAGTTTGCCGTTCGTTTCAATATAATCGAGGAAGGTGGGCATATTGCGCGCGCGCCACTTGGAGGTGGAGTTCAGGGAGATGCTCATCAGTTCGTGGTTCACGAAGGGGTTGTTGAAACGGTCCTGCACCGCCGCAGCGAAGTCGTTCAGGTCCTTCTTGTCCAGTGGCAGGGTGGGGATGACTTCCTCATTGAGCATCTTGTTCATGAAGCCGCGTACGGTATCGTCATGCATGCAGTCGCGCACGATGTCGAAGCCCGCCAGGTATGCGCCGAGCACGAAGCCGGTGTGCGCACCGTTCAGGATGCGCACCTTGCGCTTCTTGTAAGGGGTCACGTCCGGCACCACGATCACGGGCACGCCTGCGGCCTTGAAGGGCAGGCGGTCTTCCAGGCCTGCGGGGCCTTCGATGACCCAGATGCCGAAGACTTCGCCCACGTCGGTCAGCGGATCTTCATAGCCGTTCAGCTCGTTCAGGCGGGCGACCTCCTGTGGATCGCGGATGCGGCCGGGCACGATGCGGTCCACCAGGGTGGAGCAGAATGTGTTCTCTCTGTTGACCCAGGCGCGGAATTCGTCGCTGAGTTTCCAGTCGTCGATGTACTGGTTGACACATTTGAGCAGCTCTTTGCCGTTGTTGTCGATGAGCTCGCAGGAAAGTACCACGACGCCTTTCTTACCGGCGGTAAAACGTTCGTACAGCACGCGGGTGAGTTTCGCCGGGAAACTGATGGGCGGATCCTGATCAAACTTGCTTTCCGTGTCGTGCACGATACCGGCTTCGGTGGTGTTGGAGACGATGATCTCCAGGTCGTCGCTCTTCGCGAGATCCAATACCTTGTCCCATTCGCCATAGGGATTCACGCAGCGGCTGCAGGCGGAAATGACGCGCTTGTCGTCCACTTTGACGCCCTTCTCGCTACCGCGCAGGTACAGGGTATACAGGCCTTCCTGCGCGTTGATCAGGTCAGTCAGGCCCTGCGCGATCGGCTGTACCAGCACCACTTTGCCGTTGAAACCGGCTTTTTCGTTGGCGATGTCGATAAAATCGTCCACGAACGCACGCAGGAAGTTGCCTTCACCGAACTGCATCACTTTTTCCGGAGCTTTTTCCAGAATATAGCCTTTGTACCCGGATTCTTTCAGGACCTTGTAATTCAGCTGAGCCATATTGGGACACTCTCCTTTATTGTTTCTCATCGGAGCTTGCTCCGTTAGAAACAGTATACTTCTACGGAGAAACAAATGTCAATCATTTATTCAAAATTGATCGGATTCTCCATGCCCGCCTGCGGGTGCGCTTTCGGACACCTTCCTGATTCAATGCAAAACCATCCTGTCTTCACATGTTTCAGATGCAACTCAGTATAAAACAAAAGACAGTCGCTGCACTTTGTAAGGAGGCGCAGCGCCTGTCTTTGTTTAACGGAACAATGCCGAAGAAAGCTGTTTATTTGGAGAGGGTCCTGTCGACTGCCTGTTTCCAGCCGTCCAGCAGTTGCTGGCGCTGGTCTTCGGGCAGGACCGGCTTGAAGGTATGCTCGACATGCCAGCCCTGGGCCGTTTCGGGCAGGGAACCATACAGGCCGACGGCCAGGCCGGCCAGGAGGGCGGCGCCGAGGGCGGTCGTTTCCAGCACGGCGGGGCGCTGCACGGGCAGACGCATCAGATCGGCCTGGAACTGCATCAGGAAGCGGTTCGCGGTCGCACCGCCGTCCACACGCAGGGCGGAAGGCATGCCGCCGTTATCCTGGGCCATGGCCAGCAGCAGGTCGTTGGACTGGTAGGCGATGGATTCCAGCGCGGCGCGCACGATGTGGCTGCGGCCGCTGCCGCGGGTCAGGCCCACGATGGTGCCGCGGGCGTACATATCCCAGTACGGCGCACCGAGGCCGGTGAAGGCGGGCACCAGATATACGCCGCCGTTGTCGGGAATTTCCTGCGCTACGGCTTCGGATTCCGCCGCGGTCTTGATGAGCTTCAGCTCGTCGCGCAGCCATTGGATGGCCGCGCCGCCGATGAAGACGCTGCCTTCCAGGGCGTAGGTGGGCTTTCCGTTCAGGCGCCACGCGGTGGTGGTCAGCAGGCCGTGATCCGAGAGGCGGAACTCGTCGCCGATGTTCATCAGCATGAAGCAGCCGGTGCCGTAGGTGTTCTTGACCATGCCGCGCTCAAAGCAGGCCTGGCCGAACAGGGCAGCGTGCTGGTCGCCCGCGATGGCGGCCACGGGGATGGGAGCGCCCAGGATATCGTCGTTCAGGTTGCCGATGACGTGCGCGGAGTCGATGACTTCCGGCAGTATGGCGTGCGGGATGTTGAAGAGTTTCAGCAGGTCTTCGTCCCAGTCCTGTGTACGGATGTTGAACAGCATCGTGCGGGAGGCATTGGTCGCGTCCGTGACGTGCGGGTGGCCTTCCACCAGGTGCCAGGCCAGCCAGCTGTCCACGGTGCCGAAGCAGTACTTGCCGTTCTCGGCGTCTTCCTGCAACTTGCGGCGGTCCAGGATCCAGCGCAGTTTGGTGGCGGCGAAATACGCGTCCGGTTTCAGGCCGGTCTTTTCACGGATCATGTCGGAATGTCCGGCTTTGATCAGGGCGTCCACCATATCGGCGGTGCGGCGGCACTGCCACACGATGGCGTTGTAAGCGGGCTGGCCGGTTTTCCGGTCCCAGACCATGGTGGTTTCACGCTGGTTGGTGATGCCGATGGCCGCGATCTCCCTCGGATCGATTTGCGACTGGCGGACCGCCGAACGGAGCGCTTCGATCTGCGTCATCAGGATGTCCTGCGGGTCGTGCTCCACCCAGCCGGGATGCGGATAGTGCTGTTTGAACTCAAAAGCAGCAGAGGAGACGATCTGGCCTTCCTTGGTAAACAGGACGGCGCGGGAACTGGTCGTGCCCTGATCCAGGGCGAGAAGATAACGCTGGTTCATAAGGGCTCCTTTCGTTGATTAAGATAATGCGGAATTCGGAGTGCGGAGTTTGGAGTTAGATATACTCATGATGAATACTTTCTAATTCCGCGCTCCGCACTCCGAATTCATAACTTACTCGATCTTGATCCCGTACATATACGCTCCGTCTCTGGAGCAGGTGCCGATGATCAGCATGTTCTTGTAGACTGCGGGGGATCCTTCGATCCGGCCGTCGAGCTTGAGCTCGGACAGGTCCGCGCCGGTGCGCCCGTCCAGCATGTGGAGGGTGCCGTCGCGGTCGCCCTGGATTACCCAGGCGTCGCCCACGCCGTTGTACACGGCGACGGGGGAGGAGATGGCGTTGCTGCTCATCTTGTACTCCCAGCGGACTTCGCCGGTGGTCTTTTCAAGGGCCACGACCTTGCTGCCGCCTTCCTTGAGCATGTTCACGGTGAAGATGACCAGGTTGCCGATGGAGTTCTGGCCGATCACCGGGCTGGCCTTGCAGCCGGACATCTCGGTCTTGTTGTCCTGGTCGCAGGTGACCTCGTAAGTCCAGTCCACCTCGCCGGTCATGGCGTTCAGGCGGCGGATGCTGACGTTCTTCTTACCCAGGCGGTAGCTGTTGGTGTTGCCGGTATACAGCCAGAGGTTGCCGGAATCGTCGAAGTCCAGCGCGATGGCCGCGTCGGTGTTGTCGCCGGTATCGAAGGCCCAGACGGTCTTCATGGTGGTGGTGTCCACGCACCGCATGGCGCCGTAGGTGTCCACCATGTACACGTACTGGTTGTACATCGCGATGCTGCTTTCGACGCCCACTCGCTTGTCCTGGCTCTTCTGGGCTTTGCTCTTCAGGTAGACCGTAGTGGGGTTCGCGGTCAGGGTGCCGTCGGTCTTAAAATCGATGTTCAGGTCGATGGTGTACAGGAGGCCGTTTTCGCCGGCCAGGATCATGTGGTTGCCGTTCCAGAGTGTCAGGTCGGTGCCGTCGAACGCGCCGTTGGTGGTGTACTGGGTCTGCTTGTCGGTCTGGCGGCCGTTGATGAAGCAGAGCTCGCTCTGGTCGATCAGGTTATAGAGATGGTAACCGATCTTGCCGGACTTGTTCTTCAGCTGGGAAATGCCCTGGCCGAAGGCGACGATCGGGTAGCCACGGGAGCTGACGGACACGCTGCCCTTCAGCGGGAAGCCGACGTTGATCGGCGCGCGGGTCTCCTCGCCGTCCGTGAGGTCGAGGAAGTAGATCTTGCCGTCCTGCGCCGAGAAGATGACTTCGCGCAGTGCGCTGACGTTCTTCTTCTCCTCGTTCAGGTTCATGATGTTGCGGACTTCCTTGGACCACTTGACGATGGCCGGCTGGCCGGTCCAGCCCACACCGTAAAGTGTGCCGCTGTCCTTGGTCGCGATGTGGCCGAGCTCTTTCTTCCAGACCACGCTGAGCTTATCCTCGGCGACTTCGACAGTGCCGAAAGCGGCGTTGCGGCGGAAGTTGTCGCCGCGGAAGGTCAGCACGCCCGCTTCCCACCAGGTATAATTATCCGGGTTCGGCGCTTCCAGCGGGGTGGAGCGTTCGTAGTTCTTCTGCGTTTTGCCGTCAATCTGGACGACGTCGGTCATGGCCAGCTTGCTCGCTTCGGAGGAAGCGGTCAGGGCCGGCAGCGGCGTCGGCGTCGGCTGCGGTGTGGCGGTGGGTGCCGGGGTATCAGTGGGCACCGGCGTCGCCGTAGGTTCAGGCGTTTCAGTCGCTTCGGGCGCGGGTTCCTCGGCTTCAGCGGGTTCTTCCGTCTCCGCGTCGTCCGCCGGTTCTTCCGGTTCCTGTTCGGGCTCGTCGTCGGTCACTTCAGGAGCCGCGGTCTGCACGACGTATGCGGTCGGCATCGTGAACGGCGCGCCGGTAGGCTGTTCAGGTGCCTGGGTCGCCGGCCCGGGGGTCGGGGCGGCTTCGTCCTCGGTGTCGAGCGTCTGCACGATCACGGCAGGCGCGGGGCTCGGAGTCGGCTTGGGCGCGGTATAGGAAACCGTCACATACTTGTCAGAGGTGACCCATACGTTGTCGCCCTGCTGGATGGAGGCGAAAATATCGCCGCTGTAAGGCTTTTCAAAGATGACGGAAAGTTCCCAGATGCGCAGGCTTTCGCCTTCGGTCAGGGCTTTCGTGATCGTGCTCGTGATGCGGCTGCCGTCGCTGTCGCAGAGGGCGACGCCGGTCACGTTCAGCGACGTGGTGACGTTGAACAGGCAGATATCGCCCACGGTGCCGTTTTCGGTCACGCAGGTCAGGGACTTGACCTGGGCGGGCTCTTCTGTGGGCCGGATCAGGCCGGTCAGTTTGGTGACGGTGCCGTCGATGCCGGATTTGACGCTGTTCAGGCTGCCGATGATGCCGCTGTTGCCCTCAGGCAGCAGGAAATACAGCCCCGCCAGCAGGAGAATGAGCACCAGGACCACGATCAGGATGATCCGCGCGAACAGCGGGAAACGCTCGCCGTCGTCGTCGTCCGGCGGCACGCTGCCGCGGTCTGCCGAGCGGCGGCGCTGATCGGGCGCGGGCTCGGTCTGCGCGGGACGCTGGTTGGTGCGGCCGGCCGGGCGCTCGTATTCCTCGCCGCGGTAAGGCGCGGGACGCTGAAACTCGTCGTAATTGCGGGACTCCCCGGCATAGGGCTGGGGCGCGTCCGTGCCAGCGGGTTCGTATTCCGCGCGCTGCGGCTGACGGATGGTCTGGTGATAGCCCGTCTGGGTCATGCGGGTGTATACGCCGGTGTGCTGCGCCTGCTTCTCAAATGCGCGGCTGCGCTGCTCGAGGAGTGCGTCGGTATTGTTCCTGGCGCTGCGGGCGGCGGGTTCCGTCTCCCGGTAGCTGTCGTACACCTTGGGCGCGCGGGTCGTATCCCCGCCTTCCACGGCAGGCGCTTCAGGCGCGGCGTTTTCCGGAGCCGCAGGCGCGTCCCCGTCGTAGCGGGTCATGCGGCGGTGCCGGGGCTCAGAGCCCGTGCGGTAATTGATCTGGTCGAAATTACTCATCTTATCCCTCGTCTTATTGAATCTCGTTGAGCCGCTGCTTCCAGAATCCCATGAATTCTTCGAGCCCGAGCCCGTTCAGCTTCTCCCGGAAAGCAGCGACGCTCCCGTCGTCCAGCTTGTCCTCACCCAGGATCCAGCGGCTGGCCTGGAGATCTGTTTCCAGACCGATGGCGTTCTGCAGCGGAGCGATGAAATCTGCCTGCTCCGTCGTCAGGAAGCACTGCGGGAAGGGCAGCTCGCAGTATTCGTTCACCTGCAGGGTGTCCTTTACGACGCGTGAAATCGTGGCGTCCGAGTATCTGAGCTGGAACTCGTCCGAGCGGATGCCCGGCGCGGCGTTGCCGCTGTTGATCAGCGTTTCGGCGGAATACACGTTGCTTGAATTGTAGTTCTGAATGAGACGCCAGGTGCCGTCGCCGTCGATCACGTAGTCGACGTTCTCGCTGCCGATGGAGGCCAGGATCGCGCCGGACTCACTGTACAGCGTGTCGACCCACTCCAGGACGCGTCCCGGATCCTTGCAGGCGGACGTGACGGCGAAGGTGCCGGTGATCAGAGTGCCCATGAAAGAGCGGTAACGCTGCGTACCGTCATAAACGAGCGGCATCAGCAGCTGGTAGTCCGCGACCCATTCCGCGGGGACCAGGTTGGTCAGCGCCGTGTTCAGGAAAATGCCGTAGATCTGGGCTGTATCCGACCGGGTAATGGCGCGCACCGTGTCGTTGGTATAGAAGCCGTTGTGGTCCAGGAGCCCTTCGGCGTACATGTCGCGCAGCCAGCGGATCATCTCCACCCATTCATCGGTCATCGGCGCGAATACCGCCTGTCCGTCCTTGGCGTAGATGTGGTAGTCGTTCATGATGAAACCGAACGCGTGGGACAGGAAATTGAGGTCGAACACGCCGAGAAAAGCCAGCGGGATCTCGTCGTTCCGCCCGTTGGTGTTCGGGTCGCGGGTCTTGAACGCGCGGAGCACCGCTTCCAGGCCTTCCAGGTCGGTCGGCGCGCTGAGCTTGAGCTGGTCGAGCCATTTCCGGTTGATCCACATGCAGTTCTGCGTTGCCGCGAAATTGATGTAGGGCAGGGAAACGATCTGTCCGTCAGCCAGCGAGATGCCGGCGGCGACTTCAGGGTGTTCGGTCAGGATCTGCCACAGGTTGGGGCAATGCGCTTCAAGGAGCGGCTTCAGGTCGATCAGGACCCCTGCGTCGAGCAGGTTCCGCTCTTCCTCGCGCGAAAGGGACGCCTTGAAAAGGGCGTCCGGCAGCTGTGTACCGGACTTGAGCATGTCCGCCTTGGCCGCCTGCCATTCCGCGGCGGTCGCGTACTGCTGGTAAGCGAGCGTCACGCCGGTGCGGCTCGCCATCCCGGCGAAAAAGGCATTGTTGGCCCAGGAACGCTGCGTGTCCTGACCGTCAAAACCGGCAATCACAAAATCGGCCTGGGCAGTCTCGGCCAGCGCTGGCGTGCAGGCCGCCAGAAGCATCATCAGAGCGGCGGCAAAGCAAAGAAAACGATGTTTCAAAGCAAACCTCCAAATTCATTCGGAATACGGAAGTAACCTATTGAGTGATGAGTGAAGAATGATGAGTGATGAGCTGCGGCACAAACGCCGCCGCAAAAACGAAATCCTGAGCAAAGCAGGGAATTTCTTCAAAATTCCTCATTCCTCACTCATCACTTCTCACTGATGTTTTATCCCTGGAGTCCGTCTTCCTGGCGCTGCATGTTTTCCACGACGATGTCGTAAATGTCGCCGAGGGTGGCGCAGTACTCGAGTACCTGCCAGGGCTCGTTGGTGTGGTAATGGATCTTGATCAGCTCGTCGTCGCCGACGGCCAGCAGGCAGTCGCCCTTGATGTTTTCGCGGATGTAATCGTTGATCTTGTCCTCGTCCAGGTCGTGGCCTTCGATGAGCAGCTGGGTGTCAAAACGGAATTCAAGCATTTTTCTGACCTCTCTTTTTATGTGGTGTAAGGATATTGCGTGAAATAAGGGGAACTGTTCCTCAGAGCAGGATGACGCCGGCTTCGTCGCAGATCCTGCGGGTATCGGCGTCCCAGTAGGAGGACTGGACTTCACCGATGTGCGCCTTGCCGAGCAGCAGCATGCACAGGCGGCTCTGGCCGATGCCGCCGCCCATGGTGAAGGGCAGTTCGCCGTTCAGGAGCATGCGGTGGAAGGGCAGGCTGCGCCGTTCGTCCGCGTGTGCGGCGGTCAGCTGCTCGCTGAGCGACGCAGGCGAGACACGGATGCCCATGGAGGAGATCTCCAGCGCGCAGTCGAGCGTCTCGTGATAGAACAGGATGTCCCCGTTCAGCGCCCAGTCGTCATAGTCCGGCGCGCGGCCGTCGTGCGGTTTTCCAGAGCGCAGCGGCGCGCCGATCTGCAAAATGCAGGCGGTCGGATGCGCGCGCACGTAGCGGTATTCGCGTTCCTTGGGCGTCAGGGCGGGGTACAGGTCTTCCAGCTCCTGGCTGGTCACGAAAGACACGTTCCGGTCGAGGCGGACGGGCAGCTGCGGGTAAGTCCAGCGCAGCATGTCGAGCGTCACGCAGATCGCGGAAACGATGCGCTCCATCGTGTCCTTGAGGGTCTGCATATTGCGGTCCTCCTCGCGGATGACCTTTTCCCAGTCCCACTGGTCCACGTAGATGGAATGCAGGTTGTCCAGCGTCTCGTCGCGCCGGATGGCGTTCATATCGGTATACAGTCCGGCGCCGACCTGGAAGTCGTAGCGCTTGAGCGCCAGGCGCTTCCATTTCGCGAGGGAATGGACGACCTCGGCGTTGTCGCCGGTCTCGAGAATGTCAAACGAAACTGGGCGTTCGACGCCGTTCAGGTTGTCGTTCAGGCCGGAATCGCTGTCCACAAACAGCGGTGCGGAAACGCGTTTCAGGTTCAGGGCGTGGCTCAGGTTCCCCTGGAAAAGTTTCTTGATGGTCTGGATCGCTTCCTGTGTTTCATACAGGTTCAGTACGGAGCGGTATCCGTGCGGAATGACGGCCGTGCTCATGTTCACCTTCCTCCTGCCGCAGATAAAAGCGGCGACAGAATAGATATATAATAGTACAAACGTGGGAATTTATCAAGTCCGGGATGGTAAAACAAGCAAAGAAGGAACGCGGAGGGGTGAAAAAGGCAGAGCGCAAAGGGTATAAGGCGGAGTCAGCCGTCTCCTTGCTGCATAAAGGTTTGACCCGACCGCTTGCGAAAATGTCGGAATTGTGCTATTCTATCACAGATGACAAATGAGCGACTGAAAACTTTGCCCCTGACAGGATGTATCCCGGCCGGAGCGGAAATATATGAAGCCTGAATTCGGTTGAAGGAGGTGCGCCGATGACCCAGACCGCGTTGGAGCAGCCGTTCTCACGCAAAAGGCGCTTCAAAAACCGTCTGCGCAATACGTTTACCAACCCGTATAATATCATCACGCTGATCGCGCTGATCCTGCTGGTTTACCTGATCGTGGTCCCGCTGGGGGAGATGATCAAAACCACGCTGACGCTGGCGGCGTCGGATCTGCGGCGCGTCAAAGGCGGCACGGAGGGCGAGTTCACGCTCTATTACTGGACGCGCCTCCTGTTCAGCGACGTTTCGCGCAACCTGTTCTGGATCCCGCTGAAAAATTCCCTGATCATCGCGCTGACCACCAGCATGGTCTCAATCACCATCGGCGCGCTGGTCGCCTGGCTGATGGTCAGGACGGACCTGCCGGGCAAGAATTTCTTCTCGCTGGCGATCATCATCCCCTATATGCTGCCGTCCTGGTGCAAGTCCATGGCCTGGCTGACGGTGTTCCGTAACGAAACCATCGGCGGCGCGGCGGGCTTCCTCAGCTATCTGGGCATCCAGTCCCCGGACTGGCTGGCTTACGGACCGGTGGCAATCATCATCGTGCTGTCGATCCACTATTACGCCTATGCTTACCTGCTGGTTTCTGCGGCGCTCAGGTCTGTCAACTCCGAACTCGAGGAGATGGGTGAGATCATCGGCGCGGGCAAGACGCTGATCCTGCGCAGAATCACCTTCCCGCTGGTGCTGCCGGCGATTCTGTCCAGCTTCATCCTGACCTTCTCCAAGTCGATGGGCACCTTCGGTGTGCCGTCCTTCCTGGGCCTGAAGGTGAATTATTATACCATCTCCACCTCCCTGTATTCCACCATCCAGCGGCAGAAGGGCACTGGTTTCGCCATCAGCCTGGTGCTGATCCTGCTCGCGTCCATCAATATCTTCATCAACCAGAAGCTGATCGGCTCCCGGAAGTCTTACGCGACCATCGGCGGCAAAGGCGGGCGTTCGACCCTGCTGCCGCTCGGCAAATGGAAATGGCCTATCGTGGCGCTGCTGATCCTGTTCCTGCTGGTCGCGGTGGTGCTCCCGCTGGTCATCCTGCTGTACCAGACCTTTATGCTCCGCGCGGGCGATTACGGCCTGTCTAACTTTACCCTGCATTATTGGATCGGAGACGCGGACCCGAACATCGCCGACGGCCTGCCTGGCGTGTTCAAATACGACCAGTTCTGGATGTATGTGAAGAACACGCTGATGCTGGTGGGCTTCACGTCCATCATCGCGACTGTCTGCGGCCAGATGCTCGGCTATATCAACTCCCGCGGCCGGCAGCTGCGCAGCGGCAAGCTCGTCGAGCAACTCGTGTTTATTCCCTACCTGATCCCGTCGATCGCTTTCGGCAGTATGTACCTGGCCATGTTCATGAACACGCGGTACCTGAACATCTTCGGGCTGTCGATCCCGGTCGTGCCCTCCCTGTACGGCACGTTCACCATCCTCGTGCTCGTGTCCATCGTCAAGCACCTGCCCTTCGCCTCCCGCGCGGGCACCAGCAACATGCTGCAGATCAGCACGGAGCTGGAAGAGGCGGGCCAGCTGGCCGGCGCGAACTTCGTGACCAGGTTCGCGCGCATCGTGTTCCCGCTGGCCAAGAACGGGTTCATGAGCGGGCTCATGCTGATCCTGATCAGCATCATGAAGGAACTGGATCTGATCGTCATCCTGATGAGCCCCAGCCAGGCGACGCTGCCCTACATGGCGTACACCTACTCCAACAGCGGCTTCCAGCAGCCGGCCAGCGCCGTGTCCATCGTCATGTTCGTGATGGTGTTCTTCTTCTACTGGATCGCCAACAAATTCTTCCACGCCGATATCGCGGGCGGAATGTGAGGTAACGATATGAGCCGCATTGAACTGAAAAACATCAATAAATACTATGGCAGCAATCGTGTGCTGAAGGACGTGAACCTGACCATCGAGGACGGCGAATTCATGACGCTCCTCGGGCCGTCCGGCTGCGGCAAGACGACGACCCTGCGCGTGATCGCGGGCCTTGAGAAACCGCAGAGCGGCATTATTACCATGGACGGCCGCGTGATCGTCAACGGGGAGGAGCTGTTTTTCGAGTCCCCGGCCAAGCGCGGGCTGAACCTGGTGTTCCAGTCTTACGCGCTGTGGCCGCACATGACGGTATTCGACAACGTGGCTTTCGGACTGAAGGTGGCGAAAAAGAGCAAGCAGGAGATCAACACCCTCGTACACAGCGCACTTGAACGCATGCAGATCGACAAGTACGCGGAACGCTATCCCTCGGAACTCTCCGGCGGACAGCAGCAGCGCGTAGCCATCGCGCGCGCCATCGCGGGGTCGCCCAACCTGCTGCTGCTGGACGAGCCGCTCTCCAACCTCGACGCCAAGCTGCGCATCGATATGCGCAGCGAGCTCAAACGCCTGCACCAGGAAATGGGCACCACGGTCATCTATGTGACCCACGACCAGGTCGAAGCGCTGACGATGTCCACGCGCATTGCGATCTTCTTTGAAGGGGCGATCGAACAGGTCGCTCCGCCGATGGAACTGTACCAGAACCCCGCTTCCCTGCGGGTGGCGGAATTCATCGGCAATCCGCGCATCAACCTGATCGATGGCGACGCGAAAGTCGAAAACGGCTGCATGACCGTTACGAGTGCACTCGGTACGATGGTGTTCGACAAGGAGCAGTTCACGGACGCGACGCCCGCATCCAGCGCGTTCTCCTGCCGCGTGGGTTTTCGCCCGGAGCAGATCCATATCTCGCGTACGGAAAAGCCCGGCGCGATCAAGGCGCGGGTGTATTCGGGCATGCCCGCGGGCTCGGAGACGCTCATCCAGCTCGTGATCGGCGGTCACAACTTCCTGGGCAAGCAGGTCGGCATCCGGCACTACCGCGCGGACGAAGAGGTCTGGCTGACCCTGGACCAGCGCCTGGTGAACGTCTTCGATTCCGGCAGCGGCGCGCTCATCAAGTTGGCCGATACCGGGGAATTCTGAGCAGGCGCATGCGAGACTCACAATACTGTCTGTTTGCCTCGGGCAAGAGGCTGACATATATCAACCATCACTAAAAGGAGGAACCTGTTTATGAAGAAACTGTTGGCAATCCTCATGGTGCTCATGCTGGTCCTGTCCGCCTGCTCCCTGGCGTTCGCCGGAGAGAAGGAAGACAAGTGGGCTGAGGACAACGGGCTGAACCTGGACGAGCCCATGGACGAACTGTACGAGAAGGCCAAAGCGGAAGGCAAGCTGGTCATCTACACCATCTCCAGCCGTACGCAGAAAGTCGCGAACGCTTTCAATGAAGCTTATCCGGGCATCGAAGTGGAAGTTCACGACATCTCCTCCGGCACGCTGAAGGACCAGTTCGTGACCGAGTACAACGGCGGCCGCCACAATGCGGACATCATCCACTCCAAGGAGCAGGTCGGCGAGTACACCTTCGAGATCTTCGGCAAGGGCATGCTGCACAACTATGAGCCGGCTTCCATCTTCGGCAACGTGCCGGAATCCTACCTGACCCTCACGCCCCTCATGCTGGAGCTGAACCTCTGGTTCTACAACACCGAAGTCTACGACGCCTGCCCCATCACCTCTTGGTGGGATCTCACCAAGGAAGAATGGCGCGGCAAGGTCGTGTATCAGGATGCCGCGAAGAATGACGCTTACTGCGCGCCGCTGACCGCGATGGTGCAGCATGCTGATGAAATGGCCGCGGATTATGAGCGCGTGTTCGGCGAGCCGATCAAGCTGGCCGCGGACGAGCCCAACGCTGGTTATGCGTTCATCAAGCGTTTCCTGGCCAACAACCCGATCATGGCTTCCGGCTCTGACGAGGTCATTGAACTGGTCGGCGCCAAGGGCCAGGAGAAGCCGCCTGTGGGCTACTCCTCTTCCGTGAAACTGCGCAAGGCCGCCGACGGTTATGCCATCAACTACGGCCCCGAAAAAATGAGCGTTTCCAACGGTATCCCCGCGCTGAACTTCGTGGGCATCGCCAACGAGTGCGAGCATCCGAACGCCGCGAAGCTGTTCATCAAGTTCTGGCTGGGCGGCGAGGACGGCAAGGGCGCCGGCTACGCGCCGCTGGTCTCCCTGGGCTCCTGGTCCGTACGCCCGGAGAATCCGAATGCCGAAGGCAACCTTGATCTGAATGATATCCCGCTCTGGGAGATCGACTTCGATTACATCTACAACAACATCGAAGACGTCCGCGACTACTGGATCGCTCACCGCAACTGATCAGCAAAAAAGACTGCAGGAAGTCAGCCTGCAGTCAAACAGAGCCGTTCCCCCGCGTCCGACGGGGGAACGGCTTTTGGTTTTATCTGATGCAGATACAGTCATACCAGTGCACGTAGCGCTGGCCGTTGACAGTGATCTGCTCGTTGTCCGGCAGCAGGGCGGACCAGGGTTTTCCGTATCGGTCAATTGCCCAGTCGTCACGGTTGAAGCGCCGCCAGAGCACGGTGCGTCCGTCGCGGCCGAGGTACTGCTCGGAGACGACACCCTCATTATATTGCTCAAGATCCATGACGCAGACGGTATCATAAGTTTTTCCGTCCAGCGTGACCCCGCAGCGGCCGACCATATCGACGTCAGGACGTTCCGCGTGGATGTCCGCGCCTTTGCGGGTAATGAGGCCCTTCGGCGAAATGTGGATGGGATTGCCGCAGTTGTTTTCGCCGAAACCCCAGTTGAGCATGAAATCGTCGCCGTCCAGGAAGGTGGTCAGCGTGCGTACGCCGTTCTCCATCCGTTCGGCGGACAGGAACCGGGTATAGCCGTTCGCCAGCTGGGCGACGAAGGTCCATTCCTCTTCCTCCGCGCCGGACTGTTCGACCGCGTCGGCGATCGGGCCGTCCTGAGCGGGCGCTGAGGACGGGAGCACTTTCGCGGTGATGGATACGCCTTCGAGACCGTGGACGCTGGCCTTGCCGGTCACCCGCATGTCGTATCCGACGTCCAGTTTCCGGGACGGCAGGTCGTACATGCCCCAGGTCAGCTGTTCGCCGGGCTTGGGTACGATAAACCAGCCCATCAGTTCTTCCCACACGACGGGGAAGGGAGCTTCACGCTTCCAGCGGATCGTATATTCAGGCAGATATTCAGGTAAACTCTTCTTCATAATGCTTTCTCCTTTCGGTGGGTATGGATAGGCGGCACGGAAATGCGAGCGCGCGGTGTTCAGGCGGCTTTTGACGGTGCCTTCTGGGATCGCCAGGCGTTCCGCAATCGCCTTCTGCGGCAGCTGACGGCGGTAGAACAGGCTGAGCATCATCCGGTCGCGCTCGGGCAGGCTCGCCAGCGTCTCTTCCACTGCGGTTTCGGGCGGGGGGGCTTCCGCACGTTCCGGCAGGGTGTCGACCGACAGTTCGGGCCGCCGGGATTGGGCGCGTACCCAGTTCACCCATTTGTTGCGGGCGATGCCGAGCAGCCATGGCCGGAAAGCGCCGTGATCTGCCAGGCGGGGGAAAGCCTGGTAGGCGGCCAGATAAGTCTCCTGCAGGATGTCCTCGGCGTCGTGCAGGCTGCGCACCCGGAATTTCACCCAGCGTTCGACTGCCGGTGTATACGCGGCGAGCAATGCTTCAAATTCGTCCACGGCTTTCCCTCCTTTCAGGCCTCACTGTCCGGCCTTTCACTGATATGATCGTTCATCGGAAGGAAAAGGTTCATTCCTGAAAGAGTTTTTTCTGCCAGTATTCGCGGCACAGTTCCAGATAAATTTGCTCCGGTTTGCCCAGGTATCCGTCCTTGCGGCTGCAGAGGGTGATTTGCCAGCGAGGTTTGCCTGGCAGGCGGAAATAGACGACACTGCCGTCGGATGCCGCGTAGACTGCCGGGAGGAGCGCGCAGCCCAGGCCGAGGGAGACGATGCGGTATTTGCTCAGGTTGCTCGCGGTCGAAAACAGGACGCGCGGACTGAAACCGGCCTCTTCGAAAAGGCCTTCGGTCAGAGCGAAGAGCGTCGAGCGCCGGTAGATCCGCACGAACGGCTCATCCGCGAAGCGGCTGAGGCTGGTCTCCGGCGCGAAGCGCGGGTCGGGGTTTCCGCCCTCCGCCAGGGGATGTCCGGCGGGAACCGCGAGGTAAATCTCTTCTTCCGCCAGGGGATGATAGACGTTGCCGTCCTTCTGGGTTTCGGTCAGCGTCGCCAGCCCAAGGTCGAGGTGCCCCGCGGTGATCAGGCACTGCATGGCGGCGACGTTGCATTCCACAGGCTCGACCTGCATGTGCGGGAACGCCTGATGGAAGGCGGGATAGACGGCTGTGAACATCTCCACCCCGCGTTCGGGGATCAGCCCGACTGCCAGATGGCGGGTGTTCCTGTCGGCGGCGTCGGCGATACGCGCGTAAGCGTCCTTTTTGAGTCTGAGCATTTCACGGGCGGCAGCCAGGTAGGCTTCGCCGGCCTCGGTGGGCTGCCAGTTGCCGCGGGCGCGTACGAACAGCGGCGTGCCCAGCTCCTCTTCCAGCTTCTGCAGCTGCTGGTTGAGCGCGCTCTGGGTCACGAACCGCTTTTCCGCCGCGCGGGTGATGCTCTTTTCGTCCGCGATGCAGACGATGTTTTCAAGCAGGTGCAGGTCCATACATGTCTCCTTTATATTAGCTGTACTAACATATATGTAAATTATTGTAAGTTGACAAGTTGTTAATTCCCCTGTACTATAATACATGTCAACAAAGTTTGCAACCCCTGCCGCCAAAACATAGTCACACGCATTTGAAAAGCAAAGTAACCAGGAAGATGTGAGAGGTGCACGATGTGGTATTCAAGAAGCGGAATCCCGGAGTCCGCCGATTCATTCGGCGGATGTGCGAAGCACACCCTTAGGGCGATGGGATGGAAGCGCGTTGAATACCATGAAAAGGGGAGTACAGAGAGGGAACCCTTCTGTTAAAATCCGCAGCGGCGGCGTGTACGGCGCGAGGACAAAATCGCATAGCGATTTTTACCTTGCAGATTTGCCGCCCGGGAGTGCCGCAGGCACGAGAGGCAAATCTGATGGGGGGGGTTCCGTAGGGGGGACGATAGTCCCCATGCGGTTACTGCGAAGCGATCAGCTGAGCAGGAACAATTGAAAAGGAGACGGTTCCATGCAAAATTACGATGTGATCATCATCGGCGGCGGAGCGGTCGGCAGCGCGGTGGCGCGCGAGCTGACGCGCTGGCGTCTTTCTGTCGCTGTCCTGGAAAAGGAAAGCGATGTCTGCACCCAGACCAGCGGGCGGAACACCGGCATGCTGCACGCGGGCTTCCTGTACAAGCCCGGTTCCCTCAAGGCGCAGTGCGCGGTCGAGGGCAACGCGGAGTTCGATCAAGTCGCCCGGGAACTGGGCGTGCCCTTCAAGCGCACCGGCAAGCTGATCGTCGGCTTCACTGAGGAAGACAAAGCACGCCTCGAATACTTCATCGAGCGCGGTAGGATCAACGGCGTACCGGGCATGGAACTCATCGACCGCAAGCGCATGGACGAGATCGATCCGTCCGCGGGCGGCAACTTTGCCATCCACTGCCCGTCCAGCGGCATCCTGGATCCCTTCATCTACACCATCGCGCTGGCGGAAAACGCGGTCAAAAACGGTGCGAAATACCATCTGTATACCGAGGTCACCGGCGTGGACCGGTTGGACGACGGGCGGCATGTGCTGCATACCAGTCAGGGCGACTTCTCCTGCCGCTGGGTCGTCAACAGCGCGGGCCTCAACAGCGCGAAGGTCAGCGCCATGCTGGGCATTCCGGGCTATGTGATCCAGCCAGTGAAGGGCGAATACTTCGTGCTGGACAAGAAGGCCGGCGCGTTCGCGAAGATCCCGGTCTATCCGGCGCCGACCGCGAAGTTCACCTTCGATACTCACGCGACGCCCACCGTGGACGGCAACGTCCTGGTCGGCCCGAACAGCTTCAACGTCGAGGACGGCGAGGATTACAGCGTCCGCCAGGTCGGCATGGACGGCCTGCAGGAGAGCGGTGCGCGGATGTTCAAGCACATGAAGCGCGATTATTACATCCGCACTTTCGCCGGAGCGCGGCCCAAGCGGATCGATCCCGCGACCGGCGAGGTCCAGGACTTCCTGATCGAGTGCCGGGACGACGTGCCCGGCGTGGTCAACCTGGTCGGCATCGAGAGCCCGGGCCTCACGAGCGCCTTGCCGATCGCGCGCCGGGTCGTGAACATGATCCGCGAGCGTGAGGAGCTGGCCCCGAATCCGGACTTTGATCCCATCCGCAGGGGCATCACCCGCTTCCACGAGGCGAGCCGGGAGGAGCAGGCGAAGCTGATCTCCGAAAACCCCGACTACGGCGAGATCGTCTGCCGCTGCGAGACGATCACCCGCGCGGAGATCATCGCGGCTATCCATAATCCGCTGGGCGTATGCACTGTCAACGGCATCAAGGTGCGCACCCGCGCCAGTATGGGCCGTTGCCAGGGCGGCTACTGCGAGACGCGCATCACCGCTATGATCCGTGAAGAACTCAAAAAAGCCGTCACGGACGTGCGGCTCACGAACGGCGATTCCTACATGTTCACCGGTTATGTCAAAGGAGGCGAGCAGGCATGACGCACAAGCAGGCAATCATTGTGGGCGGCGGCCCGGCAGGCCTTGCCGCGGCGCTGCGCCTGAAGGAAAAGGGCGTAAACGACATCCTGATCCTCGAGCGCGAGAAGCTGCTGGGCGGCATCCTGCGTCAGTGCATTCACGACGGCTTCGGCTTGACGCGTTTCGGCGAGTCCCTCTCCGGCCCGGAATACGCGCAGCGCTTCATTGACAGGGTCCTGGACGCGGGCATCGAGTGCATAACCGATTGCACCGTGCTGGACATTACCCCGGATAAAGTGGTCACCGCGGCGAGCCGCGAGCATGGACTCATGCAGCTGCAGGCGGACGTGGTGCTGCTGACTATGGGCTGCCGCGAGCGCACCCGCGGCGCGCTGGCGACCCCCGGCACTCGCCCCGCAGGAGTTTATACCGCGGGCGTCGCGCAGAACTATATCAACCTTCAGAATATCATGGTCGGCCGTGAAGTCGTGATCCTGGGCAGCGGTGATATCGGACTCATCATGGCCCGCCGCATGACGCTGGAAGGCGCGCACGTCAAAGGCGTCTATGAAGTGCAGCCCTATCCAAGCGGCCTGCCGCGCAATATCGAGCAGTGCCTGAACGATTACCACATCCCGCTGCATCTTTCTCACACCGTGGTGGATATCCGCGGCCGCGAGCGCCTGACCAGCGTGGTCGTGGCGCAGTGCGACGAGCGCTTCCGCCCCATTCCGGGCACCGAAGAGGAGATCCCCTGTGACACGCTGATCCTCTCCGTCGGTCTGATCCCGGAAAACGAGCTCTCCCTGGCCGCGGGCGTGGAACTGGATGCCCGCACACGCGGCGCGTTCGTGGACGAGCACTGCCAAACCATGGTGCCCGGTATCTTCGCAGCCGGCAACGTACTGCATGTGCACGACCTGGTCGACTTTGTTTCCCTCGAAGCCGAAGCGCTGGCCGACAGCGCGGCGGAATACCTGCTGCAGGGCAGCCTGCCCGCTTGTCCCTTGGAAGTGAAGGCGGGGAACAACGTGGGCCACGTGATTCCCCAGCGTATCAGCGGGACGAGGGATTTCACCCTCTCGCTGCGCGTGCGCCAGCCGCTCGTCAACGTGAGCGTGGTCGTGCGTCAGAACGGCCGCGAGGTGCTGCGCAAAAAGATGCGCAAGGCTCTGCCCGCGGAAATGATCCAGCTGCCAGTCAAAGCGGCGAAGCTGACTGACGACGCTGATATGGAGGTGTGTGTGGAATGAAGCGTACCTTTACCTGTATCGTCTGCCCGAACGGCTGCGAGATCGAAGCAGAATATGAGGGCACGGAAGTCCTCACCGTGACCGGCAACCTCTGCCCCAAAGGAAGGACCTATGTGACCCAGGAACTGGTCGACCCGAGGCGGACGATCGCGACCAGCGTACGCGTGACGGGCGGCACCCTGCCGCTGGTCAGCGTACGCCTGACGAACGCTATCCCCAAAGACCGCATCTTCGACGTCATGCGGGAAATCAACGGCCGGACGCTGACCGCTCCGACGCATATCGGCGATATCGTCATCAAAAACATTTTGGGGCTTGACAGCGACGTGATTGTGACTAAAAATATACAAAAAGTCTGAGGGAGGCCGTTTCATGGACTACCGCAAATTCGGGGACACCTATGTGGTGCGCATCGACAAGGGCGAGGAGATCATCGCGAGCCTGACCGAACTGAGCCGGAAGGAGAATATCCGTCTGGCGCAGGTGGACGCCCTCGGTGCCGTAGATCATGCTTTGGTGACTGTGCTGGACGTCCCGACCGGGGTCTTCTACAAAAAGGAATTCAACGAGTGCATGGAAATCAGCAATCTTTGCGGCACTGTGACCCGCAAGGATGGCGAGGTATACATCCACCTGCACGCTACTCTGTGTGATACCAAACTCGCTGCGCACGGCGGGCACGCCTTGGAGCTTCGGGTCGGCGCTACCTGCGAGATGATCGTGCGCGAGATTCCCGGCGAGGTGGGGCGCCAGCTGGACGAGAACATCGGCCTGAACCTGTTCAGGTTCGACTGACAGCTGGGGAAACAGAACAAAAGGAGACGGCGCCATGCGGTTCCTTTTTGAGATGGACAGGCACGATTATGCCGATTGTACTTATACCGTAGTGCGCGATTCCGCGAGGAGCATCATTATCCGGAACGGCAGGGTGGCCATGATCCACAGCCTGAAGTATGATTACTATAAGTTCCCGGGCGGCGGGATCGAGCAGGGGGAGAGCAGGGTCGACGCGATGATCCGCGAAACCCGTGAAGAGGCCGGGCTGATCGTCATCCCCGAAACGGTCCGGGAGTTTGGCTGTGTCCACCGGATACAGAAAAGCGCCGACGATCCGGAAATGTGCTTCGTCCAGGACAATTATTATTATATCTGCGATGCCCGGGAAGAAACTGTCGAGCTGCAACTGGAGGATTACGAGCAGCGGGAAGACTTCGTGCTGGAATACGCTGACCCCCGGGTGGCGATCCAAAAAAACCGCGCTCTGATGCAGAAATCAGACAAGGCGCGGTATGAGCGGGAAGCGAGGATCCTGGAAATCCTGATCGCGGAAGGATATTTAAAATGAAAAACAGGGCGTTCCGCCTGCCGACCGGCAGTCCGGGACGCCCTGTTAATTGGTGGGATTGGATTACAGCACTTTCGCGAGGAACGACTGGAGCCGCTCGTTCTGCGGGTTGCCGAAGATCTGCGCCGGCGTGCCCTGCTCCAGCAGCTTGCCGCCGTCCAGGAAAACTACGCGGTGCGCGACCTCACGGGCAAAGCCCATTTCATGGGTCACGACCACCATGGTCATGCCCTGCTTCGCCAGGCGCTTCATGACGTCCAGCACCTCGCCTACCATCTCGGGGTCAAGGGCGGAGGTGGGCTCGTCAAAGAGCATGACGTCGGGCTCCATGCACAGGGCGCGGACGATGGCCACGCGCTGCTTCTGGCCGCCTGAAAGCTGGGCGGGATAGCTGGTCGCCTTGTCCTGCAGGCCGACGCGGCCGAGCAGCTCCATGGCTTTGGCTTCGGCGTCCGCCTTGTTCATTTTGCCGGTGCGCACAGGCGCGAGCGTGCAGTTTTTGAGGATAGTCATGTTCGGGAACAGGTTGAAATGCTGGAACACCATGCCCATCTTTTGGCGCATCAGGTTGATGTCCGTCTTGGGATCGGTCATGCTGACGCCGTCAAAGATGATCTCGCCGGAGGTCGGCGTTTCCAGCAGGTTCAGGCAGCGCAGGAAGGTCGATTTGCCGGAGCCGGAAGGCCCGATCACGACCACGCACTCGCCCTTGTCGATGTGCTCAGACACACCGTCCAGCACCAGCAGTTCGCCGAAGCGCTTGGTCAGGTTTTTAACGTCGATCACTGGCCCTCAGCCTCCTTTCAAAGATTCCCAGCAGCCAGGTGAAGACCATGACCAGCACCAGGTAGATGAATGCCGCGCCCAGGAAGGGAAACATGGGCTCGTAAGTGCGGCTGATAACGCCGCGGGCCGCGTAAATCAGTTCTTTGCCACCGATGACGCTGATGAGGGAGGTGTCCTTGAGCAGCACGATGAATTCGTTGCCCAGGGACGGCAGGATGGCCTTGACTGCCTGAGGCACGATGATGAACCGCATGGTATCCATATAGTTCAGGCCCAGGCTGCGGCCGGCCTCTGTCTGACCGGCGTCCACGGACATGAGTCCGCCGCGGATGATTTCCGCGGTATACGCGCCGGAGTTGATGCCCAGCGTCAGCGCGCCGACCAGCGCGAAATCTTTGCTGGTGGCGAAAATGACGAAGCCCATGATCATCAGCTGCACCATCATGGGCGTGCCGCGGATGACGGTGACATACACCTGGAATATGCTGTTCAGCAGGCCCAGAAGCCAGTTTTTATGTCCGAGCCGCTGCTGATCGTGGGCGGTGCGGACGATCGCCACGATCAGGCCCAGGATAACGCCGATCAGCAGCGCGATCGCGGTCACGAACAGTGTCGTTTTAACGCCGTTCAGGTACTGCTGCCAGCGGTCCTTATAAATAAACGCCTGATAAAAATATACATACAGCCGCTGCCAGAACGTTACAGGCTCGTTGGCAGACAGCATAGCCCTCCAGGCTTCAAATTGCTCCAAAATTTACACCGCCTTATAAATACAAAGATCAGGGCGCTGCTGATCTGCTGCCGGCAGCGCCCCGGGTTTCATTCCTCAGTCGGGGGAACAGGGCTGTTCAGTTGTTCCACTTGACGATGATCTCTTCCACAGTACCGGCATCCACCAGTTCCTTCAGCGCGGCATTGATCGCTTCCAGCAAACCGGTATCCTGCTTGAATACGCCGAAGGCGAAGCCTTCCTGCTCGTACTCGGTGGGGATGATGCTGAGTTCGGGGTGAATCTTCAGGTAAGCGTTGCCAACCACGTCGTCCAGCATGATGCAGTCGACCTGGCCGTTCAGCAGCGCCTGGAAAGCCAGCGCGTAGGTGTCGTAGGCAACCACGTGATCCTCGCCGTAGTCGTCTTCAGCGTAGCCCTGACCGGTGGTGCCGGCCTGCACTCCGATGGTCTTTTCGCCCAGGTTGGCCAGCGTCACGTCCGCGCCTGTCTTGAATACGACGGCCTGCTGGATGTAGGTATAAATATCGGTGAAGTCAAACATGGCACTGCGCTCCAGGTACTTTTCGCCTGTAGCGGTCACGCCGGAGACGACCATGTCAGTCTTGCCCAGCTGCGCGGAAGCCAGCGCGGAGGTGAAATCCATGGAGACGATTTCGAGCTCTACGCCCAGCTTTTCAGCGATCAGACCCATGATTTCGGGCTCGATGCCGATGACGTTGTCATTCTCGTCGCGGCTCTCGAAGGGTGGGAAATCCGGGGACGTGGCATAGCTCAGCTTGCCGGGCTCGATGGTGGTGAAAGTGCTTTCGGCGACCGCGCCGATGATCGACAGGGAGAGAGCGAGTACAGTGATGAGAGCAATCAGCTTTTTCATGGGGAAACCTCCTTAAATAAGTTGAGTTTTATGTTTGTTGAGTGATAAAGAGTATCGAATTTCGGGCGAGTGAGGAGTCAGGAAGTGGGGGGTGAGGAATTGTGGAAGAATTCCTCGTTCGTCACTTGCCGCCATTGTCTTATTTTTCGTTCGCCTTATTGACGTTCGCCTGTACCTTGATCGGCAGGCCGTACAGGGTGATGAAGCCGGCGGAATCCTTCTGGTTGTAATCGGAAGCGCCGAAGGTGGCGATGTTCTCGGAATAGAGGCTCCAGGGACTCCAGACGCCGGCCTTGATAATGTTGCCCTTGTAGAGCTTCAGCTTGACTTTGCCGGTCACGTGCTCCTGGGTCTTGGTCACGAAAGCGGAGAGTGCTTCACGCAGCGGGGTGAACCACTGACCGTTGTAGACGAGTTCCGCAAAGGTGATAGACAGGCGCTGCTTTTCATGCAGGGTCATCTTGTCCAGGCAGACGCTTTCCAGGTACTCGTGCGCCTTGTAGAGGATCGTGCCGCCGGGGGTCTCGTACACGCCGCGGCATTTCAT
>JAFRNK010000067.1 GCA_017430225.1 Clostridia bacterium | reverse complement strand
CTATTCTCTCGACGACTTTGGTGGGCAGCTAGCTGCCCACCAAAGAAACAGCAACTCTCTTCCGATGCGGCCTCTCCATTGGCTTTCTCCGGTGGATGTCCTGCATAACTTCACTGTCCAAAATGTTTGACAAACCTACATATATGGTTATTCTTTTCAAATAGCATAATGTGTATTACCAAACAGAAATCTTGACAGGTACAGTGTGCAATGATACGATGTAATCTCTATGATACAAAGCAATTCATTAAAGTGGAAGGATCCATATGAGTTACATTCACGTTCAGAACCTGACCAAGCGTTTTGAAATCCGCAAAAAGCGCGAAAAGGGTGCGCTCCTGCGCGAGAAGCAGGTCATTCACGCCCTGAAGGACGTGTCCTTTGACGTCGGGCAGGGCGAACTGGTCGGCTACATCGGCCCGAACGGCGCCGGAAAATCCACCACGGTCAAGATCCTGTCCGGCATCCTGACGCCGGATGGCGGCGACGTCGAGATCGGCGGGAGGATCCCCTGGCAAGACCGAAAAGAACACGCGCAGCACATCGGCGTGGTCTTCGGGCAGCGCATGCAGCTGTGGTGGGACGTGCCGGTGCTGGACAGCTATTCGCTCCTGAAAGATATATACCGCATTTCGGAAGACGCGTATCAGGCGCGGCTCAACGAACTGACCGAAGCCCTCGACCTGGGCAATCTGCTGCGCGTGCCGCTGCGCCAGCTGAGCCTGGGCCAGCGCATGCGCGCGGAACTCTGCGGGTCGCTGCTGCACCAGCCGGAGCTTCTCTTCCTGGACGAGCCCACCATCGGGCTGGACGCGGTCAGCAAGCTGGCGCTTCGCGACTTTCTGCGCTGGGAGAATCGCCGGAACCATACGACCATCCTCCTGACCACACACGATATGGAGGACATCGCCGCGCTCTGTTCCCGCGTCATGGTGCTGGGCCACGGCAGCAAGCTGTACGACGGCGACCTGGCGGAGCTGCTCAGCAGGTTCGACAGGACCCGGACCGTCACCGTGCGCTACGACCGTGAGCCTGAGATCTCGGGGCTGCCAGGATGCGTCGACATATCAAAGCAGGGCGAACTCCTGCACCTGACCTACTCGCCTGAGACTCTGCCGACGCCGGAGCTGCTCAGCATGCTCCAGCAGGCCGGGACGATCCGGGAAATGACCGTCCAGCCGCAGAACATCGACCACCTGATCGCCGCGATGTACAGGGAGCTCGGTTTATGAAGGCTTACTTTTCCGTATTCCGCCTGCGCAGGCGGCTGGAAACCCAGTACCGCGGCGCAGCTCTGGGCGGCATCATCTGCCAGATCTTTTTCGGGCTCGTGCTGATCGCACTGTACCGGACCCTGTACGTGGGCAAGCCGCAGACGCTGCCGCTTTCCCATATCACCACCTACGTCTGGCTGCAGCAGGCGTTTTTCCGGATGCTGGTGGCGTCCGACGCCGACCTGATGGACAAAATACGCACGGGCGGCATCGCCTATGACCTGTGCCGCCCAATCAGCCTGTATGGGTTTTATTACGCGCGCATTCTCGCGCAGAAGCTGATGGGCAGCCTCCTTCGCGCGGTGCCGATGCTCGTATTCGCAGCGCTGCTGCCGGAGGGCTGGGGCATCGTGCTGCCGGCTTCCCTTCCCGCCCTGCTGTGCAGCCTTGCCGCGCTGATCATCGGCCTGTTCTGCGTCTCCGCGCTGGAAAACATCACCATGGCCTTCACCATGCGCACGCTCGATTCGCGCGGCATGCAGGCCATGCTCAACCTGCTGATGATGATCTTTGCGGGCAACATCCTGCCGCTGACCCTGTTCCCCGACAGCTGGCAGCCGATCATTTCCGCCCTCCCCTACGCGCAGCTGCTGGACGCGCCGATCCGCCTGTTCACGGGCGAATATGCCCTGTCCCAGGCAGGGCTGATCCTGCTCAGGCAAGGCGCGTGGACCGCCGCGCTGGTGATGCTGGGCCGGTTCATGTGGCAGCGGAACCAGCGCCATCTGGTTGTCCAGGGAGGGTAAGCCGATGAATACAGTGCGTTTATACATCAAATCCATGGCGATCCTGATGAAAAGCCAGCTGCAGTATCCGCTGTCGTTCGCGCTGCAGACGCTCGCGCAGCTCGTTATGGAAGGCGGGGAACTGCTGGCGGTCATCCTGCTCATCGACCGTTTCGACCGCCTGAACCAGTGGACGCCCGGCAACCTGTACTTCTTTTTCGGACTGATGTCCGTATCCTTCTATATCACTGAATGCTTCGGGCGGGGCATCACCGGAGCGTTCCCCTCCATGGTACGTTCCGGCCAGCTGGATACGCTGCTGCTCCGTCCCCGCGGCATACTGACGCAGGTGCTCTGCAGCGCGATCGACCCGCGGCGCATCGCCTGCATCGCGGTCGGCGCTGTCAGCCTGGTGATCGGCAGCCGCATGTCCCAGATCGCCTGGACGCCGGTCAAAGCACTGCTCCTCGCCGAGAGCGTTTTCTGCAGCTTCTGGCTGATCCTGGGGCTCTTCATGATCGAGGCCATTCTCTGCATCCACAGCGTGAAATCGGTCGAACTCGCGAACACCCTGACATACGGCGGGCGCAGCGCGTGCCAGTATCCCATCGACACCTACCCGCAGCCGCTGCGCGTGCTGTTCACGGTCGTCGCACCTTTTGCGCTGGTGATGCACGTGCCCGCCTCGCACATCCTGGGCAAGCCGCTCTTTGCCTGGCCGCTCTGGACCGCCTTCGCCGCGCCGCTGACCGGCTTCGTCCTGTTCGGGATCATGTACCTGCTCTTCCGGCAGGCCCTGCGTTTCTACCGTTCTACAGGGAACTGAGTCTTATCCCGCCTGATACTGCTTAAGGTATTCGCTGAGCGCTACATACTCACGCAGGTATACGCCTCGCTTTTCCTCACTGACAGCAGCGTAGTCCTGATGCCGGGAGAACATCTCCACCGCCTCATTCAGCGGCAGCCACAGCGGCTCCAGCCCGCGGCGCCTTTCCGCCTCCGTCAGGCGGATCGTACCCTGTCCGACAGGCTCGCAGACAAAGTAATAATCGATATAGCGGTATTCCTCATAGTATTCGTTGATGGTCAGGAAATGCCTGAGCGGGCGGACGATCGTTCCCGTCTCCTCCTCCACCTCGCGGACGCAGCACGCCTCCGGCGTTTCCCCTTCCTCCATGCCGCCGCCCGGAACCAGGTACCAGCCTGATTTTATCTCATGAGACAATAGGATGTTTCCGTCACGAATCACCACACCCCGGCATCCCACCCGAGTCCGCGTATAAGTCTCAAAACGGTTTGCACCGAGGATGTCGATTTCTTTCGGGGTCTTGCCGGGATTCTCAAAAACAAAGTCTGTCATGGACATTTCCTCTTTCGTTGTCGGGTTGTCATAGCTAAGTTATCTTCATCCGCTGATATAATAGCATCGCTTTGTATGCTGTGCAAGTCATTCACGCTCGACAGAGGTGAATTGATTCTTTTTTGGACAAAGTTGATCGGCCAAAAATAACCGGCGGAAGCGCCGCAAAGCGCTTCCGCCAGTTGGTTATTGCTTGGATTACTTGTTGTCAGCAGTGACAGCCTGCGCAGCGACGCGGCCGGAGACGATGATCTCGGTCACAGCGTTGCCGCCCAGACGGTTGCCGGCATGGATACCGCCGGTAACTTCGCCAGCCGCATACAGGCCGGGGATAACGTTGCCGTCAGTATTGAGCACGCGGCGATTCAGGTCAACCTTGACACCGCCCATAGTGTGGTGGGTAGAAGGTGCCATGAAGCGTACGCGGAGCATATCCAGCTTATAGGTTTCAGGCTTATAGTTGCCGTTTTCATCCTGCTCCACCTGGCCCACGGTGCCGCGGACAGAGAGCTTTTCGACAGGCAGCTCGTCAATGACGCCCATGACATATTTGTCATAGGTTTCAATGGTCTCGCGCAGTGCGGCGGGATCGCAGCCGATGAGCTCGGCAGTTTCCTCGACGGTGCGGAAGATCATGCGGCCGGGTACGTCTACAGGGGTGTTATTGAAGCCGCCGGGGCCGGCCTGGGTGTTGACGTTCGAAACCTCAACATAAATACCGGGTACAAACTTCAGGCCGAGTTTGTCAGCAGTTTCCTTGATCATGCCATTCTCGAAACCGCCCTCGGACAGCACGTCGCGCTCCGCGGACTCGTCTACATAACGTTTGCCGGTCTGCGCGTTGATAAAGATAACGTTCTCACCGGCGCCACCGGAGAGGTTGCCGTTGTCAACCCAGCCCAGAGGCATCATCTGCGTCCAGCCCATGCCTTCGATTTCAGCATTGACCGCTGCAGCCATGGTGATACCGTCACCCATCAGGCTGGAACGGTTGGTGGTGCCGATGTTGTCAGCGATGAATTCGGGCTTCCAGTACTTGTTGGACTCCTGGACCATGTCAATGTTGGCAGCATAGCCGCCGGTAGCAAGGATGACGCCCTTGGCCGCCTTGGCAGTGACCGGGGTACCATCGAACTTCTCAGCCTTGACACCGACCACGCGGCCATCCTCAACAATCAGTTCCTTGGCGGTGGTGCGCAGCATGAGCTCGTTCTTTTCATTAGCCTGCTGCATGGTGTTCAGTGTGGGCAGGAAATAGGCGCCCCACTTGGTCTCCTTGCTGGTTACACCGTTGATGTCGCAGCCGATAGGAGAGTTCTCACGCTGCCAGAGGCAGCCGATCAGTGTGGACTGTCTCGAATAATCGAAGATCGAGCCCTGGTCGCCCAGCCACTTCTTGATTTCCTGACCGCCTTCGATCACCTGGTTAACCAGGTCGAAGCGGCTGTAGATCCACTCGCTGCCGTCCGCGTTGGGGCGCAGGCCGCCGTAGTAGGTCTGGAAGATGTGCAGGTTCTTAGTGGAGAACAGGGTGATCTTGGTCTCGTTGATACCAGCATCCAGCTTGGGCTGCGCCCAATCCAGATAAGCCTGGATTTCAGCCTTCAGGGCCTTGAGGGTGTCGAGGTATTCAGCGTGTACGCCGCGGACCGCGTTCATGGCGATATTGCCGGCCACGAAGGGATGCGCGTCATCCAGCGTGCCGTCGAAGGGTTCTTCGGACCAGCCGAGGATGACCTTCAGGGTGTCAATACGGCCGGCATCGTTCAGAACCTTGGCATAGGTCTGGCCGTCGATGGGATTCACGCCATCAGTGGCGTCCGGATTCTCCGGATCCCAGACCAGGTAGGGCATTACACTCTGGAAAGCGCCGCCGGAAACAAGCGTGTTGCCGCCCATTTCAGCGTTCTTTTCAATGACGAGCACGGTATTGCCGTCCTGCGCGGCCTGCGCGGCAGCGACCATACCGGCGCCGCCAGCGCCGACGATGACGACATCCCATTCGCCTTCGATGGCTTCGCCTGCTTCATGCGCAACCGTCGCAGCCTGGAAAGCCTTCATGTTGGTGCACTCGGCAGCTTCCGCGGCAGCATTGACAGCTTCGCGGAAAGCGCGGCTGGAGAAAGTAGCGCCGGCCACGGCGTCCACGCCAGAGCCGTTCGCTTCGAGCATATCAGCCTTCATGATGTCGAAAGCGATATCGCCCACATGGGCGGTTTCACCGGAGGAAACGACTTCGATGCCGGTCAGAGCGGTATCGGAGAAAGTCACCTTCAGGTTGACCATGCCGTTATAGCCCTTTGCGCTGGCTTCATATTCGCCCGCCTTGAATCCGAGAGCAGCTTCTTCTTCCGCACCGCCGGCGATGGAAGCATAAGCGTCATTGATCGCGTTCACGATCGCGGTCTTGGTGAAGGTCGCGCCGGTCAGGGCGTCAATACCGTCCACCGTCAGGGGAGCCTGAGCGCCGATGAAGCCCTTGAGCTCATCCGCATCCAGGGCACGGGCACCGAAACCAGGGGTCTCGGCGAAGCCGTCTTCGCTGATGGAGAGGGTCTCGACCTTGCCGTCATCCGTAAAGGTGACGAGTACTTTCACAGGGCCGGCAAAGCCCTGTGCGCTGGCTTCGATCGGTTCGGCAGCGGCAACCGCCATCATGCCGAGTACCATGGTCAGAGCCAGCAGCAGGGAAATGAGTTTCTTCATGCTGTTGTCCTCCTTTGAACTCGCGCATTGAAATGCGCAAAATTTATAGAAACTGATAATATTTTATAAGCAACACCACCTGTTGTCAATAGAATAATGTACATTATATTCATTATTATTTGTAGGATTACAATACATCTTGGACAAGTGAATAAAAAAGAATGCAAGGCAAGCGTCAATCGGTTATAGTTGAGCTGCTACACAAAACCTAACGAAAGGAGCTTACCTTGCATGACAACTATAACACAAGATATGAGGTAT
>JAFRNK010000066.1 GCA_017430225.1 Clostridia bacterium | reverse complement strand
TTCTCCGGTGGATGTCCTGCATAACTTCACTGTCCAAAATGTTTGACAAACCTACACATAGCAAAACAAACCCTCCGCAGAATAAGCCTTCTGCCAGGATATCCGTGATCACAATAAGAAAAGCGCACTTTTGCTTATCATAACAGGCAATCAGTGCGCTTTCAAAGTTATACTGTTTTTATTATGTCCAGGACTCGGCGTTGGGCAGAGAACAGATCACCTCATTCCCGGATTCAGCTGAATCCCACCAGTTCCCTGCACGATAGTAGATTTCATTTTCTGAGATACTATGCCTCAAGAATCACTTCTACTGCCACAGTTTCAATCATTCCTCCGCAAACAGGCTGTATTTGGTGATATCCATCACGGCCCGGCCATCCGCTTCGAAGGAGATCCCCTTCGCACTCGCGTCGGTGAGGATGGTCGCGGTCATGACCTGTTCGCCATCGTTGATGAACACTTCGACGCTGAACCGGTCGAGGATGACCCGCAGATGGATCTCGCCGTTTTCATGGGCGACCTGGCTGCGGCGCTGGTGGATATAAGCCCGACGGGACCCGGAGAATTTGCGGTCGATTTTCAGCAGGGATTCATGCGGCCGGAAGCTGAGCATGGAATAATAATGGTCATCCTGCGCAAACCGGATGATGAACTTGAGGTAAGGATCTTCTGTATTTTCGGGGCGGATGCGGATATCCATTTCCACGCTGCGCCCTTCAATGCCGGGCAATGTTTTCAATTCAGAAACGGGCACGTCCTTATACTCAACCTTGTGGCTGCGATAGAGGGATAATTCCCGGATGGGCTGCTGATACAAGCGCCCGTTGCGGATGGACAGTTCCCGAGGCAGACTCATCTGGCCGAACCAAGGGCGCTCCTCGTAACCAGTCATCTTGCAGGTATCCCAGTTCTGCATCCAGCCGATCATCACCCGCCTGCCGTCCGGTGTCAGGATGGTCTGAGGCGCGTAGAAGTCGATGCCGTAGTCGATGGCCTGATGGTGTTCGGGAATAAAGCGTTTCGCTTCTTCGTCAAAATAGCCGATCTGGCAGACCGTGCCGTTGCCGTTATGGTATTCAAAGCCCTCCGGCAGCATATCCTGCGGACTGACGAACAGCACGTCCTTTCCGTCCAGCGGGAAGAAATCCGGACATTCCCACATGAGGCCGAAGCGCCCGTCGTTTTCCGCCAGGATGCTTTCAAACTTCCAGGAGAAGCCGTCCTCGCTGCTGTACAGCAGCAGAACGCCCCGCTTGTCCATCCGGCGTGCGCCAATAACACAGCGGTAGCCGCCGTCCTTAGTGCGCCAGATCTTAGGATCGCGGAAGTCGTGAGGACTCAGGCCTTCCGGCAGATCTGAAGCACCCAGCACCGGATTCCCTTTGAACTTTTTATAATCCAGTCCGTCGCCCACGGCGATGCACTGGGTCTGGTAGTCTTTGCCCTTGGCGCCGCCTTCCTTGCGTACGCCGGTATACATCAGCAGCTGCTGCCCGTCCGGCAGTTCGATCGCGCTGCCGGAAAAACAGCCGAAGGAATCGTATGGCGAGTCCGGCGCCAGGACAGCGGGCAGGTATGTCCAGTGCAGCAGGTCATGGCTCACAGCGTGTCCCCAGTGCATGGCGTTCCATTCGGTATCATAAGGATGATACTGGTAAAACATATGATACTGCCCGTGGTAATAGGAAAATCCGTTGGGATCGTTCATCCATCCGATCCAGGGTGTGAGATGGAAAATGGGACGGGAAGAGGCAGGGATCTTGCTCCCCTCTTCCTTTTCATATGCTCTGGCGAAAATCAAGCTGTGATTAACCATCTTCTAAACCTCATTCGATCATATTATTGTTTCCCCGTAGACTGGTTTCAGACGACACCTGCGGAACACAATCACGCCAGATTCCAGCAATCGATTTCCGCGCTTGCCGTTCCTTTGGCGGATACGGACAGGCCGTACGCCTCCCCCTTGGGGAAAGCGAGCGCACTCATGACTTCGCCGTCGGCAAAAACTTCGACGGAGCAGTTATCCACATAGACTGTCAAATCAATCCAGCCCTGACGCGCTTTGAGGGGCATGGATACTTCCGGAATAAACTGTTCCGCTCCATGGGAGGCAACAGCCGCACGGTCCAGAACGAGGGTACCATCACGCCATATCAGTGAAACCCGCTCGTTCCGGTCCTCCATCACATTCAGGGTCATCGTTTCCGCCCGGGAAACATCGGCCCACAAATGAATTTCAGCGTGCCTGGCTCCCACACCGGTCAAAGCAACCTGATTATCGTTCAGTTCAGCCCAGAATTGCATTTTTTCTTTTCTGATCGATATCAGTCCCTGCACGGGCGTCTGTACGATCCGATCGCCCTCCAGCCGCAGCACTCGCGGCAGGGTCATCATCCCGCTCCAGCCATAAGCAATTGCTGCAGTGGGATATTTTGCTTCCCCCGCGGCCATCCAGCTGATGGCGATTCGTTCACCGTTTGCTCCTACGCACGTCTGGGCGGCATAGAACTCTTTGCCGTGATCCAATCTCCGCCAGGACCCGCCTTCGAAGCGCATGCAATCGGGATCAGTACACCCTACGGAATACAGAACAGGCTTCCGGTTCTCCATGGGTTTCGGATTCCAGGGGATCTGGGAATAAAGCACTACCGTTTTCCCGTCAAGCTGAAAAACATCCGGACACTCGGGCATCGGGCCGTCCGTGAGGCAAAAAACGCCCTTGTAATCCCACTGCTTGAGATCGGGGGACGAAAAGCAGACCAGCCTCCCGCCATCCGAATGCTTGGCAGCCATCACCGCGCGATACCCGTCATGAGTCCTGAACAGTTTGGGATCCCTGAAGTCTTTGCTGATATAGCCCATCGGGAGAAGGGAGAACGCGATGACAGGATTTGACGCTGATTTCACGATCGTTTTCCCGTCGAAGCGGCCATAGCATTGCTGCTGAAGTCCGCCCTTTTCGCTCACACCGGTATACAGGATGTGAGCACCGCCCTCACCGTCAGGCAGCGCGGTGCCGGAAAAGCACCCGCTTTCATCATAAGGCATATCCGGCGCCATTGCAACAGGCAAATCTTCCCATGCCACGAGATCCCGGGAGCGCCAATGACCCCAGTGCATGTCGTTCCACCTAGCTTCATAGGGATAATGCTGATAGAACAGATGATACCATTTCCCGTCAAAGAAGAAGCCGTTAGGATCATTCGCCCACCCGATCGGGGGCGCAGCGTGAAAACGCGGCCGATAGCGGGTCTCCGCTTTATCCCTGTTTTGCCCGATGTACCGGTTGGCTTCCTCCAGCATCTGACTCGCCTGAATCATCATCACTCACTCTTGAGCAGCCGCATCGTTAGGTGATCGAAACAGGCTTCCCCATCGCTCACATACACGCCCCACGGCATTCCCGGCATCCGGTAAATGCGGGTAGAGAGCGCTTCCCGGTTGTCCAGGAAGAACACGGCCACATCGTTGTCGATCAGGATGTCGAGATGGTACTGCCGTTTTTCGGTATTGATCCTTCTGCTGATATGGCTGTTCTCAATGGCGTACCGCATTCTCGCCACAATGGACGAATCATAGCGCAGCAAGCCGAATTTCATATCCAGCTCCACGGCCAGGGCGCGGTAGTAGTTCGCGCTGCCAAAGGAGAATCCTGCGCCGCGGGCGTTATCGGAAATCGTTACATCTGTCGAGATCAGAACGGGCACGTCCGGCAGGGCTTCAAACACGACGCCGCCGCCGTCCCGGTCAGCGGAGATGACGACTTTGTCTCCCTCAGCGCTTCCTTCCGCGGAGATCAGCATGCCGTTCAGCTGAACAGCGTCGCCGAAGGCAGCGCGAATCGTGTCGGGGAGGTGGATGGAAAGCCAACCATCCTGATCCTGCTCCAATTCAAATACCGCCAGGTTCCCGGCCCAGTCCCAGACGGAAGTATCGGCAAATTCGCCTGAGTATCCGCCACGTGTCGCGATCCATCCGCACAGATAGCGCTTACCGTTCAGTACGCCGGTCTTGGCAGCATAGAACGCATGGCTGTCGAAAGCTTCCATAGGCGGATGCTCCCAAGGGCCTTCCAAAGAAGGCGCGCGCATATAGCGGGTCACCCAGTCGGTGGAATAGAAGCAATACCACCAGTCGCCCCATTTGAACAGATCCGGGCATTCACAGCTGGTCGTGCCGGGCAGAAGCAGAGGCTCCATCAGCTGCCAGGAGGACAGATCCTTCGAAGAGTAGCGGGCGACAGCCGCTTTGCCATTTCTGACCGAAGTGATCAGCAGCCAGTATTCCTCCGCTTCCTCATTGTAAAAAAGGAACGGATCCCTGAAATCTTCAATGCTGTAGCCGTCAGAAGGGGAGGACGTAAAGGTCTCGTCTTCCAGTTTCGTAAAATGCACACCGTCCTGGCTGACGGCATGACGTATATACTCACGGGGCTTTCCCTGGCTGAAAAAGCGCGGGTTGTTTCCCGTGTAGAACGCGTGATAAGTGTCGCCGATCTTTGTCACTGAGCCTGTGCCCAGCGCAAGATCATAATGGTTTATATTGGACGTGGGGATCGCTTCCCCCAGATAATCGTAGTGCACAAAATCCTTTGTGACAAAGCTATGGAAGGGATGGTAGGTCGGCGCGCCGTCACGCCAGTCCTGCAGATAAAACAGCCGCAGTTCGCCCGACTCCTCGTCACTCGCCATCGGCATCACGTCGCCGACCCAGCCCTTGGGCGGCTTGGCAAAAATCGTATACTGCGCCTCATGGATATCCCACGCGCTGCTGGATGGAAAATCAACATTCTCGTGGAGCAGAACCTCACCGGCAGCAGCGCCGAATAAGTGTGCGGTGACCAGAATCCCCGCTCCGATAGAGATAAGCAACTTGCTCAATTTCACTTCTGCTCCTCCTTTTTTCTGATACGGAGCGGAGCCGCTGCCGTCGGCAGTGGCTCCGCTGTTGGATAAAATCAATCGTTTGTTAACCGGCGATCAGTTGCTCATGGTGGATTCATAGCCAGCTTTGATCTGCTCTTCAGCCTTGGTCAGGAAGTTGACGACGGGCTCGTTGGAGCGCAGACCGGTGAAGACGGTCCAGTTGTTGTCCCAGTACTGATCGATGCCGATCGGCACGAAGTGGGCCTTGCCAGCCAGTTCGTTCATCTTGGCCACGTTGGCTTCGCCATAGCGTTCCACGTTCACAGCGTTGTCAGCAGCCAGCTTCATTTCAGCGCTCATCTCGATGAACTTGGCAGCGGCTTCAGGCAGCGCGGAGGTGATGCCGATGCACCAGCCGGTCACGCCCGCCAGGCAGGTGTCGCCCGCGCCGGAAGGACCCTGGGGCATGGGAACCCAGTCAACTTCGAAGGGCAGTTCACCGTTGATCTGCTTGTTCAGGTAAGCATAGGCGAATTCAAGGCTCATGGCCAGCTTGCCGTTGTTCCAGCCGGAGGTGAAGGTATCGTCGCCGCTGTTGGGCCACATGCACTTGTCAACCGTGTAGCACTCCTGCAGGAAGGTCATGGTCTGGGTGCCGGCTTCGGTCAGGTAACCGGTGGAGATAGTGCCGTCATCGTTGTAGATCAGGTTGCTGGTGCCGTTGGAAGCCAGGAAGGAGACATAGTCCGTATCCCAGTAGCCAAAGCCAAACTGGTCGTCTTCGCCGTCGTTGTCGGTATCAACGGTCAGTTCCTTGGCCACGCGGCGGAAGTTCTCCCAGGTCCATTCGCCGGCTTCATACAGGTCACGGGGCAGGTCGACGCCGTTGGCTTCAAACATATCCACGTTGTAGTACATGACCAGCGGGGAAACGTCGTTGCCGGCCGCATAAGCCTGACCGCCGAAAGTGAAGGCGTTGGTCACGCTGTCATAGAAGCAGTCCTTGCTCAGATCCAGATACTGGGTGATGGGCTGGACGATCTTGCGGGCAGGATAAACCGGGAAGGACTGGTCGTTGGCCTGGACCAGGTCGACAGGTTCGCCGTTGCCGACGCGGGTCGCAGCGGTGTTGATCATGTCGCCCCATTCCACGGCGATGACGTTTACTTTGACGCCGGTCGCGGCTTCAAACTCAGGGATCACGCTCCATACGGGGTCAAAGTGATTCGGGTTCGCTTCGAGGCTGCTCTTGTAGTTGTCTTCGGTGTTATACCAGATGATGTTGATGGTGTCCTCGGCCAGAGCGGGAATCGCGCACAGGCTCAGGAGCATCACCAGGGCAAGAACGACAGACAGGACTTTTTTCATGGGTCTACCTCCTAAATAATATTGTGTATTGATCAGGCATGACGCCTTGGATCCGGGTTGGTTGATCACTTGATGCCAATATGCTCGATGGAATCGGCCAGGAAGCTCTGGGTGAAGATGAATACGATCAGCATGGGCGCGGCCGTCAGCAAGCAGCCGGCCTGCATTCTGGTAACGATTTTTTCGGGGTTGGTGCCCAGCTGAACACCGGCGAGGGCGGAGACCTGGGACAGGTCCATACGCAGCATGGAGAGCGCCGTCATGATGGAACGGTTGTCGGAGCCCAGGAACTGCTTGGTCAGGTAGTATTCACCCCAGTTCCAGACGAAGGAAAACAGGAACACGGTGATGATCGCGTTTTTGACATTCGGCAGCATGATGCTGAAGAATGTGCGATACGGGCCGGCGCCGTCGATATAGGCCGCGTCTTCCAGCGCAACCGGAAGGCCCATGAAGAACTGCCGGTAGATGAAGATGTACAGGCCGCTGCGGACGCCCATCGCCAGCACGGAAGGAATGATCATCGGCCACAGCGTGCCGATCAGGTTGATGGAATCCTGTCCGGTGAACAGCTTCACCAGCCCGCCGAAGTCAGCATAGCGCCACTTGGAATACAGCGGCAGGATCAGGGTCTGGGAGGGAACAACGATCGTGAACACCACGATCAGGAAGAGGATGTTCTTGCCGGGGAACTTGAACCGCGCAAAGCCGTAGCCGGCGATGGCGCAGGAGAATACGTCGAAAAACCCGCACACAATGCTCAGCGTCATACTGACGGTGAAGGCTTTCCAGTAGTTCATGGACTTGAGCGCGTCCCCAAAGTTGTCCAGTGTGAAATTCTTCGGGATCCACACGATCGACGGGTCGTTGATATCCGAGGGGTTCCTCACGGCCATGGAGAACATGTACAGAACAGGGTACAGCAGCTGATCTTGAACGAGGAACTTCCCGATTTCATCAACCACATGTTCCCCGTTTCACCGCGCCGGGAAGACACGTATATCGCCGGTTTGTCGATGGGCGGCTACGGCACGCTCGCCCATGCCCTGACCAATCCTGCCCGCTACTGTGCGTTCGGCGCCATGTCACCCGGCGTCTTCGGCCGCGCTGACAGAAAGCGCCAGAAAGACCTTGATCCCAATTCCGTCGCCGATATGTTCCGCCGCGCCATTGAGCCGATCTATGAACTGGAGGCCCGCCTTAAGGAAGGCGCTATGCTCCCCAAAGGATACATCTGCTGCGGGAAGCAGGATCATCTCTACCAGCGGGTAGAGGACTTTGTTACGGACGCAAAGGCACTCGGCGCCGATTTCACCTGGCATCCTGTCGACGGCTTCGAACATGAATGGCGCTACTGGGATATGGAAATCGTCAATTTTCTCAAATGGATCCCCCGCACTGACTATTACGCCGACAAACCGCATAAGGTGTGATGACTGCCTTTCTCAGCCAATATGCCGTAACTATTGTCGTTATTGTTGAGCTGTATTAGATAGTTCAAACCATGCCCACCTTTTGGTGGGCTTTTGCATATTATTCTGCATATCATCTGTATTCCATAAGCGTCTTGAAACTGATAATTTCACCGGGATTCAAAGCATGAAAAAAGACCGAAAGTCTTGAAACTCTCGGTCTTTTCTATGGCTCCCCAGGTAGGGCTCGAACCTACAACCCTTCGGTTAACAGCCGAATGCTCTGCCATTGAGCTACTGAGGAATAAATTCCGGCGGCGACCTACTCTCCCGGGCCGTGTCCAGCCAAGTACCATCGGCGCTGAAGGGCTTAACTTCTGTGTTCGGAATGGGAACAGGTGGGACCCCTTCGCCATTGCCACCGGAAATTGTTTCATTTTCAGGCTTGA